>JADDQH010000018.1 GCA_016781485.1 Chloroflexota bacterium | reverse complement strand
CTCGATGAGAACCGAGGGCAGGACGCCGGCCTGGTTCGTCGACTCGTCGAGCTCGCGTTGCAGTACGCGTCGTCGCGGCGCCAGACGCGCATCTCAGAGAGCTCACCGACGCCGGGTGATCACGCGGGCTGAGAGGAGAGCCGAGAGGCCGCGAGCGCGGCCGCGAGCGAATCTTCGAGTCGCGGCCGCCGGAACCTGTAACCGGCCCTCAGGGCCGTGTCCGGCCACACGCGGCGGCTGCCGAGCAGGAGCGTCGCCTGTTCGGCGAGGACGAGCCGGACGAGCCAGGCCGGGGTCCGGATACGGCTCGGCCGCCCGAGCACCGCACCGAGCGCTCGCGCGACGTCTCGCTGGCGCCGGGGGTCGGGAGCGGCGACGTTCAACGGGCCCGAAAGCCCCGGGTCGTGCATCGCCCGGAGGACGAGCCCGACGGCGTCTTCCACGTCGACCCAGCTGAACCATTGCTCGCCGGAGCCGATCGGACCGCCGAGGAAGAGGCGGAACGGGAGGACGAGACGCTCCAGCGCGGGCGCGCCCGGCGCCACGACGAGGCTCGTGCGAAGCGTGACGACGCGGAGACCGAGCGGCTCTGCCTGCAGCGCCGCCGCTTCCCACTCCTGGCACAGCCGGGCGAGGAACGTGTCGGCGGCCGGCGACTCCTCCGTCGCCGGTTCATCGTCGCGCCCCTCGTACAGGTCCGTCCCGGACGCACTCACCAGGACGCGGGGGCGTCGGTCCGGCGCGAGCTCCCCGAGCGCCGCGACGAGCGCGCTCGTCGGCCTCAGGCGGCTCTCCCGGAGGAGTCGTTTCCGTCTCTCGGTCCAGGGCCAGGTCCCGACGCTCTCGCCCGCCAGGTTGACGACCACGTCAGCACCCCCAAGTTCGCCCGCCCAGGCTATCGGGTCGCCGCCCGGATCCCACCGCCGGACGAGCGCGCCACGCGGAAGCCGACGAGCGGCACACGCGGGGTCGCGGCTGAGCACGACCGGGAAATGGCGCTCCGCGACCAGCGCCGTGACGAGATGACGGCCGAGGAGCCCCGACCCGCCCGCGAGGACGACCTTCAACTCCCACCCTCGCCCGCCGGCCCGAAGGATGCAAGGACGACGCCTGCGGCGTTGAGGCCGCCGTGGACGCGGACCATCGAGTCGAGGTCGACGAACGGGGCTTGGAGCATTTCGGCAAACGCCCACACGACCCCGAGCGGGACACCAACCAGGAGCGCGAGGGCGCCCAGCGAGGCGGCGAGCCGCGGGAAGCCCGCGCGGTGGGCTGCCGCGAGCAGCAAGCGGGCCCCGACGGCCGACGCTCCGAGTCCCACGACGACCGCTCCGAGCACGTTCACGGCGGGCGAGTCGAACGTGAAGCCCGCAGCCGTCAAGGGCATGCCGAGCACGAGCGCGAGCGCACCGGCGCGGGAGACCGGGCCGCCACCTGCCGCCGTGAGCCCGGCCACCGTCAGCAGCCCGAACCCGGCGAAGTGGAAGTGGACCGCCGTCAACAGGATGATCAGCGCCGGGAAGTCCAGTGGTCGCAAGCCGATGCGGTCAGCGGCCAGGAACAGGGCACCCACGGAGAGGTAGCCGAGTGCGGCGTCGACGGCGAGGTCGGCCGCTCGGGCGGGATGCAGGAGCGACGGCAGCCGTGGCAGCGCGTGCGCGAGCGCGGCGACGAGACCGGCTGCTGTCAGGGCGAGCCACGGGAGCGTCAGCGCGGTCGCCGCGACGCTCGGTGACAGCGCGAACGCGGGGAGCAACGGGAGAGCGGCCACGAACGCGGGCCAGCGGGAGAGACGGCGGAGCGACAGGACGAACGGGAGCGGGCGCTCGGGGATCCGTCCGAGCAGCCTCGGCACGACGACGAGCGGCGCGAGTAGCAGGATCCGTGCCGGCAGCGGGGCGGGGAGAAGAGCGAAGCCGAGGAGCCACGCGGCGAGCCCGGCGACCGTCACGGTCACCGGGGGTGCCTCGGCACGCCGCATGCCGTGCCGATCGCGCGGCTGATTCCGCCGCGGTGTCGGGCGACGAGCCGGTAGAGCGGCTCGACCAGCGGCCTGACGACCGGGAACCTGCCGAGGACGGCCAGCGGACGGAGCTGCGGTACGGCCTCGCAGATCCGCAGTACGGCTTCACCCCCGGTCGCCAGATCGCCGGTGGCGTGGACGACGTGGAGCGTCGTGCTGAGGTGACGCGCTGCTGCGAGAGCGGCGACCGCGGGAAGGTCCGTGCTCGCGGACTGGAGCGGGACCAGCCGCAGGCGACGAGACCGGTCGAGTCGGGCGAGCCATCCGGCGGTCCTCGTGCAGAACGCGCAGTCGGTGTCGAAGAGGACGGTCAGCGGTCGGGCGGTTCTCGACGAGCTGCGCTCTCGCTCGATACTCGCTATCGTCATGTAGCGACTATGACCGAGAAACCCGATACTGTCAAGTATAAGGTTTGATGGACGAGAGCGAGCGGATCAGACGCGACTTCGCGTGGGCGTGGGGGC
Organism: Chloroflexota bacterium; assembly: GCA_016781485.1. Lineage (GTDB taxonomy): Bacteria > Chloroflexota > Limnocylindria > Limnocylindrales > CSP1-4 > YB3-1. Next base: position 38,629 of record JADDQH010000018.1, on the reverse strand, counting down.
GTATGGGAGCGGCGTGGGGCGTCGCACCGTCGACCGCGGCGGTGCAGGGATACCTGCTCCTGCATGGAGGGCCGCTCACCGAAGCCGAGATCCGCGGCGCGCTCGCGTTGAGCCATCGAGCGACCCGCGTCGCCCTCGCGGACTCTGAGGCCTGGGGGATCGTGGAGCGAGCAAGCCAGCCCCGGCGCAGCGGCCGGCGCGGGCCGGCGGGCACCGCCTGGGTCCCGGTCGACGATCACTGGGAGTGGTTCCGCCGGGTGGCGGGCGCGCGGAAGGTCCGCGAGGCGGACCCCGTCCTGATCGTGCTCGAGGAGTGTTACCGGGCAGCGGCGGACGCAGCGACCGTCGATCCCGCCGCGACCGACCTGCGCGACCGGCTCGCCTCGCTCATCACGTTCGTCCGCCAGTTCGACCGCGCGCTGTCCGCCGTCGTCCGGTCCGAATCGACCGCACTGGCCCGGCTGTTCGGCGTGCTCGCGCGACTCGACGATCGATCGCTAGATCGCCTACTGCGGGCCCTCACGGCGCTGCCCGAGGACGACCTCGCGCGCGCCGCGGACACCGTGTCGCGGCTACCGATCGGCGTGCTCCGTCGGTTCGTCCGGCTGGCAGGCCAACCCGGGCTCGCCCGCATGCTTCGAGGGAGGGACTGATCGGACCCGCTGACGCCCTCGCCACGAGGTCGAGGAGCGGGAGGTCGGGGGACGACGGCACGGGATGGCCCGTCGTCGACTACGACGGACGCGGGTAGGCCGGTACGTCATCTGCCCGATGACCCCCGAATGAGGTGACCGAGACCGGCGTGGGGCCGACGGGCGGGAGCGTTTCGGTCACGGCGAACGTGTCGCGCGGCAAGCGTGACAGCTGGGTGATCGAGGAGGGGGGCTCGCCGACGCGCATCACGGTCCAGCAGCTCGTCGCCGACGGGACGCTGCGCATCGACCTCAACGACGGCACGTCCCTGGAGCTGCCCCTCAACGACACCACCCGCCGCAAGTTCTTCGACTACAGCGAACGGCTGATCGATCCCGGCACCCGGTAACGCTTCCTGCGAGACGCCTGCCCTCGCTCCGCTAGGATCGCCGCGGCCGGCTGCGCCATCCGCGGCGCGGTGGCGACGAACAGCGCGCCACGCCGCGGACTTCTCGTACCAACGGCGGGGTTCCGTCGGCGACTCGACACGGCGCCACGCCGAGCGGCGGGCTACCCGCGGACCGCCCGGAAGGCGAGGAACATCGGGATCTCCGCGTGCGCGCGTCGGAGTGCTCTACCCCGCTTGCCGGGCTGGGCCTCAGGAGGTAGGTCCGGGATCTCGCGCATCGAGTCGATGGCGAAACCGACGGCGCCAAGGGCGTTGACGTAGCCGCTGATCGGGCGGTGGAAGGAGCGCGTCGGGGGCTCGCTCGCGACGGGCTTCAGCGGGACCGCCATCGGGGTCAGATACGCGTCGACCCGACGGAACACGAGTCCTCGGCTTTCGTCGAACCCCCACCCGGAATGCCTCGGCTGACGGAAGGCCGGGTGGGTCATGACGACGACGATCCGGGCGTCCGAACGAAGTGCCGACGCCACGGACGCGAGCACCTGCTCGAGCGGATCCATGTCCTGGATGCTGAGGAGGAAGACGGCCGCGTGGTAGCGGGCGCCACCTATGGCGCCGACATCGCGTAGACGCCGCGCATCCCCCACCACGAACCGACCGATCGCGCCGTGGCGGCGACGGGCAGCGGCGATCAGCCGAGGGCTGGCATCGACCCCGGTGTACCGCCCACCGCGCTGCGCGATATACGGCGCGAGCGCCCCCTGCCCTGCCCCCACATCGAGGATCTCCTCCCCCTCTGCGGGCTGGAGCAGCTCGAGCGCGACGGGGATCGCGAGGGCCCGGTGATACCTACTCCCCCGGTCGCCGACCCACCCGTCGTACCAGTCCGCGACGCGCTCCCAACTCGTGGGCGCAGCGGGAGTCGCGCGCCGCGACCGTCGTTCGCGGCCGGACACGGAAGAGTCCAGTCATGGTTGGAATACCTCACGCTCGTCGTGTGCGAGTCGTGGAGTTTACGCGTCCTGCTGTCACCGCCATCGCGCCCCATCCGAGTGAACGGCGCAGAGACGTGACGGAGTCTCCGGTGCGAAGCAGCGACGAATGGCCACGTGACGCGTGTGGTCCGTCGCGATCCGTGCCGCTGCGCCTTGACACCGGCGGCTAGCCGTCTAGGGTCTCGGCGAGGATCTCAACGAGGAGGAGGGGGATGGCAATGCGGGAGGCGGCGCCGCTGCGCGATCGCTACAACCGGTTCGTATCTCGCCACGAGCTCGCGTGGGAGTGAGTTCGAGGCCAAGAAGGTGGAGCTCCTCGCTCGTCTGTGAACGCGGCCCGACCCGGTCCTCCGGAAGGAGCGTTGCGGCGCTCATGCGAACCCGCGAACGTTACATGGGAGTCGACCGCGATGACGCGTGCCGTGGTTCGAGTCGAAGAAGGCGTCCCCGTGCTCGAGGACGCGATCGCGCTGGCAGCCCTCGCGCATCGCGGCCAGCTCTACCCCACGGCGGCCCTCGGCCGAGATCCCTTCATCCTGCATCCGTTGCGGGTGATGCTGCGCGTCTCGACGGAGGTCGAGCGGGTCACAGCCGTGCTCCATGACGTCGTGGAGGACACGGAGTACAGCCTCGGTGACCTCTCGCGGCTCGGATATCCGTCGCGCGTCGTCGATGCGGTCGATCGCTTGTCGCGCCGGGAGGGCGAGCGATACGAGGACTACGTGGACCGCATCCTTCCTGATCCGACCGCGCGAGCCGTGAAGCTCGCCGACCTGGAGGACAACCTGCTCCACAACCGGGGCTTCGACTGGATCGAGGAGGAGCGGGCGCGCGTGGCGCGGTGGGAGCGCGCTCGCGCTCGCCTCTTGGCAGCTTCGGGATGACGAGCCACCTCTGCCCGGTCGCCGATCGACGTGCGTGAAGAGGTGGGTCGCGCGCCCTCGCCTTTCGCTCCGCTCCCCCGTTCGAGCCCCCGGGCCCCCGGCTGCTCGTGCTCGGCGCCTCGGCGCTACCGCTCGATCCGCTGATCGCGCTCGGGCGGCGCGTCCGATCGATCGAGGTCCGGCGCGAGCTCCCGAGCGCGTTGCTCGAGACCCTGCGCCTCGGCGCGCTCTCGCTCTGCCCCGGCGGCCCTCTGTTCTGCCTCGAGCTCTGCTCGGCGAGCTTGCTGCTCGACCTCAGCGCGCTGCCGTCTTGCCGCGGCCGCCTGCTCTTCAGCCGCCGCTCGCTCGCTCTCGGCTCGAGCCGAGCGCATGTCGGCCTCTCGCCGGTGCTCGAGCGCCTCCGCCTGGTTCTGCTCGGCCCTTTGCTCCGCCTGCCAGGCGCGCATCCGTGACGCGGCGAACGCCAGCACGGCCAGGACCACGACCGCGATCACGACCAGGACGAGGAGCTGCTCAGGTCTCATTTCGCGCCTCCTATGCTTGGACTCGATCTCCCCCCGGAGCGAGGGGTTCGACGCCAAGAGCGGACCCTTAAGCTGATGCTCGCCGCTACGCGTTTCCTGTCGCGCGAGATCCGTTGAAATCGTCGCGCGGTATCAGTAGCGCGGCTGCATCTTCGGGCAGATCGAGGACGATGTCGGCTCTTCGCGCGCTCTCGGGCTGGTACATGTGGCCCCACGATGCCGCGACGGCGAGCGCGCCGGCGCGAATCGCCGCCTCCAGGTCGACCGGTGCATCCCCGATGTAAGCGGTATCGGACGCGAGGACCGATAACCGCCGAGAGACCTCCTCGAGCCCGTCGGGGTACGGCTTCGGACGTGGCACCTCGTCCCCACCCACGACTTCTGCGAAGAACCCCCTGAGGCGCGTCGCCGAGAGCAGCGTCTCCGCCGCTTCCCGGCTGGCGCCCGTGAACACCGCGAGCGGGAGCCTGTTCGACAGCGCGTCGAGCGCCTCTCGGACGCCGGGATACGGACGGACGTCGGAAGCGCGGTCCGCGAGCATCGCGTGGTAAAGGTCGAGATCGCCCTGCCGTGCCGACCGCCCGAGGAAGTGCCCGAGGATCGTGGCCGGTGGGCCCAAGCTGTAGGTTGCGACGATATCGGCAGGCGTCAGGTGGGGGCCGTCGAGCCGCGCGATCGTGGTCATGAACGCGTCCGGGACCGCCTGCGCGGAGTCGAACAGAGTGCCGTCCATATCCCAGATCAGGGCCGCGAGCGGCCGATCGACCGACTGCGTCTCCTCTGGCCCCGAAGAGCCGCTGTGGGCTTCTTTCGCCCGGAGTGGAGGTCCTGGTCGTCTCCGCGCGGTCGGATCCGCCGGGTCCCGACCCTCGAAGGATCCTCCCGTCCTCCGTGCGAACCGCCTTGGGGGCCGAGTACAAAGCGGAAGCGTCGACGATCGGCGGGGCGACCCTCGCTTGACGGCGGCAGGGAAGGTTAGCGAGGATCGCAGCGACATGGCGCTACACCGACGATCGCCGTCGGCCCTGACTCGCGCGGTCGCGTCAGCGCGCGCGGCGAGCATCCTGGAGGCGAACAGGGAAGCCGTGAGCGCCGCGTGCGCGTCCACGAGCGACGACGAGGCGTTCGTCGCGGTCGTTCGCGGCGATTTCCGGTTCGGCGGCATCTGGCCGACGCCACGCACTGAGCTGGAGGCGGTCGTCTCCGGCTTTGAAGACATCGGCTGGTGCTACGTGTTCGAGCCCGGCACGACGGCCGAGGACGTCTCGAAGCGATGTCAGTCGATGCAAAGGCTGGCGACGAAGCGCGCAGGCCTCTTGCTTGCCCGTCCGCGTCGCTGACTCAAGCGCCTCCCCAGCTCCGGAGTAGCTCGGGTAGTTCGGCGAGTTGCGAGATCGTCGCGGTCGGGACGACATGCTCTGGCTTCGGATAAGGCTTGTGGTTCCGCTTCCACACCACGCGCATGCCGGCGTCGAGCGCCCCTGCCACGTCGTCCCGCATCCTGTCGCCCACCATGACGCACGCACTGGGGTCAACCCCCAGCCGCAATGCCGAGTCGAGGAACACCGACGGATGAGGCTTCGAGTGCGGCAGGTCGGAGGTGTAGGTGACGGCATCGAGCAGATCGGCAAGACCGTGCGTGACGAGCTCCCGATGGTGCCAGTCAGCCGCCCACCACGTGTTCGACAGCAATCCCAGCTTGTACCCCCGCCCGCGCAGGACGCGGAGTGTGTCGGCGGCATCCGAACACACGACGGTCCAACCGTCCACAGCGCGCGCGTACGCGTCGAGCGCCGCAAGGACCTGCTCCGGCGATGGGTGATGTCCGAGTCGGCGGAACCCGTCCTCGACCAACCCGGTCGAGGACGCGCTCCACAGCTCGCTGTTCACTCGGCGCCAATGGGCGGCCTCGGCCTTTCCCATGGCTCGTACGTACTGCTGCTTCGGCGGGAGCGGAAGGTTTGGCAGCGCGGCCGCGAGATGGTCGTACGACGCCGCCCACCGGAGCCCCGGGTCGTCTTCCGGCCACTCCACGAGCGTTCCGGCGAGATCGAAGATCACTCCCCTGGGAGTGGTGTAGGTCTCGTTCAAGCGCTGCGGACCTTGCTCGCCTACCCCGCGTCCGACCGCCAGACGGTATGGCCAGCGGGAAAGTCGGCGTCGGACGCCGTCAGCGTCAGGAGACACCGGTCCACCTTGAACTCGAAGAGAACGTACTCCTCGAACCCGGGCCAGGGCGACTGCTCGTCACGCTCGGCAAGGAACTGCGCCGATATCCGGTGGCGGGTGGGGACGTCCGTCACCTCGGTAGCCGCCCCGGTGACGTAGAAGGCGTCGTCGTGCCGCGGTGGTGGGAACGTCTCGGTGTGGAGAGCGTATCGGCCATCTCGGCGCAGGTCATTGAGCTTCGGCCCGGGGACGATCAGCGCGAAGAGGCCATCGTCGGTGAGGACCGGGCAGATCGGATGAACGCGCGGACCTCCGTCGGGACGGACCGTCGCGAGGAATCCGAGGCCGACCCCGTGCTCGTAGAACAGGTCGTCCCCCTTCCGAGCGAGGTCGGGACGCCGCCTTCGAAACTCGGCCCAGCTGATCACCGCGCGACCGTGACGCTTCTCCTGCCCTGCCGACTCTCCACCCGCCTCCGACGCTCCCTGCGTTGCCACGGCGCCCTCCGTTCCGAGCTACGACCGCCGCCGACCCTACACGACGAAGGCGTGCTCCCAACTCCAGGTGCCCCTCGATCTCGTCGCCAGGCGGGGTCCGTCATCGGCGTCGACATCTCCGACGCGTCCGTCGACCGTCGTCGTTGCTGGTCGGGGCCCAGCGCCGCACGCTCCGTTCGGTAAGCCTTCCCATCCCCGGCGATCGGTGAAGTCTCGCAAACGGGCGCCGTCCGTCGGCCCGAGAGCGCCGGGTACGATACGGCGCCGTGCTTCCGCGCACCGACGTTCCGGTCCCGCTGACGTGCTTCCGCGGTGCCAGCCTCTTCGCGCGCTCGGCGGTGTCGCAGAGCCGGGAGCGAGGCACGTCGAGCGGCGGGAGGTCGGTCCGGTACGATCGAGGAAGTGGATGGCGTGCGGATCGTGGACCCGGACCGACCGCCGATGATCGTCGAGCCGGTCACGCTCGAAGGCGAAGGGGTGCGGCTCGAACCGCTCGACCGGACGCATCTCCCCGGGCTCATCGCCGTCGGTCTCGATCCGGAGCTGTGGCGATGGACGCTGACGCGGGTCGATACCCGGGATGACCTGCGGCGATACCTCGAGGCCGCGCTCGCCAACCGGTCCGCGGGTACCGAACTCCCCTTCGCGATCGTCGACCGCCGATCGGGCAGGCTCGCCGGGAGCAGGCGGTACCTGAACATCGACGCCCACCACCGACGCTTGGAGGTCGGCTACACGTGGGTCGGGAGGCGGTGGCAGGGGACCGGCGCGAACACGGAGGCGAAGCTCCTGCTCCTCGGGCATGCGTTCGAACGTCTCGGCGCGCACCGCGTGGAGTTCAAGACCGACTCCCTGAACCTCCGCTCGCGCGCGGCGCTGAGGGCGGTCGGCGCCACCGAGGAGGGCACGCTGCGCAACCACATGGTGACCGAGGGCGGCCGCCTCCGGCACACCGTCTACTTCAGCGTCATCGACTCGGAGTGGGCGCGGGTGGAAGCGCACCTGAGGCGGCGGCTCGAGCGGCAGCGGGCAGCCGGAACCGACGATCACGAGGCTGCGCAACGGTCGAGCGGGGCGGGTGAGGCAGGCGCGTCGAGTCGCTCCGGTCGTCTCGCGAGGACGGAAGGCGATCGTCCTTGACGCTCGACCTGGCAGGGCTTCTGGCGGCGCTCGACCGGGACGGGATCCGGTTCGTCGTGGTCGGCTCTGCGGCGGCGCTCGCGCACGGGCTCGATGCGGCGCCGAACGACCTCGACATCGTTCCCGACACGTCACCGGAGAACCTGCGGCGGCTCGATGCTCTATTGCGCTCGCTGGATGCGGAGGCGCAGCCGGAGATCGGCGAGTGGCGCGTCGACAGTGCCGGCGAGCGCGTGTGGGTCCGGGATGGCGTCGTTCGGCGGATCGAGCAGCGGGACCCCGAGTCCCCGATCACGTTCGACCACACCTACGAAACGCGTCTCGGCCGGCTAGACATCGTCCCCGAGGTCGCGGGCGGCTATGCGAGCCTGAGTGAACGCGCGCGGACCTGCGCGTTGGCCGGACGCCGAGTCCAGGTCGCTCATCCGCTCGACGTCCTCGCCGGTATGACCCGGCCGCGGCGCGACAAGGACGGCCCGCGGGTCAGGCAACTACGCGAGCTCCTGCTTCGCGAGATGGCCGGGGGCGGTAGCACGGGAAGCGCAGTCGTCGGCCGCGAGTCGGGGAGTCAGAAGTCGACGAAGTAGTCGAACGGTCGGCTGTCCGGGACCCGGGAGGTGCGGAGGACGGCCCACTGGTGGAGGTCGTCGGGCGGCGACACTTCTTCGAGCGTCCAGTCGAGATTCGTCAGGCAGAAGGAGGCGGCCTTCGCGACGCCGGGCAGCTGGTAGTCGTCGAGGAAAACGACGCCTCCCGCGCCGACGAGGCGCCCGAGGTAGACAAGGTCGAGGAAGACGCGGTCGAACCGGTGGTTCCCGTCGACGAACGCCAGATCGAACGTGCGACCGTCGGATCTCGAGCGTCTGAGTCGCCTGTTCGCGGATCACCCAGTCCCGCAATGACTCGCCCTCGGCCGGGGTCACTGCCGCAGGGAACAGGCGGTGGACGCTGCCGTCCGAGCGGGCGACAGCGGTACCTCCACGGACGAGACGCTCGACGACCCTGCGCACCTTCTCGCGCCCTGTCGCCCGGTCGGGGTTCGAGGCGTTCATCGGTGCGAGGCGCAGCTACCCGGTCCGACCGCCGAGCGCCGACAGGAGCGTGTCGTGCAGGAGACCGTTCGAGGTGAGCGCGAAAGAGCCGCTCGACGAAAGGCGACCGGCGAGGTCCGTCATGCGGCCGCCGGCTTCGGCGACGATCGCCGCCGGCGCCGCGAGGTCCCAGACGCTGACGCCGAGGTCGAGCATCGCCTCCGCGGAGCCCTGAGCGACGAGGACGTGTCCCCAGAAAACGCCGAGGCCACGGTCCCTGACGCTCTGCCCGACGGTCGTGACCGGCAGTGGACGCTGCTCGTCGAGCGTGCGCAGGGTCCCGAAACAGGGGTGCGTCTCCTCGACGCGCGCGACCGAGGAGACGCGGATCGGGCGCTCGTTCGTAGGTGGGGCTTCAACGTGATATCGGTCCTGACAGAGCGCGCTCGTCAAGGCGCAGCGAATCGCTGTGACCGACGGTGACCCAACAAGCTTCCGCGGTGCGGATCACCTCCGGTCCTCGATCTGCGCTGCCGCGTCAGCTCCGGAAGCGGAGCAGAGAGAGCGTCGCCCTCGTGGGGTTCGAGCCAGCAGTGAAGTCCCGGTACCAGCTGATCTGGGAGAGGCACGGGATCCCGACGCTCCGGTTCGAGCTCACCCCGGTGACCGACGCGTCCGCAGTGCAGCCCTGGAGGACGCTATGAGCAGAAGACCGGCCGCTGCGATCAGTAGCCAGAAAGCGTGCTCCCAAAGCTCGGGGGGTGGCGCACAGAGCGTCACGGATGCAGCGCTCGCTGCCGAGTGCCGCGTCGACCGTGAACAGCTCGGCGAGGAACGCGACCGCGAGCATCACCAGGCCGACCAACAGCCGTCGCCCCTCGTCGATCCGTCGCCCCTTGCCATGTTCGCGGCTCTTCGCAGGGTCGTCGAGCTTCGACGCGTCGTACATCGCCGCGCCTGTCACGACGAACACGACCCAGAGGACCGAGAACAGGAGCCAGACGGCTGATCGCTCGACGATCGCGAAGGGCGAGCGAGACGACGATGCCGCCGAGGCCGACCGCCATCTTCCAGACGCCCAGCCATCGCAACGGGAACGGCGCCTCGGTCACCGGGCCGTATGGACCGGGTCGGAGGCGGGCTCCGAGGGACGCGACGAGGACGAGCACCCCTGGGACGACCATCGCCACGAAGAACGTCGCAGAGACCATTGCCGCTCGTACGCGGCGTCCCACGCGGCGGCCGCGCCCGGGACGAGCCACATCAACGCGAAGCCGACGCCGAACAGACGGATCGGTAGAAGCGAAGGCGAGCGCCGCCGCGCAGCCGCGGCCGTGCCGAGTACGTACCCGAGCGAGATCAGGACGAGCCCGGGCGCGAATAGCAGAACAGAACCACGCATGTGCGCCGCTCGCTCACTCGTGGAGACGGCGGAGTCCGGGGATCGCATCGAAGGCGCGGTCGAAGCTGATCACCTCGGCGACGTCGCGGCGCTGCATCACGGCCACGTGGATCGCGTCGCGTGCCGAGAGGAGCTGAGTGCCGAGGACCAGGCGACGCGCGCGCTCGACATCGGGCAGCTCGACCGGAAAGACCTCATCGACGACGCCCAGCAGCGCGTCGAAGGCCGGCCCGATCGCGTCGCGTCGATCGATGGCGACGTACCGGTGCAGGATCTCCTGTAGTACTTCGGCATCCGTCACGAGGCGCGCGTCCTCGGCGACGGCGCGCTCGAGGAGGCGGCGGGCGGCCTCCTTGTTCGGGTGGGCGGCACCCACGAGATACATCGGGATGTTCGAGTCGACGAAGATCACGACTCGTCGTGACCGACGTACCCGCGTTCGATGTCCGCGTGCATCTCCCCGATGGAGCCGGTGGGGAACGCGTGGCCGACCGCGGACCGGATCGCCTGGAGCTTTTCGCGTGCAGGGCGACTTCCCTCAGCAGCCCTCGCGTCCCGCAGGGCCGAGCGAACCCACTCGGCTACGGAGAGACGTCTTCGGCGAGCGCTCCGGCGGATCTCGGCCAGCTCGTCCTCATCAAGCAGGACCTGAAGTCGCTTAGTCATGCGATGAGTATTCCTAGCTCATGCAAATAAGTCAACACGCGTCTGCGTCGCGCGGGGCGTGTACGCGACTATCGCGCTCGCACTGACGGTCGACGATTCGCCCGGTCTGCTCATCCTGCGCGCGACCTCCCGGCTGCCGCCGGCGGTGCTTTCAGAGCCGCCGGGCTTTCGGATCGCCGGAAGCCCGGCGCCTTCATGCCTAGGAGGGATTGTTCTCGCGGACGAGAGACGAGGCGAGCGTCGCCGCGGCCGGCTCGGTCGTGGCCGCCGCCGGCGCGCCGACGAGCGCCACCGCCGTTCGCCAGTCGCCACCGTGGCGCATCTGGAGCTGGATGTTCAGGAACGCGAGTGCCTCGAGCTCCCGTGCGCGGACGAGCGGGCCGGCGTCGACGGCGCGGAGGCCGATCGAGCTCGCCAGCTCCGACGTCTTCGTTCGCGCCTCCGGATCGTCGGTCGAGATGAGCGCGTCGACAGGGATGCCGTGCGTCCGCGGATCGGCCTGGACGCCCGCGAAGAGCGTGTTGAACGCCTTGACGACGCGAGCGCCATCGAGCACGCGCGCGAGCCGCTCGGCGGCAGACGCTCCGCCCTGCGTCGCCAGGCCGGAGTAGTCCGGCGTGAGCGGGTTGGTCGTGTCGATGACGACCTTGCCGGTCACGACGGGCGCGATGTCCCGGGCCACGTTCTCGAGCTCCGAGAACGGGACGGCGAGGATCACCACGTCCGCGCCCTGTGCAGCCTCGCGCGAGGTCCTGGCTGATGACACACCGAACTCCGCTGCGACGAGCTCGGCCTTCTGCTCGTCCCGGCCGGCGAACGTCACGGCATGCCCCGCGCCGGTCAGCGACGTGCCGAGCGCCTTGCCCACGTTCCCGGTCCCGATGATGGCGATGTCCATCTTGATGCGCTCCTCTTGTCGTGCCCTATCAGCACCGCTTGACTGCTACTTGTCTTACGGGCAACATCATTGCCCGAGGCCACACATCGCTCGTGCCGCCGGCGCGCTGATCGCGATCTCGTACCGGACCCGCATCGGCGGCACGGGAAGGGAGAAGCCGCGCCGAACGCGCGGATGGGCACGATGGGAGCGGTCTTCATCCTCGCGAGAGCGCCCTCCTAGCTGTCGTGACGGTGCATGCACGCGGCGAGCGCCTAGTCCGCCGAGCATCATCGGATCTCGTTCGCGTTTTCAGGCGTGACCGCGCCTCACGTCTATCCCGATAACCCCTAACAGGTGTGGTCGATCGTCGCCGGCCAGCGGCCGCGAGCGAACGGTGGACCGAGCACGGACGTCAGCAGTCGCTCCGTCTTCTGATCCCTGCCGAGATACAGGACCAGGATCCGATCGCGCTCCCAGAACCTCGGCTTCCCGGACCATTCGTAGACCGCGGTGATCCGCTCTCCGTAGAACGTTGTCGGGTCGCGGCGGTCGATCTGGGAGGTGACTTCGGCGCGCTGGTCGTCGTTCTTGAATACGTACACCGTGACCTCCTGCGAGTCCACGCAGAGGCGAACGCCACCCCGGAGGGGACCCTCGTCCAGTCCCTCGAATGCGCCGACCTGGCGCACGGTCGCGCCTGCCCCCTCGAGATCCGCGACCAGCCGCTTCACCCCGTGAACGGCCGGCGGCGTCGCTGACGGTGGCGGAGAGTGCGACGGGGTCGGTTTTTGAGCCGTGAACGACGCATCGGCGGACGACCTCTCCGAGGGGGAGACAGTCGCAGCGACCGCGCTCGCGACCGGGGTACCGCTCGGGCTCTCGGCGCTCGGGCCCGAAGCCGGAGGTGAGGGTCGCAGCGACGCACATGCCGCAAGCGCAGCAGATATCGCAGCAAGAGAGGCGGGACCGAACTTCACCTGATCATCCCCGACTCTGACGCCGCGGCGAGCTGATCTCGCGAGGGCCAAGACCGGCGTGGCGCCGAGCGTCGCGTCGTACGCCAGTCGTCCTGCAGGTCAGCTGCGGTCCTCGACACTCCGGGTGCCCGCGTTACCCATCCCCAGTCCGGCGATGTCGTCGAGTTCGCGTCGGCGCCGCGGGCGCGGGTACCGGTCGGCTTCGGTCCAGTGGGGCTCGCCCGTCTGGCGTCGACGGACCTTCCCTGCAGCGCGCCTGACCCGCCGTGGCGGGAGCCCGGCGGGCGGAGTCTCGGAACGGCCTGACAGAGCGGCGACCAGGCGGGACCAGAAGCCCATGGGCGGAATGATGACGGCGGGCGCAAGTGTTCACGGGCGAAGGCGAAGCACCGAGAACACGTGAGGATGGTCGGGGCAAGAGGGTTAGAACCGCCGTCTCCCAAGCCTCGGATCGTGCTGCCGCGCGCGGTAATCGGTGGTCTCCAGGAGGCGAGTTGAGTTCGGTCCCGGGCGGTCGCTAACGAGGGGGTTCCGTAACTAGGTCCGGATTCACGCGCAGCAATCCGCCGACGACAGCCGCCGTACTCGTAGCCTTCATGCGCTCGAGCTCGGCGGCCGTAATACCGCATGCGGTCAGGAACGTAAGCGCGCCGTTCGGAGTCTCGATCTCCCCGAACCGCGGGTCGACGGTGAACGCGAGCGCCGTCAAGCGCGACGGTGGAGTCCCTCCGGTGATTGCCGCCCCGGCGTCGACGCGATGTCCTGGGCCGAGGGGGACGTCGGTCGAGTAGACGTACTCGCCCAACTTCGCCAGGAGGTGTACTGGCCACATCGGCGGCTCGCTGTCGTCCGAGTGCACACGCATCGTCAGCTCGATCCCCCAGCCGCTCGTCGACGCGTCGTCACTCTCCTTAGGCGCTCGTCCCGCTCGCGCCCCTGACCGCCGCCGCGGTCTAGGCGCCGTGGCGGTCGAGGTCGCCGAACAACGCCTTCTGGACGTGATCGCCAGCGCCCCGTTGACGCGCAGCCCGTTCATGGCCAAGAGGCAGATGGGCGCATGATCGCGCGGGCCCGAAAGACGGCGCCCGCTACCTGCGGACGCGCAACCGGCTCGAGCGCAACGGGACGTTCCGGCTGGCGAGCTTCCTCGCGGAGTGACCCCGAGCCGCGTGGTCACTCGAGCGCGAACAGCGCGTCGATGGGCGAAGCGCGCGCTCCGCGCGTCGGGGTGGCGTCTCGTGCTGATCCTAACCACCGTATGGCCAAATCCCCATTCCCCCAGGCTCGAACCGGACCATCATTTCCGCTCGGCCCGGCTCGCCGCTGAAGCTCAGGAGCATGAAGTTGTTCCTCGGGAGCACGAGGAAGGGCGGAACGCTCTGCCGACCCCGCGGTAGCGTCAGGCGCACGATATACAGCGTGGGGTTGTCCGGAACCACTTCCTCGACCGACCATGCGAACCCGGACCAGTCGTGAGCGTCGGCCGCGGTGCGATACGCGTCCTGATTGTTCCCGAACATCTCGGCGCGAGCTTCCGGATGGAGTAGCGACCAGCCGCGGTCGCCGTTCGCGATGGAGACGGCCACTAAGTACTCCTCGACCACGTCTCCGGCGCTTCCCGTCCCGCACGCCCCGACGACGAGTGTCAGCGCGAAGGACAATGCGAGGGCACGCGAACGACCCATCACCGCTTGAGGGACGCGTACTCCCAGTACAAGTCATCGAGGATCACGTCCAGCTGTGTCCCGCGGACGCTCGACGCTAGGTCGTCTCTGGTTCGGAACGCACGAGCGACGACCTCGCCGCTGATGTCGGCCAATAGGACGTCCCGATGCGCCGCGAGGTCCTGGAACGCACGTACCTGCGCCGCGGCCCTTTCGCCATGCTCCGCGAACAGGACGTTGTAGCTCGTGTTGGAGTTGAAGGGAGGGTCGAGGTACACGCGGTCAACGGACTCGCTTCGAACGTGCCGCCGAAGGACTTCGAGGTTGTCGCCGTAGTAGAGGACGTTCGTCACGTGACTGATTCTGCCCAAGGGGCTAACACCGGGCGTCACGGACGCTGATTAGAGGACGCCCCACCGCTTCTCCGCCGCTCCCGGTTCCTTGACGCGCGATCCCGGTCCGCCTGCCGACAATCTGTCCTGCATTCGCGAGACGGCGACGCCAAGCACCACCACTACGCAAAGGGACCGATGACCGCGCAGAAGGACGGGCCGGACCGCACGGTCGCGACCATCTTTGACGAAGTTCCGTTCCTTTACGACCGCGCACGGCCGGGCTACCCCGCTGCCGCCATCGACGACGCCATCGCCCTCGGCGCAGTCCCTCACGCCGGACGCGTCCTGGAAGTCGGACCGGGCACGGGACAGGCGACGCTCCCGATGGCAGCGCGCGGGCTCCGGGTCACGGCGATCGAGCCGGGTCGGCGTATGGCGGCGCTACTCGCTCGCAAGCTGCGACCGTACCCGGGCTGTCGCGTCGTCACCGGCCGGTTCGAGGACTGGAAGGTCGAGCCTTCCAGCTTCGATCTCGTCATCTCGGCGACCGCCTTCCACTGGGTCGAGCCGGTCCTCCGCTTCAGGCTCGCCGCGGACGCGTTGAGACCGAGTGGCGCCATCGCCCTGATTCGGAACGATCACGTCGCAGGCCCGGGCAGCGACGTCTATTACCGCCGAGCGAAGGGGCTCTACGACAGATTCGCGCCCGAGCTCGGGGAGCGGTTTCGGGTACGAGCCGAGAGCGAGATCCACGGATCCGCGGAAGAGATGAACGGCAGCGGCTACTTCGAGGTCGTGGCGGAGCGGCGCTACCGGTGGGAGGAGCGTTACACCTCGGGCCGACTGCTCGAACTCCTCGGCACGTACTCGGACCATCGGTCCCTGGCTCCTGCAGCGCGCGCTTCGCTCTTCGACGCCATCGGGAGGCTCATCGACGGCGAACTCGGCGGCAGTTTCGTCGACCACTACCTGACCACGCTGTGCATCGCGAGGAAGACGCGCTGAGGTGGAGCAAGCGACGGGAACGCGGTCAGGCGTCAGAAAGTAGTCGGAATGGTCGGGGCGAGAGGATTTGAACCACCCACTCCCAGGCCCCAGATCGTCCTCCCGGAAAGACTCCTCAGCGCCCTGGCCGACGTCGCCTAGACTGACACCCTCGGGACCCCCGGTCTGGAGGATCAACGTGAGCGCCGAGTTCCTAACGACCACACTCATCGTCGTTGCCACTCCTGGCACGGGCGTCCTCTACACGCTCGCAGCGGGCCTGTCCCGCGGCGCGCGAGCAAGCCTGATCGCCGCGGTCGGATGCACTCTCGGCATCGTCCCCCACATGCTCGCAGCAATCACCGGCCTGGCAGCGTTGCTGCACACCAGCGCGCTGGCGTTCGAGGTCATGAAGTACTTGGGCGTCGCCTACCTGCTCTACATGGCGTGGGCGACGTGGAGAGACACCGGAGCACTGACGGTGGACGAGAACGTGGCGCCCCGGTCAGCGACGAAGGTGATCGTCTCCGGCGTCCTCATCAACATCCTTAACCCCAAGCTCACGATCTTCTTCTTCGCGTTCCTGCCGCAGTTCGTCAGCACCGGGGAGCCGAACGCTGCCTTGCGCATGCTGGAGTTGAGCGGCGTCTTCATGCTGCTCACGTTCCTGGTCTTCGTCCTGTATGGCGTATTCGCCGCTGCCGATCGGGACCACGTCGTCTCTCGTCCTCGAGTGATGACGTGGCTGCGCCGGACGTTCGCGGTGGCGTTCGCGGGGCTCGGCGCCCGGCTCGCGGTCACCGACCGGTGATCGAGGGCGGCGGTGTACTTCCAGCATTCGAGGGACATCTGGCGGGACTTTCCGGAGCTCGTTCCCGGGGTGCTGTATGCCAGCGGGATCAGCGCCGATGTCTCGGTTGCGTCTCAGGTCGCGCGGTACGGCGCGATCGCGCGCTCACGGCTCGCCACTACGTTCGAGAGCACGCTGCCGGAGATACAGGCGTGGCGGCGGACCTTTTCGAGGATGGGGCTGAAGCCGACGCAATATCGGTGTGCCTCGGAGTCGCTGCTCCGGCGCTTCGAGAAGGAAGGCTCTCTTCCACAGATCCACCCTCTGATCGATCTGGGTAACGCGGTCTCCCTCGCGTTCGCAATCCCAGTGGCCGTGTTCGATGTGTCGAAGATCGCGGAGTGCCTCGAGGTCCGCTACGCCACCGGAGATGAGACCTACCTGACGTTCTCAGGTGAGGAGGAGCATCCCGAGGCGCGCGAAGTGATCTTCGCGGATGCCGCTGGGCGGGCGCACGCGCGCCGCTGGACGAATCGGCAGAGCGCCCACTCGGCCGTCCGCGACGGCACGAACGCGGTGTTCATCGTGGCCGAAGCGATGCACGCCTCAGCCGCCGCCGATGTTCGAAGCCTCGCCTCGGCGATGGTGGACGACTTGAGCGCGGTGTGGTCGGTCTCCCCGCAGACGGCGATCTTGAGCCAGTCCTCGCCGCGGTTCGAGTTCTGACGGTGATAACGCACGGAAGACGGCGGTCGTCTGCGTATCGCGATGAGCACACGCGGGAGCGGCGAGGGGGCTCGAACCGCCCACTCCCAGGCCTCGCGTCGTCGTCCCTGACGCTATCCAGCGGGTGCTCCGCGGGGTCGCCTAGGGTCTTGGGGTCGTCGATGCACCGCGTCGCGACGACTCCGATTACGTGTCGTCCCGCCCGCAACCTCGCCCCGAAAGTGAGAGGACACGTGCGTGCTCCTTAGCCGATTGGCGGTGATTCGCCTCACGCGCCCAGCTCCGGCACGGCTCGCTCGCTGGAGCTACACGACGAGCGCTGGGATTAGCGTCTTCACCAAGGAACTCCACGTGCAACACGACATCACGGACGCGCCCGAAAGACCTGAGGGTGGGCCAACTCTCGCGTGGCCTAGGGAGAGCGACAGAGCCGTGCTCCTGGTTGCCTCGAGGTTAGAGGTCGGCAAGCCGTCGATCGATAGCAGCCGCTTGGTGCGGCTCCCCGAGGAACCGCGACGCGAGCTAGAAGGCGCTATCGGCGAGTTCGCCGACATGCTGGGGGTGGTGTATCCGTGCCGGCGGGAAGTTCTGTCGACGAAGCCGTGCGTCATGGCCAAAGGCCGACGAGGAGGAGGTCGCATCGCTGAAGGCGGCTCGAGGGATAGCGGGACCTTTCATCACGCGCCCGCGGCCCACTCTCCTTCCAGAGCTTTTTGAGCTGACGACAGGGCAACAACCGATAGGGCACGTGATCTTCGACCGCCTCGACGGACTGGCGCTCTTGGCTGATGCCCTTGCAGAAGGAGGGGCAGTTGGTCGCGTCCGCGACTATATCCGCGTGTTCGAACGCGCATTCCGGTCTGGTCCCGCTGCTTGCGTCCCGCTCCTCACCGCCTTCCTTCAGTCCGACCCGAACCATCTCGACTACGCCGAGTCGGAGGTGCAGGACTGGCTTCTCCGCGTCCGTTCGGAAACGATGCACGCAGACAGGCGCGAGTCCTACGCACGTGGACCCGACGTTGAGCCGTACGTGCGGCGGATGGAATACGCGGCATATGACGTGCTGTTCAACAAAAGGAATTGGCGCCAGCCCGACGTCGAGCGTAGAGATGGTGTCACTCTGCGCGCGGGAACGGACCGAAACGGCGAGGTCATTCTGTTCGACCTCGCTACGACGATCACCGCAAGCTGGCTCGATCCGTTCGGCGTCTTCCCGGTCGATTTCGACTCCACACTCGGGGAGATACCCGCGCCGTGGATCTCCTCGATGCCCGGCTACACGGGAGACGAGGCAGAAAAGTACTCGACCCAAATCCCGTTCAGGTATCCGGACATCGGTACAAGGCGCGTCTAGACATGATGCTCGGCGACAGAAATCCGGCTGGCACCGAGGAAATGTTGCATCAACGAGACGAGACGAATAGCCGTTCGATAACCGAGGGGTAGCAGCGTAGGAGACTCTAAAGCAGTGCCTAATCCGTTTGCGAAGAAGGTCGATCTCCGCATGGTTGCAGACCTTGGCCTACCCGTGCTGCTCGACCGCGTCGGCGGAACGATCGTCGTAGGCCAGGAGGACCTCGACGCCGTGGCGCGGAAGTACGGCGGTGCCGTCGGGGTCAGGGTGGAGCAGGTGGAGGCGTTCAAGTCGTACCGCTTGTCGCTGGTACGCGCGGACCCGAAGAAGGCGCCGCCGCAGCGGCCGGTGAGCTAGTAGATGAGCCTCGACAGCGTTCGACGGCCGCGGCGTAGAGCCAACGAGCGACGGACAAGCTGAGGGAGGAGGCGCTCCACGAGATCTTCGAGCGGGTCGAGGTAGACGGGCCGGAAGTCGTGGCGCTCTACCCGCAACCGAACGAGAACGCGTGGCTGCTGGGGCACGCCGCCCTTCGAAAAGACGTGGGAGTGGTCGGGGCGAGAGGTCTCGGGCCGACACTTTCCAACTATTAGTCCGCGTCGCGGTGATGGGCGGGCGAGCCGTCGGTTGCTCGCGCCCACGACAGGCTCTCCCGGGAGGTGTCGTCGCTGCGGCACGGCGGGAGCATTTCGAAGAGGTGCTGACAGAGGCGGCGTCACCCAGCTACCCGGCGCAGCGGGAAGTCTCCAGGCCGCCACGCGAACACCGTCAGGAGCGACCCTGACTCGTGCGTCACTGCGTCGATCCGCACATCGCTCACAACGCAACCGACGCGGGGAGAACGGCATCGCGTCACGTCATCTCCCTCGGAACCGGGTCTCTAGCTCGCGAGGACCCGCGCCGACAGCCCCCACCGCGGGCGAGCTCCGACTCCACAGCCTCAAGTCGACGCGCGTAGTGGTCCAGCTGACGGTCGGCATCGGCGACATCGGTCGTCGCAGCATTCTCCACGGTCGCAAAGAACGATCCGGCTTGATCGACAAATAGCGCGATGTCGAGGAGCTCCTGCCGGTGCTCGCTGAGCCGACCAGAGGTTTCGATCTCTGCCAAGCCGTCTCGTGCCCGCCGAGCATTGCTTTGAGCTGCGCGGCCCGCGCCGTTTACTGCTGCGGTGTCATGCCGATCCGCGGCATTTCGAGCCGCTCGAAGCTCGCGGAGACCCGCTTCAAGCGCCGCTGTGGTCGAGCAACCGCTTCGGTCGATTGCCTGCGGAGGACGCGTGTCGCATCCCGTCACGCAGGCGAGACCCACCAAGGCGGACGATATTAGACGGCGTACGGAAAGTCGCATCCTGCCTTCGCACAGGCCCGCTTTGCCGCTCCCACGCTTGAGACGGGGGCGCCGGCCGCGTGCTCCGGTCTTCCTGGGCGCGACGCACCCGTCCTCGAGGTCACCGCTGTGATCGGGGGTGCCCCCCGTTGCGGTGTTGGAAAGCACCCGGTGAGTGCTCGAACCGTTGGAGGCCGATGCGTCACCACCTCGGCTCCGGTCGAGCGTAGCGGGTCAGGCTCGGCGCGCCGCCCATCCGATCAGCAGAACGCCCGGCACGGCGAACGGCAAGAGCACGATCACGAAGGCCCTCGCGTCCGAGTTCCACAGGTACGCGGACGCGGCGAGGACGCCAAGGACGATCGCCAGCCCAACGAGTACGGATCTGCCGCGCGTCGCCATGGACGGAGCGTAGCACTGCGCGGTGACGCCTTTGTGGCTCTCAGCTCGCCGGCCCGGCGGGTAGGCGCGCCCTCGGGACGATCGATGACAGGTTCCCGGCTACTTCAGAACCGGAGCCGCGTAGAGCACTGTTACGCGGCTCAAAGTGAAGGAGTCGGCCTCGGCCGGCGGGTCCTCGAACGTCGCCGTAACGACTGAGGCGTTCGGCCAGGGTGCCAACCGCAGCCGCGCACGTTCCGCAAGCTGTGGCGCAGGCTCGACGGCTAAGACCGAGAGACCGCGGCGAGCAAGCTGTTCCGTCGCTTGTCCGGTCCCCGCACCGACATCGATGACGCGACCGCGATCCGGCGTTGCGGCAATCGTCAGCAGGTCATCGAATAGCTGCTCCGGGTAGGCTGGGCGCACCGCGTCGTACAGCTCGGCAACCTCATCGAACGACACTCCGTGAGGCTAGCGGCAGCGCCGCCCATCAGTCGAGCAGTGCCGCGATCTCCTCGCATCGAGGCCGATGAGGCGCGTCGCGTTCGGTGCGAATGGATTTGAACCTCCGACTCCCAGGCCCTCGCATCGTCCTGCCCGCGTCAGTCGTCAACGCCCTCGTCGCGGCGTGACGCCTGACCTCCCCCGGTGAATCGAAGTGGACTCTCAGATCGGGATCGGGTGGAGCTCACGAGCCGCCGCATCGCCTCGTTCTCGGATACTCACGCGCGATTCCGTCTCGATCAGTCTCAATCCTGTCAACGCCGGACCCAGACACGACACGAGCGCGCCCGGACGGGTCGATTACGATGCCTGCAGGAAAGTCGCTGACAAAGAACTCGGCTACACCTCGGCAGCTCGGGTCCAGTAGTCGCGTCCGAATCCCGTCTCCTTCTGCAGGCACCCCAAAGACTAGCCGCGAGCTGTGTCCCTTGATTTCCCACGTCCCCATTAGGTCTGTGCCCTGAACGGCTAGCAGGTACGTCTGGCTCGATTGGTTCTCGGCCCAGAGCGACTGTCGTGGATCGCCACGATGGCCGAGACAACCAGCAACGAGATGCGCTGCGACTAAGAAGAGGATCGGCGACGATCTGTGGAAGTTGCAGCCAGCGGATCCACTTCCGCTCCGAATGATCGCCTCGCGGTCGTCGTTCGCTCGCGCTACCGCCTGCTGACGCGCTCCGGCACGTTCGTCGATCTCAACACATCCCCTCGGTAGCCGCAGCCGACGTGAGGCGATCACTAAGGCGGGCGCTTCCAGACTTGCCAAGGCTACTTCTCGTAGACACCGAAGTTCTACCTCTAGGCGCGCTTTCGCTCGGTGCCGCGGTCATCCCACGCGACCGAGCGCCTCCTCATCGGGATACGAGTGGTGGCCAAGGGCCGGTCATGACCGTGCCTGTCCCCGGAAGTAGCTGGTCGCGATGAGCATCGCGGCCGTCGCGATCACCCCGAATGGCACGACCTCGAGGCTCGGTGGCTCACCCGATACGGAGACCACGCTCGGGCAGCTTACGCCCCGGGACGGCGCGAGAGGATTTGAACCGCCCACTCCCAGGGCCTTCCCAAGTCGTGACCGCTCCGCCAGCTCTAGGACGCGGTCTTCGGAGACCAGATGGCGAGGACGGGACCTCGAGCTCGGAATCCAGGCGCGGTCGTAGAGACCGCGAGCCGCCGCTCCTTGCTTGACGTCGCCGTGCCTGCGGTGGGGCTCCTTAATCGGCACGCGATACTTCCCGGAAATCTACTGAGTTTCGTCCTACTGGGTTTCGTCAACGCTCCACGGAACCCACGTTGCGTGCCTGCGAGCGGGCTCGAAAGGATCGCCGCGGCCAGGTCGCGCGGGCGGAACGGGTAGTCCTCCGGTATCCGACGAACGAGTGCTTGGAGTCGCTCCGGAAGGGCAGGATCGGATGCGGGGTCGAGGACCTCGAAGACCTTGTCGGCGAGCTCCGCGGCAGCGGCAACCATCCGAATTGCGAACGGCACCGGGTCGAGCAAGGCCCAACCCTCGCTCGGCTCCTCGTATGAGTCCTCCCAGCCCTCGCGACGGCGAACCGTGACCGGCAGCGTGTGTGCCCGAACCTCGTCGCCGATACCCCAAGCGCGCGGCGGGTCTCCAATCTGGTCCAACGACCGCTTCATCCGCGCCAGAACGCCGGCGGGTATCCGAATCCGCTTTTCTGGAAGCGCGCGGCTCTGGCCGTCGCCGTGGACCGACATCGTCGCGAGCTGAGCGCGGTGGATCGCGTGGTGGCGGAGTTCCTGCGAAAGGCGCAATCGAGGCGCGAACGCAGCAACGGTGGCCAAGAGATCACTGCCACGCGGGACCTTTCGGGCGGCGGCCTGCCAGTCGTGGGCCAAGAATCCCCACTTCGCACCGTGCCGGGGGTCGAGCGGGAATTGGAGATGGGTTCCCGAAAGAAGTGCCAGCACATCGTGGATTGCCCATGTCCGGAGGACCGCCACGTCGAACTCAGCTTGCATAGCGTCAATCGTCTCGTTGTTCGTTCGACGCTGCCAGAGGCGATACATCTCGTCCAGCGAGCGGATAACGCAATCGAGACGAGAGAAAACAGAACCGGCTAGGTCTGCGGACGTTTGCCAGCCGGGGACGTCATGTTCCCCGGTCACCCAAGCCGCGTACGCCGCCCAGCCATGCGGAGTAAGGCCCCGGGCAACCGCCCAGTAATAGACGAAGTTGCCGCCGGTCGCCGGGTCGTCGGGCCGACCCATCCCAAGCGAGCGAGTCCACGCTCCGACGGCGACGAAGGCCTCTTCTGGCGTCAGCAGGTTCCAGCCACTCAGGAGCGGCCCGTCTCGGTTTGCCAGGAGCCGCTCGTCAAGCGTCACGAGCACGTCGGCGCCGAGCCGGTGAGCGGCGGCGAGCGTGGTCAACGCCTCCGCGTCGCGGAACCCGAGGCGCGACGCGATTTCGGCTAGGGCGGACACGCCGGGAACGAGTGCGCGGCGGGTCTGGGCGCGGACTGTCACAACCGCCGCGACGGCACCGGGGAGATCGTGCTCGATCTGTAGCTGTGGAGGAGCGTCTTCGCCGGCGTTGGCAGCCGGCGTTCCGAAGCTCACGAGCGCGGGCGTCCCGAGGCGCACTCAGAGCGCGAACGATGTACCTGCTGCTGCCCGCAAGCCCGGTCAGGCTTGAGAGGTCAAGACCGACAGCGAACGCGTAGTCCGCATTTGGGTGAGCGCTCCGCGCAAATGGGTTCGGTTCCGCAGTCCGCGCAAAAGAGTCGAAGTCTTTGAACGGGTCGACTCGCGCCCAGGGCCGATGAAGAGGATCCTGCGTGAAGTCCAGTCGCCGGACGACGAGCTCGGTCATAACGACAGTCAGAGCACCTCCAAGCAGGCGACCCGTAGATGAAACAGCTGCTCTAAGCCCACCGTCATGCTTGCCCAGGTCCTTCAGCGGTCACCGCTGCGGTGCCGGTGCGCGGCTGGGCGGGCGCTGAGTCGAGCCAAAGGCCGACCGTCGCGACCTTCCCGGCGCAGCCGAACGAGAACGCGTGGCTCCTGGGACACGCCACGCTTCGAAAAGACCTGGGAGTGGTCGGGGCGAGAGGTCTTGGGCCGACACTTTCCAACTATCCGTCGTCGTCGTACCACCGTCGCCGCCGGGTGACGCGATGGCTCAATTCGCCTCTTAGCCGTCCGCCGCCTACGGAGCCTCCTCGACCCGGGTCGCGAGCCAGTACCGGCCCCGGCGGCACTGTGAAGGGATGTCCTGCCCGATCAGGCTGACGAGGTAGTCCTCATGCTCCTGTCTGAACGCGCCGCCTCCGAGCAAGGCTTGCGTTCCGGTCGTCGCGACCGTCCTGCCGATCCCATCGCGCACCTCCACGCCCCGGGCCGTCCGCTTCGCCTGATGCGCGGGAGGCCATAACAACAGCAGCCGCTCGCCGTCCCCCCCGCTCAGCCACAGGCACCCCGCCTCCTCGATCAGCGTCCCTTCCATCAAGGCGGCCGCTCCAGGGAGCGTGAAGGGATGCCTCGGGAAGAACAATCCGTCGGCGGTTCCGGCCGTCGTCGTGGGACCGGTCCCGTTCGGCACCGTCGCCGGAGCGGCTCGGGCGGCGAGCTCCAGGCTGTGCACCTCGAACTCGGGCGGACAGGAGGCGTCGGGGGGCGCCACCCAGGTCCGCCGCCGGGCCTCGCCCGGCCCGGAGATGGACGCGCCACCGACCTCGATCCAGTCGCCGTCCGAGATTCGCAGCGTGCGACCCATCAGGTCGTCGAACACGATCTCGCGTCGCTCCGCGTCCCAGCGCACCTGCGCCTGCCGCCACGCCAAGGTCCGCCCAGTGTTCTTGAGCCTGACGCACTCTTCCCCGATCTCCAGCGGGCCCGCGCCGCCGAGTGCCGCCGCGATCGTCACGGGTGGGTCGTCGTTGACGGCGAGAGGTCCCCACACGAGCCGGGGGTCACCCGTCGACCGCTCCGCGCTGAATGATGGCGCGACCGACGTGCACGCTGCGACAGCTGCCAACAGAGCAACGAGCGACGCCACGCTGAGTTTCATGTGCTTACCCCCCATCCGTGTCTCGGACGGCGAGCATGACCTCATGCCCGGTGTTGGCGCAACCGGTCTTGGCCGGACACTAACCAACTATCCGTGAGCGTCGTGGCCTCGGCCGTGATGCCACTTCGAGTGGCGTCACGTTGACGGGGGACGTCCGTCGTTCGGTCCGTTCTCGTCCGCGGGTCTCCCGCTCGCGTCACTCCGCGTCGAGGCGTCGTAGAGAGCAGCGAACGTGACCAGGAGGACGAGCCACGGCAGAGAGGAGGAGCCATACGAGCGACTGCTGGCGGATCGCGAGGAGGAGCGAGACGAGGAAAGCGGCGAGTGCGACCAGCACGCGCCAACCCGCCATCGCTCTCGCCGGGAAAGCCATCTCTAGAAACGGCCCATGCGGACCCTGCCGGGTCCGAGTCCCGAGCACCGCGGCGAGGAACAGGAGTCCGGGAACGGCCATGACGGCGAGGACCGCGACGGCGACGGCCCACCGAGCCCCCTCGGCAGCACGCCACGCGAAGTACACGCCGGGGACCAGCAGCACCAGCGCGAACCCGACGCCGACCAGGCGGAGGCCGAAGGGAGATGGCTGCCCGCGACGCACCGCTCGCGCCACCACGAACGCGCCACCGAGTAGCACCAGGCACAGCCCGGGTGTCAACAGCAGGATCGCCTGCAGGGGATCGCTTCCTCTCAGGGGCACTCCGGGCTACGCACGCACAGCTCGCGAGCATTGGGATTGAGCGGACGCTCGTCCGCATCTTCGACGCGCTGCTCTGGGCCACTCACCCGGCCGCCGGCCGTAATCTTTGGCGACTACGGGCGTGACGCTGTGAAAGGTGGATAGTGCACATCGCCGCCGACACAAGCACGACGACGAACCGCCTAAGTCGACTGATCTTTTCGCCCTTCCTGTATTAATCCGGTTGCGAGAGAACCAATCAGATACCCGACCGCGGCCAAGCCGAGACCGATGACCAAGTAGATCTCCCAGAATTCGCCGAGGAACGCGAACAGACCGACTTCGAGGGCGATGGGGTAGGACACGCCGACACCCACCCAAAGAGCGATCAGCCCCAACGGTCGCCGTCCAATGGCGCCTCCCACGAGGCCAACCATGACTGCCCCGAGCAACATCGAGCCGCCCATCGTCGGAAGGGCGTCCATGGCGAGCCAGCCGACCAGCCCGGTGACGAATGGCGCGACGACGCGTAGGAGCGCTCTCTTCGTTGCGGCGGGCGAGGCCAGCCGAGAAGTCCCTCGGTGTGCGCCGGAAGCGGATGGCCCGATCGACGCGGGATCGGGGGTCGTCACGGGATCAAGGGAGGCAGCGAGGGGTCCCGAGATGGGAGAGGCTCCACGACTATGCTTCCGTCTTCTCGGCACTGCAAGAGGTCTTGGCCCGACACTTTCCAACTATCCGTCACGGCCGTCTCGCCCGGATGGACCATCCTGACGCGCGTTTGCTAGCCTGCAACCGTGCGTCCGGTGGACCGATCGGCACACCGGCGGCGGCTTCGCACGTTCGTCGCCCCGCTGGTCGCAATCGTCGTCGTAGTCAGTGCGTGCAGCTCGGTCCCGGAACCGCCCTCCCGGATCGAGTCGCAGGCGACGACGGCCGCACTGCCGACAGTCGCGCCGTTCGCCATTACCCCGTTCGACCGGAAGCTCCAGATCCACGACGAGCTTCACACGAGAGCGGAGGAATACGCGAGCGCCCAACGTGAGTACGGGGGAACGTACATCGACCCGGGGCGGGCTCTCGTCTTCACGTTCACCGGCGATCTCGAGCGCCATCGGGCGGCGCTCGACGCGATCCTGTCACCCCACCTGCCGTTTCGCGTGCGCGCGGTCCGGTTCACTCTCCGCGAACTCGACCGAGCTCAGGACGAGATCGACGCTCTCTGGCCGCGCCTCGAGAGGCAGGGGATCGCCATCGTGAGCACGGCGCCCGACACCGAGGCGAACCGGGTCGTGGTCGGCGTCGCCCGCCTCACGCCCGCGATCGAGCGCGAGCTGCGCCGGCGTTTCGGGGAGATCATCAAGGTGGAGGACGAGTCGCCCCCGCCAGCTCCGACGCAGGTACCCGGGACGACCCGCATCCTCCCGGGCAAAGGCAGCCGCGTCCTCGCGGAAGGACGGCACCGACACGACGACCAGCTGATCCAGGTCGCGACGACGGACGCGGACTTCGAGCGGTACTGGAAGGACCTCTTCCCGCGGCGCGCAGCCCCGGACGTCGCCTTCGGCCGCCAGGTCGTGATCTTCTACCACCTGATGGTCGGCGCCGGCTGCCCGCTCGTGTTCGAGGCGGTCGAGGTCGACCCGCGCGAGAGGCTGGTCTACAGCGGGTTCCACGACGCGTACTGCTCCGACGTCGCGGTGCCGCACACGTTCGTCGTCGCGGTCGAGCGCGATCCGCTCCCGCGGGGACGCGTCAGGTTCCGACTTGAGCGCGAGTTCCTGTGCGAAGAGTGTGGAACGGAGGGGCAGGAGGTCGAAGTCAAGCTCTGAGGACCGTCGGGCGCAAGACGGGGTTTCGGGACGCTTTGGCGAGACCCTAAAGGGTCGAGAGGGTTAGAACCGCCGACTCCCAGGCCTCGGATCGTCCTGCCGCGACCGGTTCTGTCGGCCCTCGCCGCTGGGTAGCCGCATCGAGCGCGACTCCCATGCTCGGAACACAGGAGACCCGCCGGCTGTACTCTCGAAGCGTCGGCGATCCGAACCTCGCCGAGAACGGCCGTGAGCCGTTCGTCCTCGAGTGGCTCACGCTTGCCGCAACTCGATCACCGTCGCGAGAAGGGGGGAGAATGAAAGGACTCGCGCTGGTTGCGGTGTTCGCGCTTGCGGCATGCTCGCCCGCGGCGTCCCCGGCGACTCCTACAGCAGTCGCGTCTAACACCGCGACCGACCTGAGCGGCCGACCGGAGTCGCGCACGCCGGCAGCGAATATCGACCCCTGCGACTTGCTGACGCCTGAAGAGATCAGAGCGGCTACGGGCTCGCCGGTCGAGCGCAGCGAGGGTGACGAGAACAGCTGCTTCTGGCACCTGTGGCCCGGCGGTTCCGTCCTCATGGACTTGCGGCAGGAACCGGCCGAGGCCCTCACCGCAGTACCTGGAGACTGGCAGCCCGTCCGCGACTTGGGGATCGATGCGTACTGGGAGCCGAACAGCGGAGCGCTCGTTGCGGGAGATGAAGCGGTCACCGTCTACCTGGTCTACGACCTCCCTCCGGCGCCGGACCGCGAGAAGGCCGTGGAACTCATGGGGAAAGTGCTCGACAGGCTCGACTGACCTACGGAGCTCGTCGGGGCGAGAGGTCTAGGCCCGACACTAACCAACTATCGGTGGCCGTGATCGCGGGTCAGCCGCTGGTGCTGCTTTGAAGAGTCGGCGTAAGGGCAGTCTGGCTTTCCGCGACTGATGGGGCGTTACCTTCTGCGGTGAAGACAGTTTCTGAGTCAGATGCGGTCAACCTTTGCCGTGCCGCCGTGAAGCGGTTCGGGCTTATTCGCAGCAGAGATGCCGGCGGCTTACTCATCGACCTGGACTACGGCCTGGAGCAAGCCGGCCTCCTGAAGGTCCGGGTCAAGAAGACCGGAGAGCCCGACTGCTGCTTACGCGTGACCGCGCACTACGACGGCGACGCGGAAGAGACGCTGCGCAAGATCCTTCTCGTGCTCGAAGACATCGCCTACGACTCCGATGACGCGGCGGTCGCCTACGTCGTCGAGGCAGGCGTCGTACGCGTTTCCTTTCTCACACAGGCCGAGGAGATCGGTGCCGCGACCGTCTGCCTCCGTGCGACTCCTCGCCCGTAGGCGGCCTCAAGAGGATTTGGAACCGCCGTCTCCCAAGCCTCGGATCGTCCTAGCTACGCAGGTACTTCGGGAGCTCGCGCGTACCGCGTAGTCGGTCTCCCGCGATCGGCGAGCGCCGAGAGGGTGAGGGCGGTGGCGAGGAGCGCGAGGCCGATCACGGATCCGCTCTCGCTGAGCACGGACGTGCAGCCCCCGCTTGCGACGTCGCCTGACGACTCGACGCGGAGACCGCCGCCATCCCCGTCCGACGTGACACCGGCGGGGCTCCGCGGATCCGACGGGTCGACGATCTCGAGCTGCCTTCCCGTGGCCGTCGTGCGGACGATGAAGCAGACCTCCTCGCGCTGACCGACAACGGCCACCCAGGACGAGGCGCCGAGCAGCAGCGGCGCGAGAAGAAGCGCGAGGCCGGCCCGTCTCGTCCAGCGCTGATCGACGGCGCTGACGAGGAACAGCACGCCCGGCAGGATGAGAGGCAGCGCGACACCGCTGAACGCCGTCGGCGCAAGGCCCAGACACAAGAGGCCGGCGGCGAACCGAGGCTCCGGACGGCGACGGGCGAAGCCGATCACGCCGAGGGCTGCGGGCAGGGCGTAGACCGCCGCGAACGCGAGGAGCCCGACCGGCGGGTCGTCAAGCGGCATGTCGTCGTTCGCGTTGACGACGGGACCCATGAGGATCGATACCCAGAGCATTTCGATCGCCACGGCCGTCAGCGACGCAGCGTCGCGTCTGTCGATCCGATCAAGTCGTCCCCGACCAGCAGAAGCAGCCATTTGGATCACAGGTATAGCAGCCGCCGTCGGCTCGACTGGTCTTGGCCCGCCAATAGCACTGCCACGAGCACATAGATTTGCGACCCGGCCCTGGGTCCCCCCCAGAACGCATCCCCGTCGATCACGGATCGTGCTGTACGGACGTTCGCAGCATCACCCGACGTCCTTCGTCGGCGTCCTCGACGCCCGGACCGCTCAGTCGCTCGCCCGTCTCGCCCCACCGCTCGACGACGCCCGGCGGCTGAAGCGCATGCGGTTGGAGGGAGGTCCAGACGTCGATCCTGCCCGGCGGCCAGTCGCCGATCGGGATCGTCTCCCGGAACGAGCCGCCCCGGACCGTGACGTCGTCGTACGTGCAGTATCGAGGCTCCCGATCCGTCTTGTGTGCAGCCTCGCTCTCGTGGCACGTCTGGATGTTCACTTGCGCGCCGTCCGGGAGATCCGTCGACCCTTGGACCACGAGCCGGTCCCCGTCGATCGCAGCGCTGGCCTCGAGGACGGGTGCGTTGCGGCCAGGAAGACCAGAGCACCCGGCTGCGAGGGCGAGGATGACGATCAGCCGACTTGGACGAGCCGGAGTCGTCCGGCGGAACCCGTGAAGGACCGAGCGATGTCCTGAGTCATCTGGCTCTATCAGCGCTGCGTGAGTCGTCATGTCATCGCGTGCGCGACCCAGCGAACTATTTGGACCCGTGCAATCGCGCCGATGCCACCGACAGCAGTGCCAGCGTGGCGAGCGGGAGAACGAGCGCGTACACCAGCGCAGCAGAGGTGGTGCCGCCAGCGATACGGCCGCCCACCGAGGACGAACTCCGCGCAGGCCCCGACGACGACGAGCCCGGCCCATGACAGTCCCGAGGTCACGACGGTCGCTGTGTTGCCCAGCCGCCTCTCCGACCACAGGCGGAGGAGGACGCGGAGGACCCGCGCCATCACGAAGAGCCACCCGAGCCAGACGAGGATCCACACCAGGGCCATTCGGCATCCCCCCATTGCGACCTCGGCTTGGCAAGGCCCGCGACTCGATCGTACTGCGTCGCCCGCACCGAGACGACGTTTAAACGAGAGGCGGGCGACCATCTCCTTTCAGCTGCTCGACTCCGAAGCGCCGCCGCCGCTCGGACGCTGCGGGAGCCGCTCGATGAACTGGGCGGTCATGGCGCGATTCGCCGTCACCGAGTACAGGCCGAGTCCGCCTCTGCCGGCAGGGACGGCTCGAATCACGAACCGCCGTGCGGGAACGTCATGAGAGCGGTAGACAGCCGTCCAAACAGCGTAGGTCGCCCGTGAAGCGCGCCGTCCTCGCATTCGTTGTCATGCTCGCCGCCTGGGGATGTGCGGCTCCATTCGTCCGCTCTGCGGTCGAGGCAGCGGGGCCGCCCGCCATCGTTGGCGAGGGTGACCTCGCCGACTCGGATCGATCGGCCGAAGGCGAGGTCAAAGCGTTGCTCTGGGACCCGCCACAGATGCGGCTCGCCTACCCTGTCGTCCGCGTCGTCGAGCGGTCACCGTGCCCCGAGCCCCTCGCCGTCTACGGCAGCTTCAGGCTCACGCACGCGAGGGTCATCCGTGCGTACGCGTTGTTCGGCGGCCACCAGGACTTCACGCAGACCTGCCAGGACGGTCCGGAGCGTGATTAGGATCCGACGTGGGGCGACGCGTCGCACTACGCGGCTGCTAGCAGCTCGTCGACTCGCCAGGTTGAGCAACTCCGAGTATCCGACTCCAGCGCTTCCGGTGCCGTCAGCGGCTATGTCGATCGTGGAGGCGTTGTAGCTGAACGGATATTCAGCGACGCGTGACATGCCGTCGTGAGCAGCACGATCCTCCCATCCTTCGGCGCCTCGCCGGGAATGGCGTAGGCCGCGCGCCGTCCGTGGTCGAACGGCATACGTCCCGGCGCTCCGGTAGAAGGAGCAGAGCGTGTACGCCGTCATGGAAATCGTCGTCGCGGTGATGATGGCGTACATCGTCGTGTTTGGCGGCCTAATCGCCATCCCGGTCCTCTACGTCGAGGTGACCGCGAACGAACAGACGGCTGAGCAGAAGCGAACCGGTCGCAACCTTGCTCGGGCAGCTTCCGCGCTGGTCGTGGTGTACATCGTCCTGCTCGTTGCTGGTCTTGCGCCTCAGCCCGTCACTATCGTCCTCGGAGTCGCGTACGTCGTGCTGCTCGAAGCGATCCGGCGCAGCAGCCGTGGCCGACCTACTTCTCCGTGACCGTAGATCTGACCGTCAGCGTCACCGCTGGACCGCGGCGAGCAAGCTGTTCCGTCGCTTGTCCGGTCCCCGCACCAACATCGATGACGCGACCGCGATCCGGCGTTGCGGCGATCGCCAGGAGGTCATCGAATAGCTGCTCCGGGTAGGCTGGGCGCACCGCGTCGTACAGCTCGGCAACCTCATCGAACGACACTCCGCCCACAGTCGGAGTCCTGGCTCGGCATGGCTTTCTTGATCGCAGTTGCCGCGCTCTTCGTCGCCTACCGACTGTCTCGGATCCGGGACTGGACGGACATCGGCGCCGCGCTGGGGATGACCGGGTTAGTGGTGTCCGGGATCCTGCGAGCCCCGTGGCGGCGGGGGTGGGTCGAGGGGCACCCGAACGTGAACCGGTTGGCGGTCACAGCCGTTACAGCCGGTCTCGTCGTGATGGCCTTCTCGGGCGTCGCGGCGCGCTGACCCGCGGATGATCGCAACGTCAGTCCTCGTCGGCTTGGTGGTCCTCGGGATGAGGCGCTTCGGCTCCTCGCGGCCGAAGTCATCGCGGAGCGGGTCGACGTGGACGGGCCAGAGGTCGTGGCCACTTACCCGCAGCGGAACGAGAGCGCGCGGTCCCGGGACACGCCACGCTTCGTAAGGACCTGGGAATGGTCGGGGCGAGAGGGTTAGAACCGCCCACTCCCAGGCCTCGGATCGTGTTGCCAGCCGTCGTGCTTGCCGCTCTTGGCGCTGCGTGATGCGGAGAGCGGCTTCGCTTACGCGACGAGGCGAGCGACGAGTGGGTGCGGATCCGCGAGGTAGGCCTCGACGCAATGCGGGCACCCGCAGAAGGCGACGTCCGCCCCGGCGACCTCCACGACTACCGCCTCGTCCCGATGCTTCTCCGCCAAGCACGTCGGGCATACGGTGAGGTCTTGGACGCGCTCCTCGTACAGCGATGGTTCTTCTCGGAACCGCTCCACGCAACCGTCGCAGCAGAACCGATACGTCGTCCCGTTGAATGGGTACGGGCGGGCTGAACCCGGTTGGATCCCAAGCCGGACCAGCGAACACCCGCACCCCGGGCAGATCGGCGTGACGTCGTTGCCCATGTCTCCGTCCTCCGGAACCGAACCGCCTACGTAGCCTTGGCGCTCGTCAGCTCCCGCGTCCTCACCCGGGCCGTCCAGCCACCTCCAGCCCTTCCTCGACGTCAAAATCGGCAGCGCACGCCGGACACTGGAAGCTGACCTTCGGCGGCTCTTCACCCGTCGGCTCGGCGGCGGGCAGAGGCTCCACGGTCTTCGTCACGTCGACCTCGGAGAGTCGTTCCTTGACCTCGAGGTCGGCACCGCACGCCGGGCACGAAAAATCTTCATGCATGGCTTCGGAGTCCCTCCAGTAGCTCTTGTCGGCTTGGATCGATGTGAAGGCGGCGAGCGGGTTCCTGGCCTCATCGGGCGCGAGCCGCCTCAAGAGTCCGCGAGCGGTCCCCTCCATCCCCTCCTGAAGCGTCGGGAAGATCCCGACCGTCTTCGCGATGTCGTCCAACCGGCCTCGCTGCCGGATGACGATCGAGGCGTCGTAAATGAGGTTCGCGGCATCAGGACCGATGACATGCGCCCCCAACAGCCTTCGGCTCGCGCGTTCTACGACGTACTTGATGAGACCGGTCGTCTCCCCGATGATCTCCGCCTTCTCGACCTGGTCGAACGTCACGAGCCCTACCGCGACGTCACGCCCCTGCCTCCGGGCCTCCTGCTCGGTCAGCCCGACGCTCGCGATCTCAGGGTCCGTGAAGATGGCGTGCCCGAGAGCGGACCGCTCGATCCGGTACGTCGCCCCTTCGAAGGCGTTGGCGTACGCGACCTTCGCCTCCTCTTGGCACACGCGCGTGAACGGCTGCTCACCGTTCACGTCCCCGATCGCCCATATCCCGGGGACGCTCGTCTCCATGTGGTCGTTGACGGCGATACCACCGTCCGCTCGCAGTTCCACACCGGCGGTGTCGAGGTTCAGCCCGTCGGTGTTCGGCGTCCGCCCGGTCGCAAGGAGCAGATGGGAACCCTCGACGACGAGCTCGCCATCCCCCGGCCGAGCGAACACACGAACACCCGCAGGCGAAGGTTCGACGCGCAGCGCGCGGGAGGCGAGGTGCACGTTGATCGCTTCGTCCCTGAACGCTCGCTCGAGCAGCGTGCTCACGTCCGGCTCTTCCTGCGGGCACAGATGATCGCCGCTCTGGACGATGGTGACGTCGGAGCCGTACCGCTTGAATGCCTGACCCAACTCGCACGCGATGTACCCTCCCCCAACGACGACGAGGTGTTCGGGCACGTCCCGGAGCTCCATCGCGGTCTCGTTCGTGAGAGCGGCGACGGTGTCGAGCCCGTCGATCGGCGGTACCGTCGGCCGCATCCCGGTGGCGATGAAGACCTTATCCGCGCGCAGTCGGCGATCTGCGACGTGGACTTCGCGCGGACCGACGAACCGGGCCTCGCCCTCGATCAAAGTGAGCAGGTGCCGAGCCGCGCGCGCGCCGCTCAGCGCCTCGTCCCGATGCGCTTCGATCATCGCGTTCTTCTCGTCGACGATCCCTGCCAGGTCGACCTGCGGCCCGCCGGCCTTGACGTGGAAACGGGCGGCCGTCCGCACGAATTGGGCGACCCTGGCGCGGTGGATCAGGAACTTGCTCGGGACGCAGCCGGTGTTGACGCAGGTGCTTCCGTACGGCTCGCGATAGATCATCGCGACCCGGTGGCCTGCTTCGACGGCACGGCTCGCGACGACGGCACCCGCTTCGCCCGCGCCGATGACGATCGCGTCGAACTGCTCGATCACGACTCGTTACCCCGCCGTCGCGCAAGAGCGCGCCGCAGCGGCGCGGCGAAGATCCCTGCCAGGACGATCAGCTCGCAGATCACTTCCCGCCCCCAGTGTCAGTGTCTGGGTTCGAGGAATGGCTCCGACACGGACACGGGCATCCGCAGCCTCGGCAGCCGCAGCAGGTGCCGCAGGGGCAGTCACACGTCATCTCGCTCTCCTTCACGAAGGGCGATCGCATGCTCCGGCTTCGCCCCTGCGACGAGGTTCTCGTCGAGGATCCGGAGGTTGCGATCGAGATGGTCCAACTCCGCGCGCCGTCGGGCGATCTCGGCTCGGCGGTCGCGAACCAGCTCACGGAGTCCGGCCGATACGTCGTCGCAGCGCCCTTGAACGCACAGGACGGCAAGCGCGGCCGCGGCGTCGAGTGGGACATCGAGCTGCCGCAGGCCGACGAGGAGTCGCAGCCGTTCGAAGTCGTCCGGCCCGTAGTCGCGGTAGTCGTTATCTGCCCGCTTGGGCGCCGGGAGTAGACCGCGCTCTTCGTAGAAGCGCACTGCCTGCGGGGTCACTCCGAGCCGTCGCGCGACGTCGCCGATCTTCATGAACGAGGGAGGCTAGACCCTACAGCAGCTGTAGAGTCAAGCCCCCCGTCCGCCATTTCGCGCACGTACTCAACGGATCAGGCGAGAGGGCGACCCGGGGAGCCGGTAAGGAGATCGGCGCGAACAGGCGCTCAAACTAAGGCACACTCTCCCCGCTGGAGGCGCGACGACGGGTCGCGGCCTCTGCTCTCCCGCTCCGTCGATGCCGGCGCGCGGGAGGAGCGGCTTGCGGAAGTGAAACGTCCCCGGAGGCTACACCGATGCCCAACCCGTTCGCGAAGAAGGTCGACCTGCGAATGGTGGCGGACCTTGGACTACCCGTGCTGCTCGACCGCTTTGGGGGATCGATCGTCGTGGGCCAGGGTGACCTCGATGCCGTCGCTCGGAAGTACGGCGGCGCCGTCGGGATCAAGGTGGAGCAGGTGGAGCCGTTCAAGTCGTACCGCTTGTCACTGGTGCCCGCGGATCCAAAAGAGGCGCCGCTGCAGCCGCCGGTAAGCTCGCCGCATCAGCTCACCAACTGGCAGGCGGGAAGATGCCCAAAGAGCCCGACAAGCCGAGGGAGCACACGACGCGGATTCCTACAACGTTCTCCTCGAGACAGACCTCGATCCAAGCCTCGGCGAGAAGTGGTGGGGAACGGTGCCACGCGAAGGAATGGGTTGAACGCGCCTTCTCAGGTTAAATTCCGACGTCGTCTAGCGCTGTCCCAGGAACGTCGCAAGCAACGCAAACAACGCGAAGCCACCGATCAGAAATAGCGTTGGCAGCCGGGCGTCAGTGCCGCAGTCCCTGCCTGCGTGCGCTTGCGGCACGATCTCCTTGATCACGCAGTCATCAGGATGCCGGCGGTGAAAGCCAGGACGGCGTAGCGAGCAAAGTCCGATGCTTCCCCGAGCACTGCGTACCCAAGCACGGTTCCCAGGAGAAGCGGGACCGCGAATGACGCTGCGACGGCGACTCGGACGGCCCTGCGAACGGCGGCGCGGCGGAAGGTAGCGATGGTCGCGAACCCTTCGGGCACGTCGGCAACCGACTGGCCGAGTGCGAGTAGCAACGCAAGGCCAAGCGCGATCATCGAGCCAGCGCCGATCATGAGGCCATCACTGAAAAGGTCGATGGCGACCGCCGCGTAGATCGCGAGCGGTTGGGCGCGGACCGAGCCGCGATGATCGCGCGAACGAGATCGATTGCCTTATCGAGGGCGATGAACGACAGTCAGGCGGCGACGAACGCGGCGATGATCACCCACTCAGGCTCCTGGTGGAGCGCTTCCGGCAGCAGCTCGACGGCCACCACCCCGAGCACGACTCCGGCCGCGGCGTGCAACGCCAATGCGAGGGTGCGATCCGATACCGGGACGATCTCGGCTAGAACGCCGCCCAGGAAGTTCGCGCCCGCTGGAAGCATCGCAAGCAGGAGAGCTGCGAGAAGATCAGGGACCGACCGAGAGCCGCCGGGGGATCATGCCCGCTGTCCGATTCTCGCCCCGCTCACCGGCTCAACTCGTCCGCGCCGGTACCGTCAGACGTCGCAACAGTCCTCGCCTTGCCACGACTCTCGTCCCTCTCGGACGAGGAAGTAGGTCATCCCGAGCGCCGCGAGTGGATCCGCCCACCACCAGCCGGCAGCGGCGTTGAGGCCGATTCCCGCGAGCGTCACGATCGACAGCCACCAGCATGCCGTCGTCTGGAATGCGTCCGACTCCATCGCTCGACTTCCGAGCTCGATCGCAGTCCTCCGCTTGGCCCGCGCGAGCCACCACATCACGCCCATCGACAAGGCGGTGACGGCGATGCCGAGCACGCTCGCCTCCGGCCGCTCCTGCTGGGTGAGCGCGACCAGCGCGCGAATCACGATGAAGGCGGCGAGACCGAAGAGTGACGCCCCCACGAGCTTCTGCGCCCGCCGCTCCAGCCGTTCGATCTCCTCGTGATCCAGAGCACCGCGCTCCGCACGCAGCCGCCAGATCATCACGCTCCCGGACGCGCTCTCGACGAAGCTATCCAGGCCGAAGCCGAGCAGGGCGACGCTGGCAGAGGCGAGGGCGGCGACCATCGCGACGATGCCCTCCACGATGTTCCAGCCGACGGTCAGGTACTCGAGGAGGAGACCGCGCCGCAGGAGCGCAGGCCGCTCGGTCAGAACCGCAGAGTCCCTTAAGGACCCGGCCATGTCTTCCCTCCATCGTGAGAGCGGTAGAAGTCGGTTCCTTGCGTGACGACGGCGATGCTCCGCGCATCTGCGGAGAGAGCTATGGCGAACGCGCTGTGCGGTAGGAGCTGCGCCCAGGCCGCGCCACTATCGTCAGATCGATACAAGCCGTCCGTGGTCCCGACCAACACGGTGCGTCCGTCGTTCGTCGCCGCGAGCGAGACGACGGGTGCGGACGGAGGCTTCGACACGAACGTCCAGGTGCGTCCGCCGTCCGTGCTTCGTGCGAGTCCGGTGGCAGGATCGAGGCCGATCAGCTCGGTCGCGCCACCCGCGCGCAACGCGACGAGCTGTGGCCGGTGGTCGGCCGTCACGCGCTCCCACGTCCTGCCAGCATCCCGACTCTCATAAACGCCGCCCTCGGCGAGGTACGCCCACATCCGCGCGGGGTCGCCGGGATCGCGAGCGAAAGCGTGGATGTCCAGGTTCGGGAGGTCCGCCGGGACGTCGCGCCACGTCCTGCCCCCGTCGGCACTCGCCACGAACACCTCGTGGCCGGCGACGAAGATCGAGCCATCGGGCGCCGTCCGCATCCCCATCGCGTCCTGACGGACAGGAAGGGGGGACCACGTTCGCCCACCGTCGCGCGTTTCCAGGATCCCGCCGTGGTGGCCGAAGTAGAGATGGTCGGTGGAGTCGGACGCAAACGCCAACGAGTGGACGTCTTGCGTTCCGAGCCGGGACCACGGCGTCGGCCGCCGGGAGGACTGCTCGTTCGGTCGCGAAGATGCAAACCACGCGACGACCACGAGGGCTGCGGCGGCGGTTACCGCGATCGCGAGCGCGAGCGGCCACGACCCTCTGCGAGCTTTCGGCGCCGACCGTTCCTCCGACGCGCTCCGTCTCCGGGACTCTTTCTTCGGCACGTCGTCGAGTCTAGGCGCTTCGTGATTGTTCGACCCCGACCACGCAGGGCTGGCTCACGAGTATCACGTCCGGGGGGGCCGGGATCAGCGCGGCTCCCCCCGTCAAGCGGGACAGGCGAGCTGGCATTTGGAAACTCCGCTTGACCTTCAAGCTGCCTGAAGGTTTAGGCTGTCCTCATGCACATCGGAACGGTCGCTCGCAAGCTCGGAACGGATCCGCCGACGATCCGTTACTACGAGGAGGCCGGTGTTCTGCCGCGCCCCGCGCGCGGCGCGAACCGCTACCGCGAGTATCGGGACGCGGACGTGCGGCGGATCGAGCTCGTCTTGGCGCTGCGCCGGCTCGACGTGCCGCTCCACGAGATCCGGACGCTCGCGGGGACCTGCTTCGACCACCGGTGCGCGACGAACACCGAGCGCTTGCTGGACGTCGTCGATCGGCGCTCCAGGCAGGTGCACGAGCAGATCGACGAGCTGCACCGACTCGCCGACCGGTTCGCGGAGCTTCGGCGGCGGCTCAGCACCGATAGGAGGACCAGCGAAATGACGATCGACGCTCGCGACACCCAGACGACGCAGGGCGAGCAGCGGACGGAGATGCTGAGCTGTGACTGCGGATGTGTCGGGTCCGGCTGCACATGTGGGTGCACCTGCTGCGGCGCGGCGGGCCATGCCGAGCATGAGAGCACCGTCGAGGTCCTGGCACAGGTCCCGGAGACCGCGTGCGACTGCGGCTGCTGCGGCTAGCTGTGGTCTCCAAAGACGTTGTTGACAAATGAGAGTCCCCGGCCACGGTTCGGGTTGTCGAAGATCCGCACCGTGAGGACACTCTCGTGGCTCATCCTAGAGCCCGCCTCAACGTCTTTGGTCGATCGCTCCTGGTGCACCGCGTGACCGCCGAGGGGTGGTCGGTCGCGACGGCCGCGGAGGCGATGGGCGTCAGCCGGGCGACCGGCCACAAGTGGGTCCGCCGCTATCGGGCCGAGGGCGTCGCCGGGCTGCGCGACCGCAGCTCCCGG
>JADDQH010000079.1 GCA_016781485.1 Chloroflexota bacterium | reverse complement strand
GCTCGACGCGTGCCAGCGTGGACTCGTTGCGGACCCCGGCTCCCCGCAGGTGCACCTCATGCTGGCCGATCTATACCTCCAGCGCGGGTGGCGTGACCGGGGCACCGAAAAGCTCGTGCTGCTCGATCGGCTGCTGGCCCTTGACGGCGACGAGCGACCGCGAATGCACCTCGCCGCCCTCGCGGCGCGTCACGTCGGCGAAGACGCTCGGCTCGTCCCGCTCGTTGGCTCCGGGGACCACTGAGGGCCGCCCGCCACACGGCTGCCGCGGCGACTTCGCTGCCCTCTCGCGGCGCTGGTCGGGCAGCCGCCCACTGCTACAATCGCCCACAGGGTGCAGCAGCTGATCGACCTGTTCCGGGGCCTGGACATCAAGCCCACTGCGGTCCTGGACATCGGCCTCACGGCCATCCTCATCTACGCGCTGTTCAGCCTCATCCGTGGCACCCGCGCTGTCCGGCTCATCCTCGGCGTTACGGTCCTCTACGGGGTCTATCTCGCCGCGCAGCTCCTCGGACTGCCGCTCCTCTCGCAGATCCTCCAGACCGGCGCCGTGGTCGGTCTGCTCGCGCTGGTCGTGGTATTCCAGCCGGAGCTGCGACGCGCGCTCGAGCGGCTCGGCCGAGTCGGTTCGCTGAGCTGGCTCCTGACACCGGCATCACAGGGCGTCGCCATGCGGATCGCATCGGAGGTAGCGCGTTCCGTCGCCACGCTCGCGCACGATCGGCGCGGCGCGCTGATCATCGTGGAGCGGGAGACCGGCCTCGAGGACGCGGCGGAGGCCGGGATCATGCTTCACGCCGAGCTTTCAGCGGAACTTCTGTGCACGATCTTTTCGCCTCAGGCACCGCTGCACGACGGCGCGGTGATCGTGCGCGGGGAACAGGTCGTCGCTGCGGGCGTCGTCCTGCCGTTGTCGGAGATCCTCGTCCATCGCGAGCGCTTCGGAACGCGGCATCGTGCCGCGCTTGGGATCACCGAGCAGACGGACGCGGTCGCGGTCGTGGTGAGCGAGGAAACGGGTACCGTGAGCCTCGTCGAGCGAGGGCGGATCGTTCGGAACCTGGACGAGGACCGACTTCGTGCCGCCCTGTTCGCACTGCTTGAGCCGAC
This sequence comes from Chloroflexota bacterium, assembly GCA_016781485.1. Lineage (GTDB taxonomy): Bacteria > Chloroflexota > Limnocylindria > Limnocylindrales > CSP1-4 > YB3-1. The sequence goes on along the minus strand of JADDQH010000079.1, from coordinate 11,561 downwards.
ATCCGCGCGCGGACGCGTCTCATTCTCGCTGCCGACGCCGCGGTCGAACCCGGATCGGCGGCTCCGGCTGAGGTCGGTCCGCGCGCGCCGAGGTCGCCCGGGTCAGCACGCTGGCGCGGCTGACGCGCCGAGCGGAGTCGCGTCGCCGTCGCCGGCGGGCAGCGGAAGCGTGGACACGGCATCCGCAGGGGTGGTCGCAGCCGCTGCAGCAGGTGCGACCGCATCTGGATCGGCGTCACGGATGCGGCGCGGAAGAAGAGTCGCGGGCTCGGGTGAGAAGGGCTAGGTGCCCCGCCTCCTCCGCTTCTTCGGCGGGAACTGGCCGCTCAAGCTCGGTGCCGTAGCCCTCGCGACGGTCCTCTACGCCGGGCTCGTCCTCGCGCAGAACACCCGTGAGTGGCCGAGTTCGATCCCGATCGAGATCGTGGGCCAGCCGCAGAACGCGTTCCTGCTCGACCGCGGGGTCCCGGAGGTGACAGGGATACGCTACCGAGCACCGGTCGAGATCGCGGGGACGGTGAGATCGTCGGACTTCCTTGCCCGCGCCGACCTGTCCCGGGTGGACGCCCGCGGCGGCGTTCCTGCGCGCGTCCCGGTGACGGTCGATTCGATCGATCGAAGGATCGTCGTCATCGACTGGAGGCCGAAGGAGATCGAGGTCCGTCTCGACCCGGTCGCGACCCGACAGTTCGCAGTGACCGTGGATCGGGGCGGGGTGCCGGCGGGTCTCGAGGCTGGGACGCCGGCAGTCGAGCCCGCCACCGTCAGCGTCACCGGCGCCAGCGCCCTCGTTCAGCGCGTCAGCCGCGTCGTCGCCCGGGTCCCGATAGACCCCTCCGGGATCAACGTCAACGCCGACTACGATGTGGTTGCGCTCGACCACAACGGCGAGGAAGTGACGCCGGTCGATATCGAGCCTGAGCGCGTCCGCATCGGGATCGTCGTCCAGCAGCAGGTGGCAAGCGCGTCCGTGCCAGTGGCTCCTCGCCTCGAGGGGACGCTTCCCCCCGGCTATCGCATCAGATCGGTATCCGTGACGCCTCTCGCGGTGACTGTGGAAGGCGAGGAGCGAGCGGTGAAGGGACTTGAAACGATCCCGACAGAGGTGATCGACGTCAATGGTCGGACGCTCGATTTCACGACGACATCGGCGCTGGTCCTGCCGCCCGATACGAGGGTACTCGGCCAGCCGGAGGTGATGGTCCGGGTACTCATCGTTGCCGAGACCGGATCGCGGACGTTCGTCGTCGGTCTCGCGCTCGCCGACGCCCGGCCGGACCGTTCCTACACCCTCTCGACCCCGAACGTGCTCGTCACGCTCCACGGGAGCGTCAGCGAACTGGAACGGACCGGGCCGCAGCAGATGCGCGCCACTCTCGGCGTTCGGTCGCTCAGCCCAGGTCGACACGCCGTGCCCGTCCGCGTCCGGGGACCAGCCGGACTGACCGTCGACTCGATCTCGCCGCGGACCGTCTTCGTCGTCGTTCGGCGGGCACCGGCCGGTGAGGGCCGTGATCCGACTCCCGGCTCCGCGCGCCCCGGGTCCTGACGAGTGGCACGAGTCGGACGGCTGTTCGGCACCGACGGGATCCGAGGCGTCGCCAATGTCGACCTCAAGCCCGGGCTCGCGCAGGCAGTCGGCCGCGCGACGGTCGCCCGGATGCTCGCGGCTGGGGATCGAGTCCTTGTCGGACAGGACACCCGCCGCTCATGCGACATGCTCGTTGCCGCGATCGCCGCCGGCGCAACATCCATGGGAGCGGATGTCCACCGGCTGGGCGTCGTTCCCACTCCCGCTCTCGCGTTCCTCACCCCCTCGGTCGGATTCGGTGCAGGGATCATGGTCTCGGCCTCCCACAACCCGGCCGACGACAACGGGCTCAAGGTGCTGGACTCCCGAGGAATGAAGCTGGAGGACGAGCTGGAGGACGAGCTCGAGGCACTCATCTGGAGAGCGGACGAGCTGGAGGGTCCGCGTAACGGCGGACTGGGCCGGGACGTGGACGCGGAGTCGTTGCTCGACCGCTACCGCTCGGCGCGGATCTCGATCGCGAGCCGGACGCTGACCGGTGCGAGGGTGGCGCTCGATTGTGCTCACGGGTCTGGGGGGAGGGTCGCCCCCGACATCCTTGCTGCGACGGGCGCGCAGGTCACGAGCTGTTTCAACGACCCCGACGGCACCAACATCAACCGCGATTGCGGCGCGACAGCACCGGCCGCGATCGCTCGGATCGTCCGCGAGACCGGTGCGGACGCGGGCTTCGCGCTTGATGGGGATGCGGACCGGTGTGTCGCCATCGACGAGCGGGGGGAGATCGTCGACGGCGATCAGCTGATCGGGATCATCGCGCTCGACCGACTCGAGCGAGGTGCGCTGGAAGGCGAGACTGTCGTCGTCAGCGTCCTCACCAATGGCGGTCTTGCCGCGGCCGTCGAGCAGGCGGGGGGGCGCGTCGTGCGGACCCCGGTCGGCGACAAATACATCCTGGAAGGGATGCTCGTCTCGGGAGCCGGACTTGGCGGCGAGAAGAGTGGCCACGTGATCGTGCTCGAGCACACGACGAGCGGTGACGGCATCGTCACGGCACTCGAACTCCTCTCGATCGTCGCGCGTCGCCAACGACCGCTTTCCGAGCTCGCCGCGCGGATCCCCCTGTTCCCGCAGCAGCAGCGGACCGTCCCCGTTCGTCACAAGGAACAGTGGGAGGTCGACCTCCCTCTCTCGAGCGCGGTCCGGCAGGCAGAGGCCGAGCTCCAGGGGCGTGGGCGGGTCCTCGTCCGACCGTCGGGCACCGAGCCCGCTCTTCGGATCATGGTGGAAGGAGAGGACGCTCCCAGGATCCTGGCACTCGCCGACGAGCTGGCCGTGCTCGCGAGGGAGCGACTAAACTAGCGGCTCCCCAAAGGCAGGAGAAGACGTCAGGGCATGTGCGGGATCGTCGGATACATCGGGCCTCGCGACGCGGCGCCCATCCTCATGGACGGGCTCTCACGCCTCGAGTACCGCGGCTACGACTCCGCGGGGATCGCGCTGGTGACGAACAACGGGGAGATGTTCGTCGAGAAGAAGGCTGGCAAGCTCTCGAACCTGCGGACGGCGCTGAACGAGTCGACCCCTTTGGCCGCGGTCGGGCTCGCGCACACGCGCTGGGCCACGCACGGGCGGCCGAATGACCTCAACGCGCATCCGCAGATCGATTGCACGGGTGAGATCACCGTCATCCACAACGGGATCATCGAGAACTTCCGGGAGCTGCGGCAGGGGCTCGCCGAGCGGGGCCATACGCTCCGCTCCGAGACCGACACCGAGGCCATCGCGCACCTCGTCGAGGAAACGTACGAGGGCGACATCGGTGACGCCGTTCGGCGGGCGCTGGAACGCGTCCATGGAGCATACGCGATCGCCGTGCTGCACAAGCGCGAGCCAGGGCGCCTCGTCGGCGCCCGCATGAACGTGCCACTGATCGTCGGGCTGGGGAATGGCGAGAACTTCATCGCCTCCGACGTCGCCGCCGTGCTCTGCCACACCGACCGCGTGCAGTTCCTGGAAGAGGGCGACGTGGTCGACATCGACGCGGACACGGTGCATATCACGTCGGTCGAGGGGAACGATCGGATGCGGCCGGTGCACACGATCGACTGGTCGGTCGAGGCCGCGGAAAAGGGCGGGTACTCGCATTTCATGCTCAAGGAGATGCATGAGCAGCCCCACGCGCTCAGGTCATCGATCACGGGACGCGTTCTCGACGATCGGATCGATCTCCCCGAGCTGGCTCCCCTCCGGGACCACCTGGAGAAGGTCGAGCGGGTCGAGTTCGTCGCGTGCGGCAGCGCGAACTACGCGTCCGCGGTCGGCAGCTACCTGTTCCAGTCGTGGACGGGGCTGCCGACGCGGAACAACATCGGCTCCGAGTTCCGCTACAGCCCCCCTCCGCTCGACGAGCACACCCTCGTCATCGCCGTCTCGCAGTCCGGCGAGACGGCGGACACCATCGCTCCGACCCGGCTCGCCCGCAGCATCGGATCCCCTGTCATCGCCGTCACCAATGCCGTCGGCTCTGCGATCACTCGGGAAGCGGACGCGGTCGTGTTCCTGCAGGCCGGTCCCGAGATCGCGGTCGTCGCCACGAAGACGTTCGTGACGCAGGTGACGACGCTCGTCCTGCTCGCCGCAGCCGTCGCGAAGCTGCGGGGACGCCTGAGCGCGGAACGGGAACGCGAGCTCATCACCGCACTGCGTCGACTGCCCGACGATGCGGCTCGCGCGCTCGAGCTGACCGTCGGCCCCTCGCAGGAACTGGCGCGCCGTTACGTGAACTCGCGCGGGTTCATGTTCGTTGGCCGCGGCGTCGGGTTCCCCGTCGCACTCGAGGGGGCGCTGAAGCTCAAGGAAGTGAGCTACGTCCATGCCGAGGGCCAGGCGGCCGGCGAGCTGAAGCACGGCCCGATCTCGCTTCTCGATGCCGAGGTTCCGCTCGTCGCCATCATGACCCGCTCCTCGCTGAAGGAGAAGCTGATCAGCAACGTGATGGAGGGGCGAGCCCGGGATGCGCGCGTCCTCGCGGTCGCGACCGAGGGAGACGAGGCGGTCCGCGATTACGCGGACGACGTCCTGTGGGTCCCGGACACGCTCGAGGAGCTGTCTCCCGTGCTCGCGGTCATCCCGCTGCAGCTGTTCGCGTACCACACCGCCGTCGCGCGCGGGACCGACGTGGACCAGCCCCGCAACCTCGCGAAGTCCGTCACCGTCGAGTAGCCATCGGTGACCCCCGGACCGTCCGTGCCGGAGGGAACGACCGAGCTCGGCATCGACATCATCCGCGTCGACCGGATCCGCGCGGCGCTGGAGCGATTCGGGAGCCGATTCCCCCGCCGCGTCCTGACGGACGGCGAGGCCGCCTATGTGCGCGGCCGTCCCGAAACGTTCGCAGGGCGATGGGCCGCCAAGGAGGCGGTGAGCAAGGTCCTAGGGCTCGGGGTGCGCGGCGTCGGCTGGCGTGAGATCGAGATCGTCCGGTTGCCGACCGGTCAGCCGCAGGTTTCGCTGTCCGGGCGAGCGCTGCGGCGCGCGGAGCAATTGGGGATGACTCGCATCGCCGTCTCGATCACTCACGAACGGGAATACGCCGTGGCGATCGCCTTCGGCGTCCGGTCGCAGGGTGGCGCGTTCCTGTTCTCGCCGGACATAGAGACGCGACTCGACGAGCGAGAGCGGCGGATCATGGCGCGCATGGAGCACCTCGGGAAGCTGGACCGCGAGAGCCGCGGCCGGGGAGACTCGTGATGCCGGCAGCGGACGAGGCTGGGACGAGTCCGAGGTCCTCCGATCCCTCGCCGGTGCAGCCGATCGAACTCGACGATCGCGGCGCCGCGGAGCTGTTGCCGAGACGAGACCCGAAAGGACACAAGGGGACGCACGGCACGCTCCTCGTCGTCGCGGGCTCGCTCGACTACGCCGGCGCTGCCCATCTCGTCACGCTCGCGGCGGCCCGCGCCGGCGCCGGGCTCGTCTGTCTCGCGGTGCCACGCTCACTCCAGTCCCTGTTCGCGGCGCGCGTCCTGGAGGTCACCACCATGGGCCTCCCCGAGACCGGCATAGACGGAGAGATCGATCCCGAGCCCGCGCTCGACGCCCTTCTGGCGCGTGACCACCAGGCGCTTGCCGTCGGGTCCGGCCTTCGACCCGGTCCGGGCACCACCGAGCTCGTACGGACATTGCTTGTCGCAGGACATCGGCGGCCGGGTGACGCGACAGGTACCGGATCTCCTCCGGCCGTCCTCGATGCGGAAGCACTGAATTCGCTCGCCACTACCCCGGGCTGGTGGAAGCGCGTGCAACGACGCTGTGTCCTGACACCGCATCCCGGCGAGTTCGTGCGCCTCGCTGGGCTCGAGCGAGAGGCGACCAAGGCGCTGGGCGTCGACGACCAGCGCCGAGCGAGCGCGGCGCGTGACGCCGCCCGGGAGTGGGGCCAGACGATCGTGTTGAAGGGGGCGCGGACGGTCATCGCCGCGCCAGACGGGCGACTTGCAACCGCTCCCTTCGAGAACCCGGCCCTCGCGACCGCCGGGACCGGCGACGTCCTCGCGGGCGCGATCGCGGCCCTTCTCGCACAGGGCCTCGGCCCGTACGACGCTGCCTGCCTCGGCGTCTACCTCCACGGCGCGGCGGGCGAGGAGGTGCGGTCGGAGCTCGGCGAAGCGGGACTCCTTGCCGGTGACCTGCCCCACCTCCTCCCGCGCGTCCGGGGCCGGCTCGCTCGCTTGGCAGATCGGGGGAGCTCTCGCGGCGGTTTCGGCTTCACGCCGCGGAGTCGCAGCCCGTGAGTACGACCGCGTCCGGGGATGCGGCGAGGGACTCGCCCTCGGCACCGATCGAGGTCCGGCTCGCCGCGGCAGGCCTGCCGCCACTGCCGCGACTCGCATGGCTCGAGATCGACCAGGACGCGCTGGCGGCGAACCTCCGGGAGGTGGCACGGCTCGGGGGCCCCGACGTCGAGGTCGCCGCGGTCGTCAAGGCAGACGGGTACGGGCACGGGCTCGAGGTAGCTGCCCGGACCTTCGTCGCCGCGGGAGCCGCTCGGCTCTGCGTCGCCACGCTCGACGAGGGTCTGCAGCTTCGCGGGATCGGCGTCGACGCGCCGATCATCGTCCTGTTCCCGGTCCCGCCCGAGTCCACGCCCGTCGCTGCGGCGGCCCGACTGGAGCTCGTGGTGGGGGACGAGGCGGGGGCGACCGAGGCGCTGCGCGCCTGGACGGGCGCGATGCGGGACCCAGGCCCGGCGCGCGAACGGGCGTCGATGCTGCTGCTCCACCTCGAGATCGAGACGGGTCTGTCGCGCGGCGGCGTGCGTCCGGAACGCGCGGCGGTGAGCGCTCGGCGGATCGCAGAGACTCCAGGCGTTCGGCTCGTCGGCGTCTGGTCGCATCTTGCCAGCCCTGAGGACGAGCAGGCGTCCGCGGAGCAGCGCAGGAGACTCGAGGCTGCTACGTCGGACCTGCGGCTCGCGGGGCATCCGGTCCCACCGCGGCACCTTCTCGGAAGCGGCGGACTCTTCGCCGGGTCGTCGCCGGTGCTGGAGATGGTCCGCCCCGGGCTTGCCCTGTACGGCCACCTTCCAGCGGGCCTCCCGATCACTGCCTCCACCGCTGCCTCCGGTCGGCGGCTGATACCCGCGATGACCCTCAAGGCTCGCCCGGTCCGCGTCCACGAGATCAGCGCCGGCGAAGGTGTCGGATACGGGGGCACCTGGCGCGCCGACCGGCCATCAAGGATCGCGACACTGCCCGTAGGGTATGGCGACGGGTGGGTCCGGGGGTACGCCGGCCGGTCGTCCGCGCTCGTCCGCGGACGTCGGGTCCCGCTCGTCGGGACGGTCGCGATGGATGCCGTCATGGCCGACGTCACCGATGTCCCCGGTGTCGGGCTCACCGATGAATTCGTCCTGCTCGGCCGGCAACAGGGCGAGTGGATCGAAGCATCGGAGCTGGCGCGACTTCGCACCACCATCGTGTGGGAGGTCCTTGCAGGGATGGCGTACCGCCTCCCGCGGGTGTACCATGCCTCGGCGCTCGTGACAGGGATGAGGACCCTGCGCGGTGAGGCGAGCGCATCCTGGGTGCATCCGGAGGGCGGCGAGGGCCCGAGAACCGACCGGCCTCTGGGGGATGCACCTGCGGCGGCGACTCGCCGGGAGGCAGGCGCAAGGGAGCCCGCATGACAGGTCCGCGAGGATTCGAGGCGGAGGAGATCCGAGAAGAACTCGTCGAGTTCGTCGCGCGCGAGATCCAGGTGCGCGGTCTGACCGCGTCTGCGGTGATGTTCCTCGAAGCCAGCCGGCCATACCGGACGCTGGGCAGCCAGGCGATGTTGTTCTTCGACCCCGTGCTGCGCGGGCTGTTCAACGGAGACCTCGCTGAGATGCAGCGCGTGCTCGCGGACGACACCGGGATCGAGCGGCTGATCGAGCGGCTCGAGGAGATGGACGAGGAGCCAGGCCTCGACGCCTGACGGCAATGGCGATCGCGGCAATGCCGCGAGATCCGCCGCGGATCCGGGTCCTTCAGCGCCCGAACCGCTCGCCTTCTTCGTCATCGACCGGGGGTCGGCGTCTACCGCCGTCTCGCTCATCGCCCACCTTGATGGGCGCTTCCGGCTGGTCGCGGCGACCGCAGCCCCGTCGCAGCTCGGCGTCGAACCGCTCTTGGGCGGCCTCGTCGCGCAGGTCGCGGCAGCGGAGCCCGGTCTCTTCGGCGCTGCGCTGGAAACGTGGCGCGATTGGATACGGGTCGAAGCGACGAGCGTCGTCGGCGGCAGGGTCGTGTGCGCTGCGACGACGGCGGCGCGGACAGAGCAGGTCGCGGCGGCCTTCGAGCACTCGGGCTGGGAGGTGACTGCCCGCGTCTCGCTCGACGAGACGGATACGCATGCAGCGACGGCGGCATTGCTCGACCGCAAGCTGTGGGGGGTGGTCGTAGGCGCCGGTGGTCCTCCGCGAGCCGACGAGCGAGCCCAGCTGGGTGAGTTGTGCCGCGTCCTCGGCGGTGTTGCGGAGCGACGCCCCGAGCTCGTCGTCGTGCTATCCGGCGGCGCGCTCGCACACGCTGAGCGCTTCCCCGTCCAGCGCATCGTCCAGGCGCCGGCGCCCGAGGAACGACCTTCGTTCGCTCCGTCTCCGCTGCGGGACCTCGCCGCGTCCCTCGCCGCCGAACGCGCTCGACCGTCGTCGACCGGGGTGCCGTTGCCTGACACCCGCTTGGGGTTCCGAACGTCGATCGCCTCGCTTGCGGCACTCATCGAGCGCCGGGTGGAAGGGGTCGATGTCGGCCAGGCGGGAGGCGCCCGCGTCCTCGCGGGCCCCGACGGGATCCGCGGCCACATCGCGCGCGCCGATTGCGGGCTCGTCGCGCGGTCCCACAGGGGACAGGAAGACCTGTTGGACGATGTGCTGTCGTGGTCGCCGATCCGCGGCGATTCGTCCACCCTCCGCGACCGGATCCGCAACCTTCGGCTATTCCCCTGGGCAGACGCGTCAGGCGATGGGGCTCGCCTGCGGATGGCTGCTGCACGCGCCGCTCTCGGACGCCTCGACGCTGCGTGGCATGCCGTGTCGGTGTCCCCGGACCTCGTCACCACGCCCCCGGATCTGCTCGTTGCCGCCGGTGGAGCCTTCGCGGTCGCGCCGCCTGCGGTGGTGGCACTGGCCCTCCTCGACACGCTCCGGCGGCCCGGCGCGCAGACGTTCTACTACGACCACGCCCGCATCCTCGGCCCCCTCGGGACGCTCGAGGACGAGACGGACCGACGTCGTCTGCTCGCGGACCTCCTTGATGACGCGCTGCTGCCGCTCGGCAGTGGGATCATCTCGAGCCAGCTTCGCCCGGGCAAGCAGGCAGGCACCGTCCGGGTGATGAGTGCCGCGGCCTCGGCCGAGCTCGAGCTCGTCCCGGGCGCCGTCCAGTTGGTCGACCTTCCACCCGGGATCGCTGCTACCGCCGAGTTGGAGATGCGCGAGACGGGGTGGGCGGGTATCCGAACGCGTCGGGTCGCTGTCGATGTCACGGGGGGACTCGGTGGCCTCCTCGTCGACACCCGGGGGATCCCTCTCCGCCTGCCTGAGCGTCCCGAGCACCGCCGCGAGCAGCTCGACGCGTGGCAGCGAGCGCTATGGTCCGGAGGGGACGCGTGACGGAGGAAAGGGAGGTCACGTGACGGACGGAAGGGAGGTCGCGACCGCCGTCGGCCACCTCGTCGTCGCTCGACGGCCGTGGTCCCGACAGCCGCTCGCCTGGTTCGCGCTCGGCCCCGCTGACCGAGCCCTCGTAGACCCCGAGCACCGCGTCCAGCCCGGCGATGCGCTCCTCGAGCGCCTTGAAGCGGGACGACCGAGCGGTAGCGAGCAAGTGGCATCGGCGGTGAGCGGGGCGGTGGAGGCGCTGGGGCCGGCGGGGATCGGGATCCGATGTGACGGGATCGGCCTCACGGGGGCGGTATTCGCGGGAGAAAGCGTTCGGGGCCCGCTCTTCGTCGCTGTCGGCCGACGTCACTCTGAGCTCCGCGCAGGAGCGATCGACGTCGGCGCCGCCGGTGCGATCCTCGTCGCGGGCGCGCGCGTCGAGAGCGATGCCCTGACCCGCGCACGCGCCATCGGCGTCCGCGGGGTCGTGACGGGTGGGATCGGAGGCCGCGACCTGCGAGCCTTCCTCGCGTCCGAGGCGCGGCAGCAGGCGGGGCTGCATCCGGCCGTCCCGTTCGGGTTGCTCGTCCTCGACGGGTACGGGCGGCGACCGATCGCGCGCCCGATCTGGACCTGGCTCACGGCGCAGCAGGGGCAGGACGTCGCGCTTCTCCAGGACCCTCCGATGCTCGCGGCCGAGGCCTTCAGCCCGGTCGAGTCGGTTCCTTTCGATCACGTGCGCGTCGTAGGCGGCCCAGCTCTGGGCCGCGAGGGCCGGCTGCTGGAAGCCGTCGGGCCGTGGCGAGCCGGAGGCGGGCTCTACCAGCCGAGCGCACGCGTCGAGCTCGAGCCGGAGCCACCGGACCTCCCCGCGGAGACCAGGCTCCTCCCGCTCGCTGACCTGGAGCGGTTCGAGTAACGTACGGCGCATGGTCACTGCGGTCGCGCGGATCCGGGAACTCGAGACCTCGGATCCAGCTGAGACGCGAGAGCTGGGTGCAGCTCTGGCGAGCGTCGCGAGACCTTCGGATCGGCTCGCTCTGATCGGCCCGCTGGGCGCGGGGAAGACCCAGTTCGCCAAAGGGTTCGCGCGGGGGCTCGGTGTGAGTGAGGTCGTGAACAGCCCCAGCTTCACGCTGATGGCGGAGTACGCAGGACGGCTCCCCCTCTTCCACCTGGACCTCTACCGGCTGAGCGGAGCGCGGGAGGCCCTCGCCGGCGGGATGTTCGACGAGCGTCAGCTCTTCGGGGTGACGCTGACGGAATGGGCCGACCGGCTGGATCGAGCGCTCGACCCGGACCGCCTGGAGGTCCGCTTCGCACGGGTAGACAGCGACCTGCGAGTGATCGAGCTCGAGTCGTCGGGCGAGCGCTACGACGCCTACCTCGAGGCCGCGGACCGGTGGGCACAACGGAGGAAGTCGGACGGCCGCGACCTGATCGCGGCGACGACCTGACCTGGAAGGCAGTTGGACCGCGTGACCGACGCTCCGTTCATCCTCGCGATCGATACCGCGACGCGCCGCGCGACACTCGCGCTCGGCGACCTGCGCGGAACGTTGATCGCGGAGCGTGTCTGGAACGCCGAGCATCGACCGGGGTCCTCGCTCCACACTCAGCTCGACGAGCTGCTGTCGGATGGCGAGACACGGCTCGCGCACATCGCGGCGATCGTCGCCGGGGTCGGCCCCGGGAGCTTCACCGGTGTCCGCGTCGGGCTTGCCACGGCCAAGACCCTCGCCCACGCGCTGCGGGTCTCGATCGTGGGGATCGGGACCCCCGACGCGCTCGCGTACGCGGCCGCCCGCGCGACCGGCGACGGCTCGGTGCGCACGGAGGAGGATTTCGCGGTCGTGCTGCCCGCCGGGGTGTCGGATCACTACC
>JADDQH010000078.1:4551-13126 GCA_016781485.1 Chloroflexota bacterium | reverse complement strand
AGATCGTCGGCAACGCCGGGATCCTCGTCGAGCCGCGTGATCCGGCCCGACTGGCGGCTGCGATCCGGGCGCTCTGGTCGGACGATCGGCTGCACGCACAACTCGCGCGCGCTGCTCGCGACCGCGCCCTCGCGCCGCGGCGGACGTGGCACGACGTGGCGCGCGAGACGCGGGCGGTATACGCGGACGCGGTGGCATCGGCTACACGTGAGCACGGACGACGGGGCCGATGGTGACGGCGCGAGGCTGTCCATCGTGAGCCCGCCAGCTCACGGAGAGGGGCGCCTGGGCGAGCTCCGCGGGCTCGTAAGGTACGATTCGGCCTCCGTCACGAATGCCGTGGAGCGTTCGCTCCACCCCTCTGGGACCATGCGCAGCGAATGACCGTTCGAGTCAAGCCCGAGGTGCGCGCGAAGCGCCGCACCCATTGGGAAAACGAAGAGCGACACCAGTTCTGGGTCACCGTCGGCTTCATCGCCCTCATCGCGGTCGCCCTGCTCGTTCTTGCCGCCGCAGCGGCCTTTAGCTACTACGACCAGCACTTCCGGCCGGTCGCTCGTGTGGGCGGAGCAGAGATCAGCCGCGACCAGCTGTCCGAGCGGTCGCGGCTCGAGAGCTTCCGCGCCCGGCGACAGGAGGCCCGGATCCGGCAGATGATGGCCGCGGGCGAACTGGACCCGGTGCTCGCGCAAGCCCAGCTGCAGGAGGTCGCACAGCGCGAACAGGACGCCCAGCCGAGGTCGCTGCTGGAGAGGCTCGTCGACCAGAAGCTCCAGGCGTCGCTGGCGGGCCAGGAGGGCGTCTCGGTCACCGACGCGGACGCGGACGCGCAGGTCGCGAAGGAGACGGCGTTCCCCGAGCGGCGGCGGGTGTCCGCGGTGATCGTGGAACCGGAACGCGGCGAAGCCGGGGGCGAGCCGACGAAGGAGCAGCAGGATGCGGCGCGCAAGAAGGCGGAGCAGGCTCTCGCGGATCTCAAGGCCGGCCGTCCGTTCCACGAAGTAGCGGCGAAATACAGCACGGATCCGAGCCGCGACCGAGGCGGGCAGCTCGGTGGGATGACGCAGGACTCACCGGGCGAGGAGCGGTTTCGCACGGCGGTGTTCCAGCTGCCGTCGGGAGGCCTCACGGACGTCGTCGAGGGAACGGACGGCGTCTATCGGGTGGGGCAGGTGACCGAGATCCTTCCGGCGCACGAGGACCCGGCGTACCTGCAGGAGCTGCAGCAGGAGGTGCCGGTCGCCACGTTCCGTCAGGCCGTGCGTGATGAGCTCACCGTGCAGAGGCTCGAGGAGACCGTCGTCGGGCGCGCGACCACCGGTCAGGTCGAACAGGTCCGGGCGGGGCGCATCATCCTCCCGATCCCCGCGCCACCGGACGCCGCCCAGGGTGAGGGCCCCGGTCAGGGCGACGTAGCGTCGCCTGCGCCCGCGGCGGCTGAGCCCGAGGTCCGCGCGCGGCACATCCTGTACAAGGCCGAGGGCGACCAGGTCAACCCGGAGACCGGCGAACCGCAGCCGGTGCCGGAGGACGACCCGGCCTGGCAGGCGGTCCAGAAGGACGCTGAGCGGGCGGCGAAGGAGCTCCGGTCGATCACGGACGTCGCCCGGCGCGAACAGGCCTTTGCTGGACGCGCGAGGAAGGAAAGCGACGAGCCGGGGGCGTCGGAAACGGGCGGAGCGCTCGGTTGGGCGACGCGCGGGACGTACGTGCCCGAGTTCACGGCCGCGATCTTCGACGGCGACCACAAGCGCGGGGACATCATCGGTCCTGTACGCACGCAGTTCGGGTGGCACGTGATCATGTTCGAGGGCGGCCGGCCGCCCGTCGAAGAGTTCGCGCCGCAGCTCGTCAGGCAACTCCGCGACGGGGCGGACTTCACGGCGCTCGCGAGAGAGCACACCGTCCGAGAGGAAGCCGAGAAGGGCGGCGATCTCGGCTGGATCGCGCGGTTGCAGCGGGAACGGGAGCTCGAGGAGGCCGTGTTCGCGCTCCAGGCTGGCCAGGTGAGCGAACCGGCGCGACAGGCGTCCGAGAGCGGACAGGGCGGTGATGCGCTGGTCATCTACAAGGCATTCGAGAGGAGCAACCGAGCCCTCGATCCCGAGCAGCGCGCGGCGATCGAGGAGTCGGGCTTCGCGAACTGGTACGACCCGAAGAAGGAGGCCGCGGAGCAGGCCGGCCAGATCTTCCGCGACCCCAACGCGTTCCCGGAGGAGGAGGCACCCCAAGACGGCGCCCCCTTCCCCGGTGGGCTGCCCGGCGGCGGTGATCCCGGCGGCGGCCTCCCCGGGGGCCTCCCCGGCCAGGACCCGGGCGGCGGATTCCCCGACCCAGCTGCCGACCCGGGTGGTGGCGATACCCCGTAGCGGGGTGAGCACGGAAGGGCTCCTGGAGGAGCTGGAGGCCCGGCACGCTGTCCGTCTTCACGACGGCCTCCAGGTGCTAGGTCCCGCCGCGCTTCTGCGCCGGCCGTTCGACCCGGGGCTCCCGCTGCTGCTCCTGCCGGACCGTTCGGACGACATCGCGCGCGACTCGGGCCCGAAGGACGATCCCGGCGCGTCTCCCTTCGACCCGCCCGTGCTTCCCGGTCGCGCTGCTCACGGCTCAGATGCCGCGGCGCTCCTCCGAGCCCTGTACCCGCCCGATCACCCCGTCCTTGGAGTGGGAGGTGCTCCGGACGCGAGCGTTTCCGACCTCACGGCGTCCGATCTCGCGACCGGCGCGCACCTCGTCCCGTCACTGGAAGGTGAGGCGAACGCGGCAAGCCCCCACGGGCTGCCGTGGCTCGTCGCCCGGCTGCGGGCGCCCGGAGGGTGCCCCTGGGATCGGGAGCAGACGCACCAGTCGCTGCGCAAGTTCCTGCTGGAGGAGGCGTACGAGGTCTACGACGCACTGGAGGCCGGCTCGACTCCCGCGCTCGCCGAGGAGCTCGGTGACCTGCTGCTCCAGGTCGTCCTCCACGCGCTGTACGCCGAGGAGGAGGGGGTCTTCGACCTGACTGACGTGTACAGCGGGATCATGACCAAGATCGTGCGGCGCCACCCGCACGTGTTCGGCGACGCGGTCGCCAAGACCGCGGAGGACGTCCTCCGCAACTGGGAGACGATCAAGGCAGACGAACGGAGCGCGCGCACACGGGTCGGCGGGGACACGACCGATGCCGGCGGCAGCGTGACGGAGTCGACCAGCCCTGGCGCGCGGACGATCCCCGCGACGGCCTCGGTCGAGCCCGAGATCGCGGCTGCGTTCGCCGGCCTGTCGCGCTCGCTCCCGGCCCTCCTCTACGCACAGGAGATGCAGGAACGAGCGGCGTCGCTCGGCTACGACTGGCCGGACATGGAAGGGGTCATCGACAAGCTCGAGGAGGAAGCGGTCGAGCTGCTCCAGGCGACCGACCAGCGACAGCGCGAGGAGGAGTACGGCGACCTGCTGCTCGTCGTCGTGAACCTCGGCCGGAAGCTGGGGATCGACGCGGAGGCAGCCCTGCGCGCGGCGAGTCGGAAGTTCGGGCGCCGGTTCGCGCGAGTCGAGCGCCTCGCCGCCGAGCAGGGAGTGGAGCTGCGAGCCCTGGCCTTCGAGGAGCTCGACGACCTGTGGCGGACGGCAAAGCTGCAAGCGGAGGCTCCCGCGGGGTCGCCTGGCGAGGTTCGAGCGTGAGCATCGGCGCCATCCGTTTCCGGGCGGATGGGCGGACTCCGGCGCAGCTGCGACCTGTGACCGTGACGCTGAACGCGCAGAAGTGGTCCGAGGGGTCGTGCGTCATCCGGATGGGCGACACCCACGTCCTGTGCGCGGCGACCGTCGAGGAAAGGATCCCGCCCCACCTGCGGGGCAAGGGGATGGGCTGGGTGACCGCGGAATACAGCATGCTCCCGCGCGCCACGTCCGAGCGGACGCAGCGGGAAGCCGTCAAGGGTCGGCTCGGCGGGCGGACACAGGAGATCCAGCGACTGATCGGGCGGTCGCTGAGGGGCGTCGTCGACACGACCAGACTCGGAGAACGCACGGTCACCGTCGACTGTGACGTCCTCCAGGCGGACGGAGGCACGCGGACGGCGTCGATCACCGGCGGGTACATCGCCCTCGCCCTCGCACTGCGGCGGGTCGGCGCCGAGCGCGCGCTCGTGAACCAGATCGCGGCGGTCAGCGTCGGGCTCGTGGAGGGGGCGGCGCTCCTCGACCTCGACTACTCCGAGGACTCGCGAGCGGAGGTCGACTTCAACGTGGTGGGGACGGATGCCGCCACGTACGTGGAGGTCCAGGGGACGGCGGAGGGGCGCGCGTTCGACCGTGCCGCGATGGACCGACTGCTCGGACTCGCCGATGACGGGCTCCAGAAGCTGTTCCAGATCCAGCGCGACGTCCTCGCGGGACCCGCGCGCGGCTGACGGGTCGATCGTCGGCGGCGAGCGGACGGGCTCGCCCCGCAACGACGCCTCACCGTGCCGCCTGAGCGACCGATGACGACCGGCCGCCTCCTCCTTGCCACCCGGTCGGCGCACAAGCTCGCCGAACTGCGCGACCTGCTCCAGCTCCCGGGGACCGAGCTCGTCTCGCTCGATGAGGTCGGGATCCTCGACGAAGCGCCAGAGGAAGGCGACACGTTCGAGGAGAACGCCGCGTTCAAGGCGCGGTTCTACGCCGAGCGGTCGCGGCTGCCGACGGTCGCCGATGACTCGGGCCTGGAGGTCGATGCGCTCGGCGGGCGCCCCGGTGTCCACACGCGTCGCTACGCGGGCGAGAACGCGACGGACGCAGAGAACAACGCCAAGCTCCTGCAGGAGCTGGGAGGAGTCGAGCCGCAGCGCCGAAGGGCACGATACCGATGCGTGCTCGCCTACGTCCATCCTTCCGGCGAGGTCGTTTTCACTGACGGGACGCTCGAGGGGCGGATCGCGCTCGCGCCCCGCGGGACCGCCGGCTTCGGCTACGACCCCGTCTTCGAGCCCCTGACCGAGCCCGTCCACGGCCGCACCGTTGGTCAGCTGACCGCGGATGAGAAGAACGCGATCTCCCACCGCTCCATCGCGGCGCGCAAGATGGGGGACCACCTACGCGAGCGGAACCGCTGGCGCGAGCTCCCGGCCGAAGACGGGCGATGAACCGGCGGACCGCTCTGGGCGGTACTACGCCTCCGCCACCTCGCAGATCCCGGGCGCAGCGACCGATCGCGCGTTCGAGGTCCGCTCCTCGTCGAGCGCTGCCTTGACTTCCGGGTAGGCGTCGCTGAGGCAGCACGAGCAGGAGTCGTACCAGCGGCGCATCCCCTCGTCGATGACGGGGAGCGCGTTCGCGCTGGCGGCCGGTGCGGACGCGAGCGGCGCCCGTTCCGCATACCGATGCCGGTCGCCCTCGAAGGCATCGCGGCACGACTGACGGCAGAACGCGTAGAGCTTCCCGTGGTGCTCCAGGGTCAACCCGTCCTCCTGCGCGACGTCGAGTCGTACGGACATCCCACAGACGGGATCGGTGAGCCGTGTGACGGATGGTTGCTGCATCTGGTCCTCCTTTTCGGACATCAGGTGTGTGCGTGGCGCGCGCAGGCTCAGAGGCCGCGATCGGGTCGGAGAGGGTGAGGCAGCCCTGCCCCTCCCGAGCGTCTGATTCGCCGTCCCATCGTTCACGCTCGCCGCCCCGTAGTGTGTCCGTTCGACGGTGCGCGGTCGGCAAGGCGTACCGCGGATAGAGCGAGCAGCATCGGATAGTCGTCTTCGTCGCCGGGTTCCTCGACCCCGTCCAGCCGAAAGCCGGCACCGATGACGGCGTTGACGAGCTCGGCGAGAGGGATGTGATTGACGCCGACGCGGCTGCGAACGGGACCGGAGGCGTTCTCCCACCAGCCGGATCGTCGATACCCTGGGTGCAGCAGGTGCGGCGCTTCCGCCCGTCGCTCGATCATCGGCCCTACGAAGCACGGGTGGATCCCGACGTACACGAACCTGCTGCCGACCCGGCCCACCCGCGCCGCTTCTCCGAGAACCGACGACACATCGTCGAAGTCTGTGTGCGTCAAGAGGGACACGACGGCGTCGAACGAGCCGTCGGGGAAGGGAAGCCGAGACGCGTCGGCGTGAACGAGCCGGGCGCCGACTGCTTCGGCCCGATCCCGCGCGACAGCCAGCTGATCCGCGGACACATCGACGCCGACGACCGCCCAGTCCAGCGCCGCCAACGTCGGGAACGCGATCCCGGTGCCGCATCCGACGTCGAGGCAGCGGCCCGGACCGGGGCCCACGAGGCGCTCCAGCGCCTGCAGTGCGACGGACGTCAACGCTTCCGAACGGACAAAGTCGTCGTACCAATCCGCGAGTCCGTCGTACCGCGCGGAGGTTCGCATGACACGATGGTATTCGTGCCCGTTGGCGGCGGTGGCAAGGAAGGTACTGACGAACGGAGGCACGCTTGGAGCCGCGGCCGGACGAGCGATCAGCTGCGCCTGAGCGGGTCCGCATCGGCGCGTACGCCTGGTGCATGGACGACGCCGAGAGGATCCTCCTCACCCGGATCTCCGCGAACGATCCGGATGCCGGGCTGTGGACGTTACCTGGCGGCGGCGTCGAGTTCGGCGAGCACCCCCGGGCCGCTGCGCTCCGAGAGCTCGAGGAGGAGACCGGGCTGTTCGGTGAGATCGAGGCGCTCGGCGGTGTCGACTCGGTCGTCTACGAACCGTGGGAAACGATGCTTGGCGACCGGCTCCACGCGCTGCGCATCGTCTACCGCGTTCGCATCGTCGGCGGTGAGCTCCACTCGGAGACTGACGGCACCACGGATCTGGCGGCCTGGGTGGACAGGCGGCGACTCCAGGACCTGCCGCTCGTCGACCTCGTGACGTGGGCACTCGGGGAGCTCTCCCCGAGCTGACCGAAGCGGCCGCCGATCGTCGTCAACTCCGGCGCGGGCAAGGCGACATACCTGAACGCGGACAAGGTCGACGGCAAGAACGCAGCCGACTTCCTGCCGGTGAACGGCAAGGCCGCGGGACTGAGGTCGATCTACTACACCGCCGGGGCCTACGTCCCTGGCACGGCGGGGGAGGTGCGGTACGTCGAAGATAGTTGTCCCGCAGGGACGCTCCCGGTGAGCGGCAGCTTCACGAGCGACAATGACATGATCAGCGTCGTCCACTCCGATCTCGCCGACACGAACCTCGACGACAAGCCGGACGGATGGGGCGTCGCGGCGAAGTTCAGCGGCCCCGACACGCTGTACGTGTTCGCGACCTGCATCGCCTCCAACGCTGGTGTCTTCCCAGCTCGTGTGGCCGGTGGCAGCGACGGGCTGACGCGGGTCGAGCGCCTGAACGGCCGATAGTCTCACTCGATCTGATCGCCGAAGGGGCGCGTCCGTAATGGAGGCGCCCCTTCTCGGGACCGACCGCTAGCGCTCGCTCACGACGCGTACGACGCGTGCGAGATCAACCGGATGCGCAGCCTGATGGCCGGCGAGGACAGGTAGGAGTCGCAGATCACGACTGGGTCGCCGATTGGATGATCGCGACGCCCGTTCTCACGTACCCGACTGATGCATCCGGAGCGTGGTGGTCGCTCCACTTCATGTCCTACGACCTCGCCCGCCCGATCGGGGGCGTCGGCAAGAACTCACTCCGCCGATGGCGGCTGGCGCGATGGATCGCACCTGGACGCGCGAGGACATCGCGCGCTGCTCGACTAAGCTCCAACGGATGATGTTCTTGTCGACGCTGTTCCATGCTCGCGAGACGGCTTCCGCTGCCGGCCTATGCTCGGCGGAGTGAGCGTCGCTCAAGACCTGGTAGATGTTGAGGGTGATTTGGAATGGAACCCTGGGACCAAGGCGCACGCGTCGCGCTGATACGTCTTGCCGAGCAGCTCGCGGGCGACATTAGCCGGGATGACCCCGCCCTCTTCCTCCGTCGCTTCCGAGCGGCGTACCAACACCTTGCGGCGACCTACGACGCCGCAGCCGCGGCCGCGGCGTCGTCCTTGGGTCCAGCCGCTCCTGGTTTCACTCCGATGGACCCGATGATGGGCATGCGAAACCCGGCCGACATCCGGCGCGCCGCTGAGGAGCTTCTGGAGCGCACCGACGCCGGCCTGCACGAACTAGGCGACGGGAGGTAGCTGCAAGAGCTACTGCCGCTCACCCCACCGCGCGCGCGATCACGGCGGCCGCAAGTCTCGCTGGAAGGAGTACTACGCCGAGATAGGACGTTTGGGTGACGACAGCGGTCACCGCGAGGAGTAACGTCGGCGCCCGCCAGCTACGGCTCGCGAGCACGGTGCTCGCGCAAAGCGAACACCACGGAAGGGGGGACGCCAGCGACTTCACCGCCCGCTCTGGGACGCCAACCAAGGCAAAAGTGGGGAGTACCTCGATGAAACGACTCCTTTCGGCGGCATCGGTCGCCCTCGCGCTCGCGCTGTTCGCCGGATCGCCGGTGCTCGCGTCTGACCACAACTGCGAGTTCTACGAGACCGGTGAACAGGCGGACGCGGCGCAGGCCGAGGACCCGTCGCGCGGTCTCGACGATGACGGCGACGGCATCTCGTGCGAGAACCTGCCGCGCGGTGGCGGTGGCGATGGCAACGGTGGC
>JADDQH010000078.1:0-4416 GCA_016781485.1 Chloroflexota bacterium | reverse complement strand
TGGCGATGGCAACGGTGGCGGTGGCGATGGCAACGGTGGCGGTGGCGGCCAGGGTGGGGGAGGTGGCACGATGCCCGACTCCTCGACGCTCCCTGTCCCTGCCTCGGCACCGCTTCCGTTGGGTGCCCTCGCGGTGGCAGCGCTCGCCGGCACGTACGTCCTTCGGCGGCGACTGAGCGAGTAACGTGCGTCCGGACGGGCGGGGTATCTCAGCCCCGCCCGGGCCGGCCTCGGACCAGAGGACGAAGGCTATCCCAGCACCGCCGCGTGCGAAGCATCCTGCCCCGAAGATCGATGCGCCGATGCGCCGTCTGCCGGGGCACGGACGAAACTGTCTGGATCAGGTTGGGATACGACGGATCGTCAGCGTCTGTTCGGCAGTACCGACCTGCCCCTCCTCGTCGTGAAGCGTCGTCGACGTGACGCCCTGCCCGTGTGGACCAAAGACGACGGTGGTGTCGAGACCGACCCAGGCGCCGGCCGGCTGGCGGTACAGGTGGACCGATAGGTCGACGTTCGGGAAGAACCATGCCTTCGGCGACACACGCACGGCGATGCCGTTCGCCGTGTCGACCAAGGCGACGAACCGAGCGAGCGCGCTGGCTTCCTCCCCGGCAACCAGGTCGACGCGGCTTCTGACCCATGCCGTGGTCCGGCCCGGCTGCGGCGGATCGAGCGGTCGGAAATCCAGCGATGCGATGTACCCACCGCCCCACACTGAGGTCAGCGGCCAGGGCGCCGCGCCGTCAGGCGGCAGCGGGCGTTCCGGCTGGCCGCCTGCCACAGGAGTCGTGTCGTCGCGTTGAAGCCGCCACGCCCGAGCTCGCACGAACGGCCGGCCGTTCGCGTCTCCGGTGGCTTCGAGCAGCTCGATCGTCCTGCCGGCGCGGAGCACGTCGACCCGAACGTCGAACTCCTCGATCCCGACGGTCCCGAGGATGTCGAAACTGATCCTGGACGTGACCAACCCGTCGGCGGCCCGAGCGGCGACGAATCGGTCGATCGCGTGGGTCAGGAGGCCAGCGATGGGGCTGAAGTGTTGCTCGCTGGGCGACCACGCTCCGCTGGTGTGGCCGGTCGGCCGGAGGCGGCGGTCGCTGACCTGACGAAGTAGCTGTCCGGCACCGTCCGAGCATAGTCAGCCAGGGCGCCGAGGCGTCGTCGGAGGACCAGACGCCGTCCGCGCGTCCATGTGGCCGAGCCTCGCGCGCTCAGCCACCGACCATGACGCGCCCGATCGCCACGGTGGCAACGCTGGCGATGAGGACGCGACGGCTCGGCACGCTGCCCGGCGTCGGCCGCTTCGACTCGACGCTGGTCATGAGGGGTCAGTGCTCAGGGACCGGCCGCTCCTGGGCAAGTAGCTGCCAGCGAGACCCCGTCCGACTTCAGCGCAGACGCATTTTGTAACCCCCGAAATACGTCGTTTGGAGGATGACGCCCCGGTCGACCGCCGCTAGCGTCGATCCCGAGCTCGCCACGCGGGCCCGTCTACACGCGTAAGGAGGAGAAGGGAGTCCAGTGCAAATCGAGGAAGCGCGCGGCACGCAGCTCCGGATTGGGCTCGCGGTCGCGATCGTCGTGCTCTCACTGACGACGTCCGTGATCCACTACGCTCTCGGCGGCTTCTCTTCGCTGACGGGCCTCATGTTCTACGGGAACGCGCTGGGCTATGCCGCGCTCGCGGGCGTGTTCGTCGCCCCCATCGCCATCGGCCGACGGTTCCAGTGGCTGACGCGCTTGGCGCTGCTCGCTTTCGCACTCGCGACGATCATCGGTTGGCTCCTGTTCGGAGCGCGCTACGACATGGGCTACCTGGCGACCGCGGTCGAGGTCGTCCTCGTGGGGGTGCTTCTCGCCGACGGCGTGCGCGTCCACGGCAACCCGGTCCGCGTGGGTCGACGGGCGTCCGCCCTCGCCTAGCCGCGGCGCGGCAGCTCTAGCCCCAACGTTCGCTACTCGCGAGTGACCGTGCGCCCTGCGTCCCCCGATCTCTCGGTGAGATAGAGGGGGCAACTGCTCGAGCTGCCCGACGGCCGTGCTGTACGTCGCGATCGTGGCGGGGCTCGGCCGCTGGGCCCGAAGGTGACGTCGCCAGCTCGCCACAAGCTCGGCAGCTCCGAGGCGGCCGTATCATGAGCGGCTGAGGGGGCGCTGCCTCTCATCGCTCCATCTCCTGCTGAGGGTCTAGTCGGTGCTCGGCATATGCGATCGGAGCGGTGAAGCCAGCGCCTCACCCACGGGAACCGCCGTTATGTACGGTTTCCAAGCACAAATCGCGTCGGGGCGTGGCGCAGCGGCAGCGCACGTGCTTTGGGAGCCGCTGAGGGAAAGAGCGGCTAGCCGACCACCTCCTGAGCGTGAACCCACCGAGCGAGAAAGGCTCGATTATCCTGCGGTTGGCTCTCGTGGCTGCAGACGGGGGTCCTCGTCCGTGCGGAACATTCCGCACGGAATGACCGTCACTGTTGCGACCATGAAACGCTGGCGAAGGGTGCTCGCGTGACTTCCGCGAAGCAGATGGTGCACAATCATCGTCCGAGGGGTGGCGCCGCTACTACGCCGACCTTCGGGGGAAGCGTTCGGCCGGAGACCCGGTCGCAGTGCCAAGGAGGAGACCCCGATGGCTCTCGCTGAGCGTTCCGCGACGCCCGAGCAGCCGACAACCGAGATCGACGAGCGCCTGCGCGGCGAGAGCGAGCAGCCTGTTGCCGATGATGTCCTGGCCGACGTCCTCGCCCTGCTCGAGGCTCGGTCGCTTCCGCCGGAAGAACTCGTGAGAACTTCGATTAGGACGATTACTCGCCTCCGGAAGGACGGGTACGTGACCGACGAGGAAGCGGCGGTCTTGCTCGAAGAACTCGTCGCCGCGTCAGTGGGTCGACACCTATCAGACGTCTTTGGGGAGGTCCTAGGGGGATACTCCGATAGCCGCCGGGAACAATCGCGGTGGACGTTTGGACTGACGTTTTCCGGGGCTCGTTCCGGCGGCCGCTAGCGAGTGGCGACGAATCAGGACGAGGCTGCCGCGTCCCGCGAGCAGACGCCTGCGGAGGACGCACAGCCAGAGTCGGGAAGTGAGGTAGCCCTTACTCCTGCCGCGGAGCAGGTGATAGAGAGGCTTCCGCCCGAGCAGCAGCGAATCCTCCGTACATCCATTACGGCGATGTGGCAGGGTCCAATGCCGCACCCGCTGATGGGCAAGGTGACTGGCGCTCACGTCGCCAAGATCCTCGAGCTCGAGGAAAAGTCGCTCGACTACTCGCACCAGGATCGTCGGGACGCCCGTCGCTACGGAACTTGGGCGGGCATCGGCTTGGCCGTACTAGCGTCCGTCGTGATTCTTGTGCTTGCGCTTACCAACCACGAGGCGTTAGTCAGCCAGCTGATTCCGCTTGCTGCGGCGTTCGTCGGCGGGTTCGGTGGCGGCTACGGCCTAGGTACCGTCCGCCAAAGGCGCTAGTTCCCGCCGCCGGACCGCGCGAGACTCGCCGCGTTTTCGGGGGCTGGCTCCCCAGCTTCCTTGGCGGAAGGGCCCCCGACGCCGTCGCTCGAACTGGCCGGCCGGAGCCGGGATCGTCGTCGACGCGCGGAGCGGGGGCCTCCTGACGCTACTCGGCGTCGCTTAGCTGCGACTCACCAGGCTAGTGCGCGGGCTTCCGCTTGCCAACGGCTATCTCGGTGCATCGGCGACAGACGTCCTCACCTTCCGCCGGCTCGCCTTCCTCGATCACGTACCGGACGCAGCCTCGCGGCTCGCCGACGGTCATGCTTATCCGTGAGGCGCGCGAGCAGCGCGGGATGACGCGCTTCTCGCGCTGCCCTGGCTCACCTTCGACGATGCCGCTGTCGAGGTGCCACCGGCCGTACCGGGGCGGCCAGCCGGTCGAGCTGCCGATGTATTCGGTGACCTCGCGGATCCAGCCGCTCGTGACAGGCGCGACCGCCGGTGGCGTCTGCGACGGCGCCCACTCCGTCAGCGCCGCCTTCACGCGCGCCTCCCGCTGTTCCGGCGTGAGCGTGGTGTCGAGCGCGGCGCGGACGATCGGCGCCACGGTCGCAAGTGCGACCTCGCGCGCCATCGCTTCGGCAGCGCGACGCGTGCTCTCGGTCAGCTCGTTGAGGTTGCTCGTCACGGTGCGGATGAGCCGCGCGTTCTCCTCGACGAGCGCGATGATCTCGGCGACCTGTTCGGGGGTCGCCTGGACCGGTGTTCCCATGGAGCTAGTACCTCCAAATGGAATGCCCGCCTCGGTGGTACTAGCACCAAGACGGGCACGATCGCGGTCGCCTGCTAGTACCAGGCGCGGGCATGGTACGGCGGGCAACGCGGCGAGGGAAGCCCCGAGTCGTGCCGGTGGTGGGTCAGTTTGACGACCGGCTGTCCCGGAGGTGAGACAGCTTGTGGGCAATGCT
>JADDQH010000077.1 GCA_016781485.1 Chloroflexota bacterium | reverse complement strand
GACGCCGGCGGCCCCGGCCGGCGGTGCTCCCTCGGGCAGCCCCACCGGTGGAGGCGGCGGTCAGTCCGCCCCGCTCCGCTACGCGGTCGACGGCGAGATCACGTTCCTCTCGAACGCGAACTCCGACGTTCCGACTGCCGAGGCGGTCCAGTGGCTGTACAGCGGCATCTACCGCTACAACGAGCGGCTCGAGCCGGTTCCGGATCTCGCCACGGCGCCCGCGAAGATCAGCCAGGACGGCCTCACCTGGACGATCGACCTCGTCCAGAATGCGACGTTCCAGCCGGGCGGCGAGAAGCTGACGTCCGAGGACGTCGTCTTCACGTACCAGATGGCGAACAGCCCGAACTGCCGGTTCAACCCGTCCCTCTGCCTGGCCACGGTCCTCGTGGACCCGACGCCGGAGCGCGAAGGCGACGAGAACGTCCCGGTGCTCAAGGGTGTCCGCGCCGTTGACGCCGACACCGTCGAGTTCACGCTCGCTGCGCCGTACGCGCCGTTCGCGACCGTGACCCTGCCGGGCATCGGGATCGACAGCAAGAAGGCCGTCACCGCCAGCTTCGAGCGCTTCCAGGAGCGCGCCGCCGGCGTCCCCGACGCCCAGGTGACCAAGCTCCTCGACCGCATCACCGCGGAGTCCGAGAAGGAGGAGGCGAATCTGCTCCAGTTCCGCCAGGAGCTCGAGGCACTCCTCGACAAGGCGGGCGTCCAGCGACCTCAGCCCGATCCGAATGCGTTCCCCGGCACGGACGAGGAGGGCAACCCGACCGGCCAGCTCGACGAAGCGGCCTACGTCGACGCGCTCATCGCCCTGTTCAACGACCTCGCTGCGACCGTGGAGGCCGAGGCGAAGGACAAGCTCGCGGCGGCCTACCCGCTGCTCGACATCCAGCGCAGGCCGGTCGGAAGCGGTCCGTTCTACCTCACCGACTTCAAGCCCGGGCAGAGCCTCACCTACGCCCGCAACGACCAGTACCACCACGGTGCTCCCCAGATCCCACAGATGTTCCTGCCGATCATCAAGGACGAGGTCGCCGCGGCCAGCGCCCTGAACGGCGGGCAGATCGACTGGAAGTACTCGATGGCGGCTGACGCGTTCAACGCCGTCAAGGGCAACCAGGACATCAAGATCGCCGAGTACCCGGACTTCGGCTACTTCGGCCTCCAGTACAACCTCCGCGAGGGCAGGCTCTTCGCGGACAAGAACATCCGCCAGGCCGTCGCCTACTGCATCGACAAGGCGAAGACCGTCGAGGCGGCTACGCAGGGACAGGGCATCCCGGTCGAGGCGGACATCCCGCCCGCATCCTGGGCCTACAACCCGAACGTGCCGAAGTACGCGTTCGACCCGGCGAAGGGCAAGCAGCTCATCGAGGCCGCTGGCTGGACGATGGGTAACAACAACGTGTACGAGAAGGGCGGCAAGCAGCTCGGGACGCTCATCCTCGTCCGCGCTGGCAAGCCGGACCGGATCAAGTTCATGGAGCTCCTGCGCGATCAGGTGAACCAGAACTGCGGGTTCAACCTCAGGATCCAGGAAGCGGACTTCGCGACCGTCCTCCTGCCGATGCTCGAGTTCCCGCACGTCGCTCCAGGCACGAGGGAGGCCTTCGACGCCTACTTCGGCGGCTGGGGCACCAGCTTCGACCCGGACCCGTACTCCATCTGGCACTCCAGCCAGTGCACCACGAAGCAGCAGCCGGACACCTACAACTACATCTGCTTCAAGAACGAGCGCGTCGACGAGATCATCGAGCAGGGTCTGCGTGAGCTCGACCAGGACAAGCGGAAGCAGCTCTACGCTGAGTTCCAGGAGATCCTGGCACAAGAGCAGCCGTACCTGTTCGCATGGTCCGACATCGCTCGTGAGGGCGTTCGCCAGTCGGTGAACACGACGGACGGCGACCTCACGCCCGAGAACATGGGCACGCCCACGTTCTTCTGGCAGGTCGAGAAGCTGACCAACGCGGCGGCTGCCCGGTAAGCGCTTCGCATCCTGTCCTAAAAACCCGGAACACGCATCCTCGCTGGTGGTGGCCGCAGTGGCCGCCACCAGCGAGTCATATCTACTCGGAAATACATCCCATCGGCGCGACGGTGTGAGGGGTCCCGACCGCGGTCGCGCTGATAGCAACCGTCGAGGCTAGGAGCGGAGTCGGAAGAGATGGCCAGGTACGTGTTCCGACGAACGATCCAGGCGCTGCCGATCTTCTTCGGGATCTCGGTGATCGTGTTCATGGTGATCCACCTCGCCCCGGGAAGCCCCGTCGACCGGTTCCGTGTACCTCGCGTTTCACCAGCTCAGATCCAGCGGCTGATCGAGCTTTACGGTCTGGACAAGCCGATCCTCCAGCAGTACGTCTCGTGGGTGACGACGTTCGTCCAGGTCTGGCGTCCCGAGGCGTGGGGCTACAGCTTCCTCGACGGCCAGCCCGTCCTCGAAAAAGTGGTCACCCGTGCCCCGGCGACGCTCCGGCTGATGGGAACGGCGCTCGCCGTGACCGTCCTCCTCGCGATCCCGGTCGGTGTGCTCGCGGCCGTCAAGCAGTACAGCTGGACGGACAAGATCATCACGACGTTCGCCACCGTCGGCTACGCCATCCCCTCGTTCCTGCTCGGGATCTACATCCTCTTCTTCGGCGGCGTCGTCCTCCCGCAGTGGACCGGCGGCCGCTTCGGGTTCCCCCTGTTCGGGATGGAGAGCTTCGGCAAGCAGGGTGACGTCCTCGACCTCGCCTGGCACCTCGTCCTGCCCGTCACCAGCCTGGCCATCCAACAGATCTCAGGGTGGGCGCGCTTCATGCGGAGCTCGATGCTGGAAGTGCTCCACCAGGACTACGTCAGGACTGCGAAAGCCAAGGGGCTCCCACGGGGACGCGTCCTCGGCAAGCACGCACTCCGCAACGCACTGATCCCGGTCGTCACGCTGCTCGGACTGTCGATCCCCGGCCTGCTCGGCGGAGCCGCGATCACCGAGACCATCTTCAGCTATCCCGGCCTTGGTTCGATGTTCGTGGAGTCCGTGGGCAGTCGGGATTACCCGGTCGTGCTCGCTCTGACGATGCTCGGAGGGTTCACTGTCGTCTTCGGGAACCTGTTGGCCGACATCCTCTACGGCGTCGTCGACCCGCGCATCAAGTATTAGTCGTCAGCCACCCCTAGAGGGAGCGGAGCCATGGAGCGCGTCGAGCTGAACCGGGAGGGATTGGTCCTTCCTGCCACCGCCCCGAACGTTGCTGCCGATCACGAGGAGATCGACCGGACGCCGGTACGGACGTATTGGCAGCTCGCCCGGCAGCGTTTCGTCCAGCACCGCCTCGCAGTCATCGCGCTCGTGGTCCTCGTCGTGCTGGTCGCCCTCGCGTACATCGTGCCCCTGGTGACTGGTCCTCTGTTCGGGCGGACGAACCTCGCGAAGATCGACGCGCCCGCGACCCTCGAGGCGCCACTCGGCTATGACGAACTGGGACGGAACACCGCGGTCCGGCTGATGAAGGCGACCCAGACATCGCTCACGATCGGGTTCGCCGCCGTCCTCATCATCGTCGGCGTCGGCAGCCTCGTCGGTTCGATCGCCGGCTACATGGGCGGGATCGTCGACAACCTCCTGATGCGGTTCGTCGACATCGTGCTGTCGCTGCCGGTGCTGTTCATCATCCTGATGATCGTGGCGCTGTTCGGCGCGGGGAACGTGTGGGTCGTGATCATCGCCATCGGCATAACGGGCTGGACGCTTGCCGCCCGCTTGATACGCGCGGAGTTCCTCGCGTTACGTGAGGCCGATTTCGTCCAGGCGGCGAGAGCGCTGGGCGCCGGGCACCGCCGGATCGTCCTGCGGCATATGCTTCCCGCCGCGATGGCCCCCCTCGTCGTCGCAGCCGCGCTCGGCGTGGCGGATTCGGTCATCACCGAAGCCGCACTGAGCTTCCTGGGCTTCGGCATCAGTTCCCCGGAGGCGAGCCTCGGGAACATGCTCACGAACGCGCAGGAGTACTTCTACTCCGCGCCCATCAGGGCGGTCTATCCGGGGCTCGTGCTCGTCCTGATCGTGCTCTGTGCGAGCTTCCTCGGCGACGGCCTCCGCGATGCGCTCGATCCGCGCCAGAGGATCGGCAAGTGACGGCAGGAGCAGGCACGAGGCGGGGGCGGGCAGGAGTCCGGACGGCACGCGGGGTACCTCCGGCGAGTGGCGACGGGGCGAATCTGCTCGAACTCCGCGGGCTCCGGACCCACTTCTTCACCCGGGACGGAACCGTCAAGGCCGTCGACGGGGTGACGTTCGAGATCGGCAACGGCGAGACGATCGGCGTCGTCGGCGAGTCGGGATGCGGCAAGAGCATCACGGCCATGTCGATCATGCGGCTCATCGAGCGTCCAGGCCAGATCGTCGCCGGGAACGTCGTGATGCACGGCCGCGACCTGTTGAAGCTGTCAGACGAGCAGATGCGCGACGTCAGAGGCAATCAGATCAGCATGATCTTCCAGGAGCCGATGACGTCGCTCAACCCGGTCTACACGTGCGGCGACCAGATCGCGGAGGCGGTGCAACTGCACGAAGGGGTCAGCCGGCGGCAGGCATGGTCCCGGGCCGTGGAGATGCTCCAGCAGGTCGGCATCCCTGACGCCAAGAGACGGGCGGGCGAGTTCCCGCACCAGATGAGCGGCGGGATGCGCCAGCGGGTGATGATCGCGATGGCGCTTTCCACCAATCCCGAGCTCCTCATCGCCGACGAACCGACGACCGCGCTGGACGTGACGATCCAGGCGCAGATCTTGGAGCTGATGAAGGCGCTGCGAGAGCGGAACAAGATGGCGATCATGCTCATCACCCATGACCTCGGCGTCGTGGCGGAGATGGCGGACCAGGTCGTCGTGATGTACGCGGGGAAGGTCGTCGAGCGATCCGACGTGACGACCGTGTTCGAACGACCGCACCATCCCTATACCGAGGGTCTACTCAGGTCGATCCCGCGGCTGGGCGAGCGAAGGGCGCGCCTCGAGGTCATCCGCGGTGTCGTCCCCAACCCCCTTAATCTCCCGACCGGTTGCCTCTTCAAGCGCCGCTGTCCGTACCGGATGCCGATCTGTGACACCGCCCCGCCGTTCCAGGAAGTCCGGCCAGGACAGTACAGTCGCTGTTGGCTCACTCCGGAGCACGAGCCCCCGACGGTCGGCCTGTCGCCTGCGCCGGAGGTCGCCGAGGAAGAGGCCGAGCGGTTGACGGTCGCCCCGCGATGACGGACGTGCGAGCGCAACAGGTGGGGACCGATGGCCCGGGCGGGCAGCCTGCGACCCGTCCCGCCGGACCCCGCGCAGATGGCAACGGGCGTTCCGGGGAGCCACTCGTCAGCATCCGCGACCTCGTCAAGCATTTCGAGATCCGCGGTGGTCTGCTCGGCGTCAGCAAGGTCGGTGCGGTGCGCGCCGTCGATGGCGTCTCGCTCGACGTAGCGCGGGGCGAGACGCTCGGTCTCGTGGGCGAGTCAGGGTGCGGCAAGACGACGCTGGGCAAGGTAGTGCTGCGGCTGATCCCCGCCACCTCGGGTGAGGTCTACGTCAATGGCGAGCCACTCTTCCGTGCTTCAGCCGACCAGCTCAAACGGGCGCGAAGGAACATGCAGGTCGTGTTCCAAGACCCGTACTCCAGCCTGAATCCTCGGATGACGGTGGGCGAGATCGTGGGCGAAGGGCCCCTCGCGCACGGGCTCAAGAGCAAGCGCGAGCGCGAGGAGCTGGCACGCGAGTTGCTCGCCAAGGTCGGTCTCAACCAGAGCCATATCCATCGCTACCCTCACGAGTTCTCAGGTGGACAGCGGCAGCGCATCGGGATCGCCCGCGCGCTCGCGCTGAACCCGGACTTCGTCGTCTGCGACGAGCCGGTGAGCGCGCTCGATGTGTCGATCCAGAGCCAGGTCCTGAACCTGCTGGAGGATCTCCAGCAGGAGCTGGGTCTGACGTACCTGTTCATCGCGCACAACCTCGCGGTCGTCGAGCACATCAGCGACCGCGTGGGGGTGATGTACCTGGGGAAGATGGCCGAGCTCGCCGGCGTGATGGAGCTCTACGAGAACCCGCGCCACCCGTACACCGTCGCACTCCTGTCAGCCGTCCCAGAGCCCGATCCGCGGAGACGGCGGAAGCGCCTCGTCTTGAAGGGCGACGTCCCCAGCCCGGCCAACCCACCGTCCGGCTGCCGGTTCCACACCCGATGCTGGCTCCGCGAACAGCTCGGCAACCCCGAGAACTGCGCGACCGTCGAGCCCGAGTTCCGTGACATCGGCAACGGCCACCGAACGGCGTGTCACTGGGCCGAGGAGATCAGTCCGGAGACGATCCAGCGGGCCGTCCAGCGCCAGAAGCCGGTGGTGTCCGCCGAGACTCCGCCGAGCGACGCGCCGGCGGCGGCTTGAGGGCGCGCCCGGACGCTGACGGTCGCCTAACCCGATCGCCTCGACCGCCCGTCAGCGCCTCCTGCGAGCCGCGGCGGAGCGGGTAGGGCGATCCGCCCGTCAGCCCGTCACGCGGTCCATCGTGATCGACCACTGCTTGCACGAGGGGTCGGTCTGCTCGATGAAGAACGTACCGTTCGGCAGGTTGGAGACGAACATCGTGAGGAAGGTCGGCCTCTTCTTTTCGAACCGGAAGTCGCCGTTCTCCTGGGTCACCGCGACCGTGGTCGACTTGCAGCCCGGAGCGGACAGCACGAGACGGTAGCGCCCGGCCTGGAGCGGACGCGCCGTCCGCTGCTCCGTGGACGAGACCGTGACCGTCGTGGCGCCCTGACCGCCTTCCCCGGCCCCGGCGGCACCGCCCTCCGCACCGCCGCCGCCGCCGCAGCCGATGCTCAGCGCCACCACCGTGATCAGCGCCGTCCCGAACTTCCGTACCTGCACGTCGAGCTCCTTCCACTCCAGCCTCATCCGTCCTCGTCGGTCGATCCACTTCGCGCGGTCAGGAGATCACGGCCGCGCTCCCCTCGATCCCGTCCGTCTCCCGATGTGCGGTCTCGATCAGCTGTCGCGTGCTCTCCTCGGCGAAGTGACACGCGACCCACTGCCCCGACGAGATCTGGCGCAGCTGCGGCTCCTCGACCGCGTTGATCTCCGGGTTACCCAGTCGTTCGCGCAGCCAGCAGCGGGGGTGGAACCGGCAGCCGGACGGTGGGTCGACCGGGCTCGGGACGTCGCCGCGGAGGATGATCCGCTGCCGGCGTCGCTCGGGATCGGGGATCGGGATGGCAGACATCAGCGCCTGGGTATAGGGGTGGCGCGGATCGCGATAGATCGCGGATCGGTCGGCGAGCTCTGCGATCTTCCCCAGGTACATCACGGCCACGCGGTCACTGATGTGCTCCACCACGCCCATGTTGTGCGCGATGAAGAGGTACGTCAGGTCGAGCTCGCGCTGGAGTCCCCTGAGGAGGTTCAGGACCTGGGCCTGGATCGACACGTCGAGCGCACTCACCGGCTCGTCGCAGACGACGAGATCGGGCTCCAGCACGAGGGCGCGCGCGATCCCGATGCGCTGCCGCTGCCCGCCTGAGAACTCGTGCGGGTAGCGCCGCGCGTGATAGGGCTGGAGGCCCACCATGTCCATCATCTTCGCGACCTTCGCCCGTCGCTCCCGCGGGTTGCCGATCCCGTGGATCCGCAGTCCCTCGCCGATACTGTCACCGATCGGCGTCCGCGGGTCCAACGACGCGTAGGGGTCCTGGAAGATGATCTGCATCCGCCGTCGGTACGGCTTGAGGGCGGAGCCGGACAGCCGTGCGATGTCGCGGCCGTCGAACAGGATCTGGCCGGAGGTCGGCTCGATGAGCCGCAGGATGAGCCGACCGACCGTTGTCTTGCCGCAGCCTGACTCGCCCACGAGCCCGAGTGTCTCGCCTCGCCGGATGGTCAGCGAGACCCCGTCGACGGCGCGGACCTCGGCGACGGTGCGCTGGAGAACCCCACCTTTGACGGGAAACACCTTGACGAGGTCGCGGACCTCGACGAGTGGCGTCCGCGCGGGATCCGGACGGGACGACGGGTGCGCCGCCGAGACGGAGGGCTCCGGGATCGGCGGTTGCGACACGATGGTCACGAAACGCGATCCATCGGCGAGAGCAGCGAGAGCCGGATGGCGCGAACCACGCCGTGACCTCCGCGCGGAGTCCGCGAGCGGCTCACTTGCTGCCTGCCGTGGCTGACCCGTCCAGCTCGTGGTAGAGCCAGCACCGCACGTCGTGGCCGGGCGCGACCGGGCGCAACTCCGGGTGGACGCCGGCGAACTCGTGCTCGCCGCGTCGTCCGCACCGGGGCCAGAACCGACACCCCGCTGGGAGGTCGATCAGGTTCGGGACCGTGCCCGGGATGACCGCGAGTTCATCCTTGATGTGGCCCACGGTCGGGATCGACCCGATCAGGCCCTGCGTGTACGGGTGTCTCGGCTCGCGGAACAGCGAGCGCACGTCGGTCTGCTCGACGATCTCGCCGGCATACATCACGGCCACTCGGTCGCACATCTCGGCGACGACGCCGAGGTCGTGGGTGATGAGGATGATCGCGGTCCCGGTCTCCTTCTGGAGCTTGCGCATCAGGTCCAGGATCTGCGCCTGGATCGTCACGTCGAGCGCCGTCGTCGGCTCGTCCGCGATCAGCAGCTCGGGTTCACACGCGAGTGCCATGGCGATCATCACGCGCTGTGCCATGCCGCCGGACATCTCGTGAGGGAACGCGTCGAGTCGTCGCTTCGGGTCCGGGATGCCCACCATCCGGAGCAACTCCAGAGCACGCTCTCGCGCGACCTTCCGCTTCATCTGGCGATGGATCTCCAGCACTTCGCCGAGCTGGAACCCGACGTCCATGACCGGGTTCAGCGACGAGGTCGGCTGCTGGAAGATCATCGAGATCCGGTCTCCACGGAGCTGCCGAAGGCGGCGATCGGAGAGCGTCAGTAGGTTCTCCCCATGGAACACCGCCTCGCCCCCCTCGATGCGCCCAGGAGGTGAGATGAGCCCGAGGATCGACAGCGACGTGACGCTCTTCCCACAGCCAGACTCACCGACGAGTCCCATGATCTCCCCGCGGTCCACGTGGAAGTCGACGCCGGTCACCGCTCGGACCACGCCGTCGCGCGCGTAGAAGGAGGTCGCGAGGTGGCGGACGGTGAGGACGCGCTCTCCGGTCCTGCCCGGCGCCGCGACCTGCGCGTGTGGGACGATCTCCTGGATCGTGCCCTCGTCGAGTGCCGTCCCGGGCGGCGGCGCGACGTCGAGGATGTCCGATGTGCGCGTCTCGCCGGTGGTCCCTCGCCCCGTTTCCGTGGCACTCACGCCGCGTTCACCGGTTCAGCCGCGGGTCCAGCGCGTCGCGGAGCCCATCTCCGAGCAGGTTGAATGCCAGCACGGTGAGGGCAAGCGCGAGGCCGGGAAAGATGAGCAGATGCGGCGCGTTGAAGACGCTATTCCGCTCGGCGCCGATCATCAGGCCCCACTCCGCGAGCGGTGGTTGGGCGCCGAGGCCGAGGAACGACAGTGCGGCCACGTCAAGGATCGCGCCGGCGATGCCGAGCGTGCCCTGGACGATCAGGGGCGTGAGCGCGTTGGGCATGATGCGGCGGAAGAGGATCCCATGGGGAGACTCGCCGAGAGCGCGCGCGGCGGTCACGAAGTCCTGCTCCCGCACCGAGAGTACCGACGCCCTCGTCACGCGTGCGTAGATCGGGATCGCGACGATCCCGATCGCGAGCTGGGCGTTGATGAGGCCGTTCCCGAGCACCGTCACGATCGCGATCGCGAGCAGCAGCGCGGGGAACGCGAGGAGGACGTCCATGATCCGCATGACGACGTTGTCCACCCAGCCACCGACGAACCCTGCGACGGCGCCGATCAGCGCACCGAGGAGGATCGCGAACCCGACGGTGATGAACCCGACCTGCAGCGAGATCCGGGCCCCGTGCACGACACGGCTGAAGACGTCCTGCTGGTTCGCGTCCGTCCCGAACAGATGCTGGGTCTGAGAGGTCGCGCA
This sequence comes from Chloroflexota bacterium, assembly GCA_016781485.1. Lineage (GTDB taxonomy): Bacteria > Chloroflexota > Limnocylindria > Limnocylindrales > CSP1-4 > YB3-1. The sequence goes on along the minus strand of JADDQH010000077.1, from coordinate 3,143 downwards.
CCCAAGGGCGTGGATACAAGGGTCGTTGCGTCGGCCTGTCTCGTCCCTGAAGACGTGATCGGGTCGGTACGTCGCGATCTGGTCGGCGAAGATCGCCATCAACACGAGGACGCCGAGGATCGCCAGGCCGACGAGTGCGTTCCGCTGCCGAAGGATGTTCCGGAGGGTGTCGCGCCAGATCCCGGTGGCGGGCGAGCCAGCGAGACGGTCCGCGACGACTTCCGGCAGCGGCTGGGTAGTCGTCGTCATCGCTCGGCCGTCAACTCAGCCGTATCCGCGGGTCGAGGTACGCGTACGAGACATCGACCAGCAGGTTCACGATCAGGTATCCGATGGAGATCACGAGCGTGAACGCCTGGATGACCACGTAGTCGCGGCCCGTGATCGCCTCGTACACGGAGCGGCCGACGCCGGCGAGGTTGAACACCGTCTCGGTCAGCACGGCGCCGCCGAGGAGCGCGCCGAGCGACAGGCCGATCACGGTCACGACGGGAAGCAACGCGTTCCTCATCGCGTGGCGGAACACCACGAGGCGATCGCGGAGTCCCTTCGCGCGTGCAGTACGGATGTAATCGAGCCCCAGGACGTCCAGCAGGCTGGAGCGGGTGATCCGGGCGATGATCGCCATCGGGATGGTGCCGAGCGCGACCGCGGGCAGGACCATGTGCTTCAGGGCGTCTGCGAGCTTGTCCCATTGCCCGGTGACGAGGAAGTTCAGGGTGTAGATGTTGGACAGGAAGTCGAGGACCGACCGCGGCGGCCCGCCGAGTCCCTGGAGGCCCCATTGCTCCGCGAGAGGCTTCACGGCGAGTCCCGCGCTCAGCCGGCCGGAGGGAGGAAGCGCAAACGGCGTGTCCCGCAGTAACACCCCGAACAGGTACGCGAGGAGCAACCCCAGCACGAACACGGGGATCGAGACGCCAAGGTTCGCGCCGATCATCGTCGCGACGTCGACGGCGGAGTTGCGCCGGTACGCGGCGATCAGGCCGAGCAGCATCCCGAACACGATCGCGAACAGCAGTGCATACAGCGTCAGCTCGACCGTGACCGGGAGCCGTTCGATGAGCAGCTCGGTGACGGGCCTGCCGAACTTGATCGAGTCGCCGAGGTCGCCGGTCGCGAGTTGCTGGAGGTAGAGAGCGAACTGGACGGGGATGGGCTCGTTCAGGCCGTAACGGTCCTTGAAGGCGTTGCAGATCGCTTCCGTGGCCCGCTCGCCCAGCGCTGCCCGGCACGGGTCCCCGGGAAGGAGCCTCGCAAGCGCGAACACGATGAAGATGATGCCGAACAGGACCGGGATGCTGAGGAGCAGCCGGCGAAGGACATACCGGAGCATCGGTCAGGGAACCACTGGCTGCGATCGATAGACGGTCGGTGATGAGTCGAGGGGGCGCCGCCCGAAGGCGGCGCCCCCTTCGTCGGAGCGCGTTGGATCCGCCGGCGTTAGGTCGCCGACGGGGACGCGGCGGGAGACGCGGCCGGGGAATCGGTCGGGGCGGGTGTGGCGCCGGGCGACCCGGTCGGGTTCGCCGGTGCCTCTTCCTCGGGAGCCGGAGCGTTCAGGAACCCACCCCAGAGACCCGGGAAGTACGTGAAGCTGTTGTCGCGGCCCTTGTGGAGCGGGTGCTCCGCGTCCCACTGCACCGCGTACGACAGGACCACGTCGCCGGCGTCGAGGGTCGAGCCGTCGTGGAACGTGACCCCCTCGCGAAGGGTGCATGTCCAGACATCGGCCGTCTCGTTACCGGTGCACTGCTCGGCGAGTGCCGGGACCGCCTGTGTGCCCCCGATCTCGTACGCGTAGAGCGACTCCATGACCTGCTCGCAGACGCGCAGCGCCTCGCCGTCGCTCTCGTCGGCGCAGTACAGACCAGGCGGTTCCGCGTTCTGCATGAACACGATCTGGTCGTCTCCACCGCCGCCCATCGCGTACAGCGCCTCGTTGCTGAGCGGCGAGGAGTGTGCTCCCTCGACGTCTGCCCGGAACGCGGTCGCGGACGCGCCGTGAGCGATGGGTACCATCGGCACGCGGGCCTTGATGGCGGTGTTGGCCTGCGTGTACGCCTGCTCACGTCCCGCCGGGTCGATCGTCGTCGCTCCGGTCTCGAGCGGGCCGGTGATGTCCGGGAACTTCTGCCCGAACTGGGCGGACGCGCCGGAGCCGAAGTGATAGTCGAGGAAGTTCGTCGGGTCCGGGTAGTCGGCGCCCCAGCCCAGCATGTGGATGCCGGGGAGCTTGCCCTGATCTGCGTTGTCGATGAAGGTCGCCGATTCCTGGACGTCGATCGACGCCGTGATGTTGAGGTTCTGCTTGAGCTGCGCCTGGATCTCCCGGGCGACGACCGTCGGCTCCGGCAGGTACCCGCGCGACACGTCACGCAGATGGATCTGCGTCTCGAACCCGTTCGGGAACCCTGCCTGGGCGAGCAGTTGCTTTGCGGCCGCGGGATCGAACTGATACCACGCCTCCCCGGTGCATCCGAACTGGATCTCGCAGGGGGTGAAGTGAGTCGCGACCTCGGAGCCCTCCGGGTAGAAGGTGTCCACGATCCGCTGCCGGTCGATGCCCTGTGCGATCGCCTGGCGCACCTGTTCGTTGTCGAACGGCTTCGACGTGTTGTTGAAGCCGAGGTAGAAGACGTTCAGGCCGGCGCGCGGATAGAGCTTGAGTTCGGGGTTCCCCTGGATCGCCTCGATGTCGTCCGTGCTCGGGTTGTCGATCCCGTCCACGGTCCCGGCCTCGAGCTCGTTCCGCCGCTGTGCGGACTCCGCGTTCCACCGGAAGACAGCCGTCGCAGCCCTGGCCTTGTTCTCGCCCCAGTAGTTGTCGTTGCGATCGAGGATGACCTGCTCGCCTCGGCGCCACTCCCGGAGCCGGTACGGTCCGGTGCCGTTCGGCGCGGCGACGATCGTCTGGTCGGGCGCATGCGCCTGCAGGTACGCGCTGTCGTTGATCGCGAACGAGGTGAACGCGACCTTCGGCAGGAACGCGACGTCGGCCGCGCAGAGAGTGAACACGACGGTCCGGTCGTCGGTCGCCTCGATCCGCTTGAACTGGCCGGTGTACGGCTGCCCGTTGGCAGAGTTCTGCGGCTCGCCGTTCTGCGGACAGGGCGCGTCACCCTGCTCCGGATACCTCGTGA
>JADDQH010000017.1 GCA_016781485.1 Chloroflexota bacterium | reverse complement strand
AGGGACCGCTGGCGCCGCCGGCGAAAACTACAAGAAGTGGTCGCATCGGCCCTTCATAATAGCGAACCGGCACTACGATAGTTTTTCTTCTTCCACAACTGATGCGGGTCGTCGACTTGCATCGCGCGGGCGCTCCCTGCGTGCTTCCATTAATTCTTCAGGTGGTTAAAACTGCCTGTGTCTCACTCATCTACCCATATACACATACTCCTCACGCCTATTGGCGCGGCCTGTTATTCGCGCGATCGTGGACCAGGACTGGGAGCCCGAGGTCACACTCGTCAGCCGCGGCCTGCGGGAATGGGAGCGGCTGGAGCAGCGGCCCGCGGATCGAGTCGCCCTGGAGATCCATCGTCGCTATCTCGAGCGCTTCATCCGTCCCCGCGATTGCGTGCTCGACGCAGGCGCCGGCCCCGGACGCTTCACGATCGAGCTCGGCAGGCTGGGGGCACGGGTCACGGTGGGCGACATCTCGCCGCGGCAACTCGAGCTGAACGCGGCGAAGGTGTCGGCCGCCGGCTACGAGTCGGCCGTGGAGGAGCGTGTCGTCCTCGACATCACCGACCTGCGGCGATTCCCCGATCCCTTCTTCGACGCCACCGTCTGCTACGGCGGCGCCATCAGCTACGTGATCGAGCGCGCCGACGAGGCCGTCTCGGAGCTCCTGCGCGTGGCTAAGCCAGGCGGCCACCTGCTCCTGAGCGTGATGTCGCTCATCGGCTCGATGCGCTTTGTCCTGCCGAGCATCCTGGAGGAGGCGGCGAGACTCGGCCTAGACCGCGTCCAGAGGACGTACGAGACTGGCGACCTCGACGCCGAGCAGAGCGGCGGGCAACCGATGCGCCTGTACCGCTGGGAGACGCTTCGGGAGCTCCTGACCCGTCATCCGTGCCAGCTCGTCTCCGCCTCGGCCTCGAACTATCTGTCGCTGGGACACGACGAGGCGCTGGAGCGGATCTCGGAGGAGTACTGGCGAGTGGTGCTCGACTGGGAGTTCGAAGCGTGCGCTCAGAGCGGGGCGATCGACGGCGGCCAGCACATGCTCGTGGCCGTCCGGAGACGATAAGCCCCGGCTGCCGCTCCCATCAGCTCTTTCGCGGCTCGACGTCGCGGGCGTTACGCATCCAGCCGGTGTCGTCCAGCCCCCAGGCCACGATCCGCTCCGGGTGGATCCGGATCACCGGCTCGGGCCCGTCGATCGCCTCTGCGCGGCCGCGCACCTCGATGCCTCGCGGGCGGAACGGCGGCACCACGTCGTCGATGACGATCGCCGCCTGCCGGTTGCGCACCACGTCGCGCCACTTCTTCGTCGTGGTCAGGTCGCGGCCCAGCGTGTCGATCGCATCGGTCCCCTCGTCGAGCCGGTACATCCCGATCGGCATCACGTGGGGCGTCCCGTCGCGTCCGACCGTCGCCAGCCGCGCCATCGGGTGGATCTCGCGGAGGTACGCCCGCTCCGCGTCGGTGAATGCGCTCATCTCGGTCCAGCTCCGTTCTTGCTAGCGGTCCCGTCAGTTCCGCTCGCTGTGCCACCGGGGAAGGAGGCGAGCGTGAAGTCGAATCTGCCGTCCTGCGTGATGAACTCCACGCACTCCTCGTCGCCCGCGGCCGCGCTCACGTAGTTGACGCCCGCGGGCATCAGCATGTAGTCCCCCGCGCGCATCGTGGGCGCGTCATCGGGATCCTCGCCCTCGACCCAGTGGATCGATGCCCCGGTGATGACGACGACGCGCTCGTCGCTCGAGTGCCGGTGCATCGGCGACTGGAAGCCCGCCGGCACACGCAGCAGAGCGCCGTAGGGGCCGCTCGTCGGGTCGCCCCACAGTGCCGCCATCTGCGGGCCGGACGGGTTGCCAGGATCAAGAGGCCGCCAGTCGAGGTCGCCCGGCTTCAGCGGTGCCGCGCGGTCGGGCTGAGTGCGTTCGATGGTCGTCATCGAGCCCGTTCCTTTCCATACCAGTCTTGTTGCACACCGTAGAATTGCGTGTGCAACTATACGGCAGGCACACATCCGGTCAACCCCTGCTACGATCTTGCCCACGTGACCGATGCGCCGAGCACGATGGAGACCTGGGCGACGCTGCACCGCGCACACGCGCGCGTCTTGGCGGAGCTGAGCCGTCGGATGGAAGCGGAGCGCGGTGTCTCGGTGCTCGAGCACGGAAGCCTGTACGAGCTGAGCAGTCCGCCAGGGCGACGGCTGCGGATGGCGGAGCTGGCGGAGCGACTCGGCCTGAGCCGCAGTGCCACCACCCGGCTCGTCGATCGCCTCGAGGAACGAGGATGGGTGCGCCGCGAATCGCCCAGAGAGGATCGGCGTACGACCAACGTCATCATCACGAAGGACGGGCGGCGCGCCTTCGTGCGCAACAACCGGCCGTTCACGGCTGCCGTCGAGGAGGCCATCTCGGCCCGTCTCAGCGGCGAGGACATGGCCGAGCTGATCGGTCTCCTCGGCCGGCTCTGCCGCCCCTGACCGCCTTCCGGCGGAGCCGGCGCGCTCGGGACCGGGAGCGGCGTGAAGCCGCGCTAGTCGTGGTCTCCAGCGGCGGAGCTCGGAGCGTGGCCCCGCGAGATGACTGAAGGAGGTTGACCGTGACCACGGTGACGACCCCCGGGGACGAATGCCGTGTCCAGTTCGACTTCGAGGTGGACTTCTCGAATGGCGGCGGCCTCCAGGGCCAGGACTTCCGGCTCGACATCGAGAGCCAAGACATCACCGACGAGGAGCTCGCCGCCCACGTCGTCCGCGACCTCAGGCTCTTGATGGTGGCAGAGGTCCGGATCCTCAACAAGCGGATCATCCACGAGCGGCACAAGCGGGCAGCAACGAGTGCGACGGACCAGACCAGTGCGGTGGACGGGCGGACGCGCATCGACCTGAGTCACACGGTCGAGGACGGCATGGTCACCTACCCCGGCCCGCCGCTGTCGTACCGGCTCCCCCGCGCCGTCCGCTCAACCCGACGGCACCGGGGTGACCGGTGACGGACAGCGGCAATCAGGCACCAGACGGGAGGGGGTTTACCGGCATCGCACGGTTGCCGCTAGGTGTGGGTCGGCCGCACTCGAGCTAGAGGAACGAGAGGAGCTGCCCCGAGGGCGAGCCGGACGTCCTCGTCGAGCGGTGACGGGTGAAGTGCCGACCGCAGACGGAAAGGAACAGTGCGGTCGGCTCGCTAGCGACATGCGACCCGCGAGGTGGAGGATCGCCACTGAGCTGCATCTCTCGACATCACACGGGACGTCCGGCGACGAGCACACGCTTCCGGACTCGTAGTCCGCATATGAGGCGGGGCGGCCGCGGCGCCGGAGACCGCCGCCGTAGGCGGCGGGATTGGAGTGCCCGGTTCCGTCCGTCCTCCGCGCCAGCGCCGCAACGGGAGTTGATTACGTGCTTCGCGCGGAGTCGTACACGGTATGCACCAACCATGCTTTCTCTGTCACACATCCGGCGCGCGGTGGCTGGACCCAGTCGATCCTACTTCCCTTGAGCGGAACCTCGCCGCCGGCAAAGAATGCGACGCTGCCGGGTCTCAGCCGCACCCCACTGACCGACACTACCAACGGATCAGGATTCCAAGCGGTACCCGGCAGCGGCCAAGCCGCCAGAAAACGCGAGCCCGCTTGGTTCTCTATGTATATGCACTCGCCGTCAGCGACGAGTCGCCCTTCCAGGAGCGCTCCGTCGCTCCCTCTGCTCGCACGGTAAAGAACCAAGCTGCCGCTCGCGTTCGAGCTTGGGTCGAGCTGCCCCTGGCAAGTAGCGAGCATCGCGACGAGCGCTACTAAGAGAGCAGCGGAATCGCGTCTTGTGCTCAATTCGTCAAGAGCGCAACGTCGAGACCATCGATGTAATCGATCGCCATGTAGAAGGCAAAGTCGCATCCTGCAGCATCAGTGCCAGTCGACGCCTGACCCTTGTAGATTCCCAACGCGTGCGTTCCGAAAAACCACGGCCCGCCGCTGTCTCCAGGAAAGCACTTGAGATTTGGTCCGCTGACCTTCATCCACACCGGATAGCACTCGTCGACTCCCGGGCAAGCGCCCTCGTACGACGGGACGTATGTCTTCGAAACGAGCTCCCCGCAGCTATAGTTGGTCGCCTTCCCGCGATGGCACACAAAGTCGCCGACAGACTGGCTGGCGCGTGAGATGCCGAAGCTCACCGTCCGGTAGGAGTCTCCGTCGTAGAACTGAGGGTACTCATAATGCGAGGTGGTATGCCACTGGACATCGCGGCGGTCGCCGTGCCTCGCGGCGATGAAGGTCACCGGGTAAGTCAAGTCCAAGGTCTGGTAGTAGGTCTGAGCGTCGTCGCAGTGGGCGGCCGTCAGGACGCCCACTTGACCAGCGGAGTGCTGGGCTGTGAAGCCAGCCGTGCAGCTCGTCAGCCAGTGTCCTCCGTATGTGTGGCCGTCTTCAGCGGCAGCGTCGTCAACAGTAATCCGGACGGGCGCCAATTGCCTGCTCTAAGTCGACGACGGCAGTGCGGTCCGGGGGAACGGCGGCCGGCGGCAGAGAAAGCAAACGCCGCCACGACATTCGCCATCGCTCGCCGTCCGGCGTCGTGTACGCGCTGAGGTCGAGCGCCGCGAGCGCCCACCCCTCCCTCGTGAATCTGTCCAATGAGCGCCGCGGAGTTGAGCATCGAGCGCGAGAGCCGATGGAGCTTCGAGACGACGAGCAGTACGGCGGCCAGCGTTACAGCGCCGACGATGACGAGGGTCTCGTCCGCCAAGTGCTCGGCCGAGTCGCGGTCGGCTCGAGACATGAGCAAGGTGGGTCGAGCAGGAGGAGCGGCGCCAGTTGCCGACCGACCAGGTTCGGCGCGGACCGGCGGCGCCGCGACCACCACCAGTTAGCTCTGCTGGTCGGTCAGGCGGTAATCGCGCCAGAACGGGCGGAGGATTTGCAAGCTCGCGCCCGGTCCGCTGACCCGTACGCTGATCCCTACCTCCCGAAGCCGTTCGTGACGAAGGCGCCGCCGGGATGCGGGGAGACGCGGCCAGTCGGCGGCGTCTGGCCGACGAGCACGCCGGCTCCGGCGGGCGTCCGCCGACGAGCACGGACCTTTTCCCGTTTGGGCCGCCTGCGAGGAGGTCAGACTGAATCTGCATCTGGCCAGAAGCTCCTTCGGATTCGTAAACAGCAGGTCCTCGGTTCGAATCCGAGCGTCGGCTCTACTCATTCCCGCCACACCACGTTATGACCCGAAGGTCACTCCCTTTCGGTTGGACGGCCGAGGTGGCGGCCGGGACCACCTTGCCGCCGCCGACCTCGACGAGCAGCAGCGAGTCCATCGGGTCGCACGATCGCGAGCCCGCGGCGGGCGACGTGGCACTCGGTGAGATGATCGCCTCGACATCGGCGTGGCGGCAGGAGCATCCGCGAGGGTAGAAGGAAGACCCGTGACCGAGACCTCGCGCCGTCCCGGTCGACCTCTTCGACGGCCGCGCCTCCCACCGGGCCGCGCGCGGCTGCGACTTGGTCGGCCGGTGCCATTCCATCCGCCTCTGTTCGCGGCATACCCCGTCCTCTACCTGTGGTCGGCGAACGTCTCGCAGGTGTACGCGGATGACGTGATGCCGCTGCTCGTGCGGGTCGTTGCCGTCGCGCTGATCGTGTTCGCGGCGGCCGCCGTCGTGCTCCGTGACGCGCGTCGCGCGGCGATCATCGTCACGGCTATCACCGTCCCCGTGCTCGTCTTCGGGCACGTCGACCGTCTGCTCCAACCGGTCGGGGTCGGGCATGCGGCCCAACTCGCAGCGTGGATCGCGCTGATCGTCGGCGCGGTGCTGGTCGCCTGGCGCCGCCGGCGGTGGCTGGCATCGGCGACGTCCGCCTTGAACATCGTCGCGGTGGCGCTCGTCGCCATGACGCTCACCTCGATCCTGCCCACCGAAGCCCGACGGCTCGGGGCCGGCATCCCGGTCATCGCCAACGCCCCCGCAGCTGCATCAGACGGGACACCGCAGACCACGCGCGACATCTATTACCTCGTCTTGGACCGGTACGGCTCGGAGGAGGCCCTGCGACTGCTGTCCGGCTTCGACAACGACCTCCCGGAGTGGCTCCGTGAGCGGGGCTTCTTCGTCGCCGATGACAGCCTCGCGAACTACCCGCGTACGCCGCTCTCGCTGGGGGCGACACTCAACCTGGGGTACCTCGACGATGTCGCGCGGCGGTACGCGGGCACCGGTGACTTCGGGCCCGCCCACCACCTGGTGGAGGAGAACGCGGTGACGTCGTTCATCAAGCACCAGGGTCACCGCTACTTCCACATCGGCTCATGGTGGGACCCGAGCCGGACGAGCAAGGCAGCGGACGTGAACCTCAACGTAGCGGAGCACTCGGAATTCACGAGCGTCTTCCTCGACTCCACGATGGAGCCGCTGCTCACCGGGCGACAGCGGGCGGGCGAGGCTCCGGCCGGCGCCCATGAAGAGCGGCCGCGCGGCCTGGACTCGCACCGGTACGCCGCGCTGTACCAATTCGAGCAGCTCGAGCGGATGCCATCGCTGCCGGGCCCGAAGTTCGTGTTCGCGCACGTCCTCCTGCCGCACGAGCCATACGTCTTCCGTGCGGATGGCTCACCGACCACGCCGGATGAAGGTCGGACTGCTGTGGATCCGCGCCTCCAAGTGGAGCAACTCCGGTACACGAACACGCGCATCCGAGCGGTGATCGATCGGCTGCTAGCCGTCCCCCCGGACCGCCGCCCGATCATCGTGCTCCAGTCGGACGAGGGGCCCTACCTGGACGCCTCGAAGACGACCCGTAGCAGGGCGCTGCGGATCCGCTATGGCATCCTCAACGCGTTCTACCTGCCAGACCCCGGAGAACCGGCGCCGTACACGACGATCACGCCGGTCAACACCTTCCGACTGCTGTTCAGTCGGTACTTCGGGGCCGACCTGCCGTTGCTACCCGACCGCAACTACGGCTGGCCTACGGTGCTCCTCGGATCCGTGGAGGACTTCCACCGCCGGACGTTGTACGACTTCACGGACATCACCCAGGAGCTCCGGTCGGGACGCGCACAGGGACCGCCTCGGCAGCCGAACCCCACGGACGACTAGCAACGCCCGTTCGGGCTCGGGTGTCGAGCCTCTAGCGCTCCAGGTCGAGGATCTTCTCGACCACCTCCGCCAGATCGCGTCCGACCACGTCCGGCTTCGGTTCGACGAGCGGGTCGAGGACCTTCCCGGGGCGCGCGACGAACGCGGCGGCAGCGCCCACGCGTAACGCCCCGGCCACGTCCCACGCGTGCGCGGCGATCAGACGGACATCCGAGATAGGCACGCCGAGCTGGTCGGCGGCCATCCGATAGGGCTCGGGCGCGGGCTTGAGTCGTCGGACCGAGTCGGCGGACAGCACTCGCTCGAACAGTTCCGTCAACCCGGCGTTCGCAAGCTGTGCCTCGGCGACCTCCTGGGTGGAGTTCGTGAGTGTCGCGGCCCGGAAGCCCGCGTCGCGAAGCCGCCGGAGCGCCGGCCCGACCTCGGGATGCGGCGGAAGCTGTCGCATGCCGCGGAGGATCCGCCCCTGGTCGTCATCGGACAGCTCGACCCCTCGACGCTCCGCGACCATCCGGAGCGCCGCGCCGCCGATCTGGCCGAACGGGACGTACGCGTCCGTGACCGTCGCGACAAGTGCCGACTGGATCATCTGCGCGAACCACTCGTTCCGGACCGACGCGTCCCCGAACGCACGCTCGAACTCGGGACCGAGCCCCGACAGGTCGAGGAGCGTCTCGTTGACGTCGAAGACGCAGACCCGCCTCACAGCTCGGACCCGGCCTCCAGTAACGGGAGCGGTGATGCTCGCAGCAGCCGTTCTGGCAGCGCGCGCGGCAAGTCACTCATCGATGGAGGATCGTCAGAGCAGGCGCAAGACCCGAGAGCGTATCAACCTGGAGCGCTTCGCTACCTGGACAGGAGCGGCATCGAAAGCGGTCCCCGTCTCCTTGTGGAAGCGCCGTCCCAAGCGGCACGGTCATCCCTACGACTCCCGACTCGTCCGGACAGCGGCCACGGCGCCGGCAAGGATACCGGCGGCCACGGCTGCCGCAGGGATCGTCCACCGATGCGTCTGCACCCATAGGTAGGCACTCCAGTCGCGCGATCGATCCTCGAATACGCCGTGTGCGCCGTGGTCTCCCGGCACTGGAGCGTACAGATCATCGGGCCGGGTCGTGTCTCGCGGCTCGTCGGTCATCTGCCCTTCCCATGCCGACCGAGCCAGATACCGATCCATCAACCCGGGTGCGAGCTTCTGCCCGAGGATCGCGACGGCCGCAGGAGCGCCGACCTCCAGCTCCCGTGGATGATGCTCCGCCGCCCACACGATCGCGTCCGCGGCGACCTCCGGCTGATAGATCGCACCCACCGGCTTCGCCTCGCGTGGCAGCTTATTCCTCACCCAGCGGAACTGCGGCGTGTTCACGCCTGGCAGGTGGACCGCGGTCACGTGGACGCCGCTCCCTTCGTGCACAAGCTCCGCGCGGAGCGAATCCGTGAAGCCGACGATGGCGTGCTTCGCCCCGCAGTACGCGGACTGGAGCGGGATGCTCCGGAAGGCGAGCGCAGAGCTGACCTGGACGATGACGCCGTGATCGCGCGGGAGCATCCGACGCAGGGCGGAGAGCGTGCCGTGGACGTAGCCTAGGTACGTGACCTCGGTCACCCGCCGGTACTCGTCAGCCTCCATCTCGCGGACCGGCGCGAAGACCGACGTCATGGCGTTGTTCACCCAGACATCGATGGGCCCGAGCGTCTCCTCGATGCGTCCCGCCGCGTCATCGACCGCCTGCGCGTCGGAAACGTCGACTGCGATCGCCTTCGCCCGGCCGCCCATCTCCTGGATCTCGCGCTCCGCTGCCGCTAGTCCGTCGACCCCGCGGGCGAGCAGGGCGATGTCGGCGCCACGTCCTGCGAACCGGCGAGCGGTGGCGCGGCCGATCCCAGCGGACGCTCCGGTGATGACGACGACATGACGCGCTTGCGTTCGTTCTCTCATCTTCCCGGTCCTCGAGCTATCGGTGAGCGCGGAGGAAGAGGTCGTACGCCCCCACGGCGACGATCCCGTAGGCGAGATGTGGACCGATGTCAGCGACCCATCCCGAGGCTCCCCAGGTCCTGGGATCGGTCGCCCCCAAGGCGATGGAGGGCAAGTCGCTCCCCGCCATGGCAGCGACCCCGACGACGCTCGCGGCGACGGGCCGAGGGACGTCGCGCAGGCGCGGCTCGAGGACCCCATACAGCAGGCCCATCCCCAGCCCGTTCACGTACCCCAGGAGCGCTCCGGCTCCTTCGAGTCGGTTGTTCCTCGTATCGTCGTCACCTGCGGCCCTGTGTGATCCGACACCAGTGGCGACCCTGCCCGTGAGGGAAGCCGCGACCTTTCTGGGGACCTCACTCGCCGGGCGACCGCGAACCAACATGTCCAGGTAAGTCGCCATGTTCAAGGCCGCGCTCCCACAGGCACCTGCCGCAAGCCCGGCGGCGATGTTCCACCACATGTCGACTCCTTTCTTGGTCGGCGGCGTCGTTGCCGGACCTCGGGTTCGCTCTCTCACCCCGAGCTTACGCCATCACTTGTATCATGACAACTAATGTCTTCCGTTGCGAATCCTGCAGGCGACCCGACGGACCAGGGACTCATCGGGTCCCTCGAGCGGCTGATCACCGGCGCGATCGGCATGACGGCCCGGCTGCTCGTCGAGGAGGGCCAGGACGGCGATCTGACGCTCGCGCAGTGGCGGTGTCTGCTGATCGCGGGTGAGGCCGAGACGGGGAAACGCGTCGGGGATATCGCGGCGCGGATCGGCGTTTCCCTCCCGTCCGCGAGCCGGCTGTGCCGCCGACTCGAGCAGCGCGGGCTCGTCGCCGCCGAGCGGGACGAGCGCGATCGACGAGCGACGCTCGTCCGACTCACCCCCGCCGGCGCCCGTGTCCGCGACCACCTGCTTACTCGACGGCAGGAAACGATCGCCGCGCTCCTCCACGAACGTCGCGAGCCTCTACCTTCGGACCTGCGGAAGGGTCTGGAGGCGATCGCGCAGGCGTTCGAGCGTTATCGCTGAGGGCCGTCGTGATCCGCCGACGGACCGCGAGGCGAGAGCGGTGACGCCACTCGAGGTCGCGCTGAACGGAGCGCTGGCGGGCGCGCTCGGGGCGCTTGCCCTGACCCTGATGATCCTCGTCGTCCGTCGCCTGACGTTGCCGCGACGCGAGCCCGGCCACGAGCGAGGCCACGCCGCGATGACACTTGCCGACATCCTGGCCGAAGGCCCGGATAGCCCACCCGACTTCATCGGCGCGACCGCGACGTTCGTCCAGAAGCTCGCGACCGGTCTCTTCGGGGTGAGTCTGACGCGCCAGCAGCAGCTTTGGGCCGGCATGGGGTGGCATCTCCTCTACGGGGCTTTCTGGGCCGTGCCGTACGCACTTCTGCAGGCCAGCGTCACCGTCCCGAACCTGCTGCTCGGCCCGGCGTACGGCGTCCTCGTCTGGCTCGTCGGCCCGGTCTGGCTGGTGCCGAAGATGCGCCTGATGCTCCCGGTCCGCAGTCAGCGGGCGTGGGTGGCGCTGATGGTGTTCGCCGGGCACCTCTCTTACGGCGCTCTCGTCGCGCTGACCTTCGCCGTGCTGCAGGCGCTTACCTCACGATGACCGTTCACGACGACTCGCTTCGGTTCGCAAGGGAGATCGGCCTTCCCGAGCCGTTCCTGTTCGCGACCGGCATCGAGTGCAGCTACCCGACCATCACGGCGCGGGACGGCAGGCGGCGTCGGGTCGACGAGCTCGAGAAGTGCTTCCACTACGAGCGCTGGCGCGAAGACTTCGCCCTCGTCGCTGAGCTCGGGATCAGGGCGCTCCGCTACGGGCCGCCCTACTACCGGATGCACGTCGGCCCCGGCGCGTACGACTGGAGCTTCTCGGACGAGGTGTTCGCGGAGATGCGCCGGCTCACGATCACCCCGATCGTCGACCTCTGCCACTTCGGCGTGCCGGACTGGATCGGCGACTTCCAGAACCCCGACTGGCCATATCACTTCGCGGAGTTCGCGCGAGCGTTCGCGCGGCGGTACCCGTGGGTCCGGCTCTACACTCCCGTGAACGAGATCTTCGTGTGCTCGAAGCTCAGCGGGCTGTACGGGATGTGGAACGAGCAGCTACGCAGCGAAGAGGGCTTCGTCACCGCGCTCAAGCACCTCTGCCGCGCGAACCTGCTCGCGATCGAGTGCATCCTCGAGCAGACCCCTGACGCCTGGTTCGTCCAGAGTGAGAGTGCTGAGTACTTCCATCAGGGGGCTCAGGACGAGGCCTGTGTCCGCGTCGCGGACTTCGAGAACCAGCGGCGGTTCCTGTCGCTCGACCTCCTCTACTCACGGCCGGTCCGCGAGGACATCCGCGACTACCTGCGGCGCTGCGGGCTCGGGGACGATGAGTACCTGTGGTTCATGAACCACAGGCTCGGAGACCGGATCGTGATGGGCAACGACTTCTACAGACGCAACGAACAGATCGTGACGTCCGGAGGGGATGTCCAGCCGGCTGGCGACATCTACGGGTGGTATCTAATCACGCGGGGATACTTCGAGCGGTACCACCGTCCGGTCATGCACACCGAGACCAACAACATCGGGGGCGGCGAGGACGAGGCTCCCAGATGGTTGTGGCGTCAGTTCCTGAACGTCTGGCTGATGCGGTCCGAGGGCGTGCCTGTCCTCGGGTTCACCTGGTACAGCCTGACGGACCAGGTCGACTGGGACGTTGCGCTCGCGGACGAGCGCAACATGGTGAACCCGATCGGACTCTATGACCTCGACCGACGGGAGCGGCCCGTGGCCGACGCGTACCGCGGGCTGATCCGACAGTTCCGAGATCTCGAGGGCTGAACCCACAGGCGCCGCCGAACCTAGAGGGGTGGAGACGCGACCTGGACCCGAGCTTCTGCCTCTGCTGGCCGACGCGCCACGTACGCGCCGAGCAGCGTGCCGTAGGCGAACGCGTGCGCGACGAACTGGACGAGGTGGTTCGTGCCCTCCGGGAACCACCGCCAGCCGGCAACGGGAGCGATGACGAAGAAGTTCACGAGCCACAGCAGCACGCCGAACGCGGTCGCCGCCAAGACGACGCCAGGCGTCTGCCTGAGCGCGCGCGGCAGGACGAGGATCGCGACCGCGAACACAGCTCCGTAGAGTGCCGAGTTCATCAGGTGGAGCCCCATCCCGACCATTGCCGCGACGGGCAGCGGATACGCCGGCTCGAGCGCGGCTGGCCCCAGGACGATCGCGCCGATCATCCTCAGCGGCATGAAGAAAGCTGGCGGGCCCATCAAGACCACAGCGGCGATCATCTCGAACATCGCGAACACGATGCCGGCCAGGATCCCACCTATCAACCCTCGTCGTGCCTGCCCCGCGACGTCTCCCTGTCGTCCGACCTCGACGCTCGTCATCGTGTGTCTCCTTCGATCCGTGACTGGGACTCTCTCCTTGACCTTCCCTGATCGCACCCGTCAGCCGGCGACGTAGCGCCGCTCCTCGTAGCACCAGGTGAAGCCTCCCGGGGTCAGCGGGAGCGACCGGATGACGGGATGTCCCTCCCCGAGCGCGTGAGTGCGGGCATCTCCGGCCTGCGACTCGCAGCAACCAACGTGCCCGCACGTCGCGCACACCCGGAGGCTGAAGCGGCTACCGCACTCCTGGCATCGATCTGCCTGAGGTTGCGGCGTGTCGGCGGGCACGTGTCGGCACTCGCCCCCGGACGAGGCGAAGAGGTTGGTGAGGTACTTCATGGCTCGACCGTACGAGTGAGTCGCTCCTGACGCTGTGGCCCACATCACACTGCGTCGCGCTTCGCCCGACGAGGGGGGCTAGACGGCGAAGCCCGCGAGGTTCGTCCAGTTCAGAGCGACGTCGTAGACGGCGGTCGCGACGAGGACGACGCCGGCAGCTCTCAGGATCAGCGCATGGTGTTCGACGAGGAACCGCGCGATCGCCTGGGCCCGCGCCGCGGCGACGAACGAGAGCACGAGCAGCGGCAGCCCGAACCCCAGGCCATAAACGACGAACCCGCCGATCCTCACGAGGGCGTCGGTCACGCCGAGCGAGATGGCGAGGAGCGCGATCATGAACGGGCCGGCGCAAGGGAGCGCGACCGGTCCCAGCATCACGCCGTATACGTACGCCTGCGCTAGCGGGTGGGCGACGAACGGCACGGACCGACCCGCCAGCCCGCCGAAGGGGTTACGCCCTGTGATCAGAAGCGCGCCCAGGACGAGGAGGAGCGCGTCCACCGCGGGGACGAGCACCGCGAGCACCTGCGAGAGCGGTACGGCAAGGGCGGAGAGCACGACCGCCAGCGCGATCATGGTCGTCAGTACGCCTGTCAGCACCGCGCCGCCGAGCAGCGGTGCGCTGCGCCGATGCTCGACGTCGCCTCTGTTCCCTGCCAGATAGGCGATGAAACCCGGGTAGAGCGGGAGCAGACAGGGACTCGCTGCGCTGCCGACGCCGAGGAGGAACGTCGGGATGAGTGTCTCCATCCGCCGTCAGTCGACGTCACCCTCGGCCACGTCCGCGAGACGTTCAGCGTCGCGGATGACGACATGGTGCTTCGCGGTCTCGAGGAGTCCGCGGCGGCGGAAGTCGGTGAGCGTGTGCGCGAGCGTCTCCCGCGTCGTGCCGATCATCTCGGCGAGCTCCTGCTGCGTCAGCCGCGCCTGGATCAGCGTGCCTCGGACCGTCTGGACCCCGAACCGCTGGCTCAGGTCGACGAGGCGGCGGGCGAGCCTCTGCCCGACCCGCTGGTACGCCATCGCCTCGAGCTCGCGCTCGGCTTCCCGGAGACGCCTCGAAAGATGGTTGATGACGTTCACCCCGATCATGGGGTACCGCTCGATGAGCCTGCGCAACTCGTCCGGCGTGATCGTGCAGATGACGGCCTCGTCAAGGGTTTCCGCGTATGCGCCCTGGATGCGGTCCTGACCGAGTAGTGACATATCACCGAGGATGGTGCCCCGGTCGTAGATGTCGAGCGTCAGCTGCTTCCCGTCCGGTGTGACCCGGTACACACGCACCTTGCCCTTCTTGAGGATGTGGATCCGCTCGGGCGCGTCGTCGGGCGAGAGGATGACGTCTCCGCGCGAACAGCGGGTCATCGTCGTGGCGTGCCCGATGGCATCGATGTCGTCGGGGGAGAGACCCGCGAACAACTCCAGTTCGCGAAGGAGGCCGACCTTCTCTGAAAACGAGCGGCGTTGCTGCTCCACGTTCATCACTCGGACTGTATCCGCACGATGCGCGCCCGCGAGAACACCCTGTCGACGTCGACCGCGACGCGTCGGTAGAGCTCCGCGGGCAGCCCGATGTCCGCAAGGTAGAGCCGGCCGCTCCGCTCGCGTCCTTCCCCCGAGAGCAGACCGAGCTTCGGGAGCGCGACGGTGACGGTGGCGTCGGCGGTCACGGCGGCTCCTGCGGCTTGACCTGTGTCGGGATCGACTCCCGACGGCACATCGAGGCTGAGGACGCGTGAGCCGGACCGGACGATCCAGTCGATCTCTCGCTCGACCTCGCCACGCGGAGCGCCCGAGGCGCCGTAGCCGAGGAGCGCGTCCACGATGAGATCTGCCCTTGCGAGCGTCGCCTCCAGTTCTTCGTCCGTCATGTCGTACGCCGGCACGCAACAGCTCACCGACATCGCGAGGAGGGTCGCGACCTGATCACGCGCGGCAGCGCCCAGGCGCGCGACAGGGCGCGCCAGGATGACGCGAACGGACGCGCCGCGGTTCACGAGGTGTCGGGCGGCGACGAGCCCGCCGGCGCCGTTGTGCCCGGAGCCGACAGCCACGACGACCAGCTTGTGCGTCAGATCGCCGTCGACTTCGAGTCGCGCGACCTCCGCCAGGTGCGAGCCTGCCTGCTCCAGCATCTGCGACAGCGAGATCCCGAACTCGTCGACCGCCAGCCGGTCGATCTCGGCCATCTCCGGTGCGGTGACCGCGGGGACGGCGGCGACGCCGACACACGGAACGCAAGGTGCTGCGTCGGTCACGGGAGGTACTGCCCGAGTGTCGCTACGAGCGCGTTCGAGCCTTTGTGCCCGAAGTCCGCGACGACGACCCGTCCTTCCGGGTCGAGGACGATCAGCGGGGTGGATGGAGGCGAGAGCACCAGATCGCCGAACTCTTCCGCCAGCGAGCGCGACACGTCCGGCCGAGCGATCGCGAACGTCCACTCGAAGCCTTCGCGCTCAGCGTAGGCCGCGAGGGCGGATCCCTGTTCTCCCGGGTCGACGTCGAGGCTGATGTACACCAGGTCGTCGCTCCGGAGCTCCCTGATGGCATCCCTGGCTTCCCTCTGCTGAAGAGCGCAACTCGAGCACCAGATCGCCATCGGCTCGATCGCGACGACCTTCCCCGTCAGGTCCGCGACCCGGAACGATGCACCTGTCCGGACGTCGGTCAACGTCGACGTCCGCCATGCGGCGGCTGCATCGCGGCTCGACGGCTCGAGTGCGCCCCCGGTACATGCGGCGAGCAACAACGCAAAGGCAGCGAGGAAGACGAGGGCTCTTCGGGGTCCGTCGAGGATCGCGGCGAGGGTCATGGCGCCGTCCAGACGCGCGTCTCGGGTGCGAACGCAGCCCAGGCGAACCAGAAGTGGTCAGCGTGGACGACGGGCTCGAGCTGCTGGCCCGCCAGCCTGCCTTCGATCGCGCGTCCGGTCACCGACCAAGTGGAGCCGGTCTCCTGATCCGTGATCGCGGCGGCGGGCCCTGCTCGACGCCGGAACGACAGCGGGCGACCATCGACCTCAGGCCGGAAGACGCCCGTTGCGCCCGCGTCCCGCCCGAGATCCACCGCCTCGGCGTCGAGCGCCGACGCAGTCCCTGGCGTCCAGAACACGACGACGGGCTGCCCACCGACCGTCTCACTCGCGACCCCCACCTTCCGGAGCTCTGGATACGGGAAGGCGACGGCGTCGCCGCCCTGCATGACCGTCACCACCCGCTCCTTCGGCGCCACGCGGTCGTCGATCACCCCCTCGTAGAGGAACGGCTGTTCTCCGGCCGCGTCGTATCCGGGGTACGGGTTCTGGCCGTAGTCGCGCGCATGCCCCGTCTCCCGGCTGAGCACGTCGCCCGCCGGGTGGGCCACCGCGAAGTCGTGAAGCGAGACGATCTGTGCCGGCAAGAACGTCAGCCGCTTGCCCGTCAGCTGGCCGACCACCGCCTCGCCGGTCGCCTGCTGCCACCAGCTCTCGGTCTGCCGGTCGTACATCACGAGGTCGCTGAACCGCAGGTTCCCGGTCGTGCCGAAGTCATAGGCGGTTCCGTCGAGCGTTCGCTCGAACACGAGCGCGGTGTTGCAGAGCGGGCAGAAGGTAACGACGACCGGCTTGCCGCCGACGGAGTCGTTCACGATCTCATGCCAGATCAGGATCGCGAGCGGGTACGCGCGGGCGCTCCCGTCGACGACGAGCGCGATGACAGGCGATCGGTCGTCCAGCCAGCCACGTGCAGCGTCGATCGACTCGTATCGTGGTTCGTCGACCGGCGGGATCCCATCCTTAGGCGGACCGCCGCTCGCGAACTCCGCGAGGTCCACGCTCGCCTTCCCGAAGTCCGTCTTCCACCCGGCCGTCGAAACGTCGAGTCGGCTGACGTCGGCAGTCGGTGCAGCGGCAGCGTCACCAGGGGTGCTCAGCGGCGAGCGCGTCGATGCCGGCCCGCCCCCGGCCGCGAACGGCTGACAGGCCGCGGCGACGACGAGGACGAGGACGACGGCCGGCATGAGGTGCGACGGAAGCACACGCAGAACGTAGGCGGTCGCGTGCGCGCGGGCTGTGAGGTTCGTTACGTACGGGGCCCTCCTCCCCTGCATCATCCTGCCGGCCACCCTCGGCCGCTTCTCGGGGCACGTCTCGAGCTGTCGATATGTACGGGCCGTGTCGAGGACGGTGGTGTCCGGGACTGCGACGGCCGGCGCTGTAACGTCGTCACGCCGCCGCGACGTTGCGACCGCTACGCTGGCGGGCACCTGCGAACCCCTGGAGGAGTGATGACCGAGATCGGCACCCGGCCTTCCGAGCCGCGTCCTGACGGAGAGATCCTTCACGAGGTCACCCGGTCGATCTGTCCGGTCTGCCGCGGGGCGATCGATGCCCAGGTGCTGCTCCGAAACGAGGCGGTGTTCCTGCGGAAGCGGTGCGCCGATCACGGCTGGTTCGAGGGGCTCATCTATGCCGACGCACGCGCGTACGTCGAGCAGGCGAAGTTCAACAAGCCCGGGCAAGCGCCGGTCCGCATCTCCACGGAGGTCGAGCGCGGCTGCCCGTTCGACTGCGGGCTCTGCCCCGAGCACCGCCAGCACACGTGCCTCGCGCTCATCGAGGTGAACACGGCGTGCAACCTGGACTGCCCCGTCTGCTTCGCCAGCGCCGGAGCAGGCTTCAACCTCACCCTCGCGGAGGTCGAGTCGATGCTCGACCGGTTCGTCGAGCTCGAAGGTCATCCGGAGGTCGTCCAGTTCTCCGGCGGCGAACCGACGATCCACCCGGAGCTCGTCGCGATGCTCGATGCCGCCCAGAGCCGCGACATCCGGTTCACGATGGTCAACACGAATGGCCTCCGGATCGCCGAGGGTGGCGCGTGGTTCGACGAGTTCGCGGCCCGGCGACCGCTAATCTACCTCCAGTTCGATGGCCTGACCGACGACACATACCGCACGATCCGTGGGGAGCCGCTGCTCGAGACGAAGCTGCGCGCGCTCGATCGCCTGGCCGAGGCCGACCTTCACGTGATGCTCGTGGCCGCCGTCGAGCGAGACGTCAACGAGCATGAGGTCGGCCCGCTCATCGAGTTCGGCCTGCGTCACCCGGCGGTTCGCGGCGTGATGTTCCAGCCGGTGACACACACCGGTCGTCACCCGGATCACGATCCGCTCCGCCGGATGACGATCCCCGACGTTCTCCGGCGGATCGACGAGCAACTGGCGGGGACGTTCCGCTCGTCGGACTTCGTGCCGATCCCGTGCTGCTTCCCGACCTGCTCGTCGGTGACCTACGCCTACCTGTCCGACGACGGCGGCGTGATCCCGCTCCCGCGCGTGCTCGACGTCGATGAGTACCTCGACTACATCACGAACCGCTCGCTGCCGGCGATCGACCGCGACATCCTCCACGCACTCGAGGGCCTCTGGTCCGCGGGGTCGGTGCCGGGCGAGCCCACGGCTGACCGCTTTGCCTGCGTGGCGTGTGACGTCGACCTGCCGGCGCTCACCGACCTCGCCCGCCGCGTCTTCATGGTCCAGCTGCGCGACTTCCTCGACCCGTGGACGTTCGACGTCAAGAAGGCGATGAAGTGCTGCATCGGCATCCTCCAGGATGACGGAAGGATGATCCCCTTCTGCACCTACAACACGGTGGGCTATCGAGAAGAGACCAGGGCGAGGCTCGCCGCCCGCCGGCGCGGCCGGACTCTTCCCGTGGCCACGGCCGTCGCCGCCGCGCCTGCACCCCCAGCCGTCTGATGGACATCGCGCCGTCGGCCGTCGAGGCTTGCTGCGCGGGTCTGTATGGCCACCCGCTCGTCGAACTCATCGCGGGGCAGTCACTCCACCCGGGTGGACTTGCGACGACCCGTCGCCTCCTCGGCGAGGCGCGCCTGCCCCCGGGCGCCCACCTGCTCGACGCCGGATGTGGTTTGGGGACAAGCGCCCGCCTTGCCGCGCTCGAGTTCGGCCTCACGGTGGACGCATGCGATGTGAGCGCCGCCGCGTTACGCCGGGCGACCACGCTGGCCGCGAACGCCGGCGCCGCCATTCGCTTCACCGAAGCGTCGGTGCTCCGCCTCCCGTACGCGGACGGGACCTTTGACAGCGTCGTCGCCGAGTGCGTGCTCTCGACGACCTCCAAGCGACGTGCACTGGACGAGGTCCGGCGGGTGACCGCGAGTGGCGGCACCCTTCTCGTCAGCGATGTCACGGCGACCGACGCGATCATGGCCCCCGAGCCGCTCGCGAGCGTCCTGTGCCTGTCACAAGCCTGGCGCCCCGGCGAGCTCGAAGAGCTCGTCGTTTCGGCGGGGTACACGGTCGCTCGGGCTTGGGACGAGACCACGAGCATCTCTGCCCTGATCGACCGTGTCGAGGCTCGCATCACCCTGCTCGCGGCGCTCGCCCGCGACGCTGGCAGTGACCAGCTCGGTGACTTCGGCCCCGGACTCGCACGACTCGGCGACCCGGGTCGCGTCGCGGCGGTCTTCGACGAAGCTCGGCGACTCGTGCGCGATGGTCGCGTGGGGTACTCCGCAGTCGTCGCCCGTGCCGACTGAGGGACCAGACGCAGGCGGGTAACGAGCGCGTAGCGACGGCGGCGACGTCTGGATCCCCGCATCCCGCGCGCCGGGGGAGATCTCGGCTATCGAGGCGGGGTAAGCGACGGATCGCGGCGAAAAACGCGACTTCGGGCGGCCCTAGCCTCCGCGCGGTGTCGGACGTGGTCGAAGTGGTGCTGCATCACGCGCGTGATCGCAGGTCGGGCAAGTAGACGGACTCGGAGGTGATCGACGATCCCGCGCGACTCGTACGACCCGAGGTAGGTCATCCGGGTGCCACCGCCCCCTTCGGGAGCGACGGTGATCGATTCACGCAGTCCCCGGATCGGGCCATCGAGATGCTCGTACTCGACCCTGTCTGGCGGCCAGAGCATCACGCGCTCGCGCGTCCGGACAAGCCGATCGACGCCGCCAGGAAGACTGACCCTTGTCCAGAAGTCGCAGATGAGCTCGTCGCCGTTGCGCCGCAACACCTCGGCCCGCTCGCCATTGCGTCCGTCGCCCTGTCCGATCGCGGACAGCATCTGGTACACGAGCTGAGGAGGCGCAGCGATGCTGGTTGACACCGGACCGATCGTGACGACTCTCATCGCCCATCCAGAGGGCCGGTGGCCGACGGTGAGGTTTGCATGCCGGAACGGTACCCGTCCTCGCGCGATCGCCGTAAGCGAGCTCACGCAACCGTCGAGGGGCGGGTCAGGTCAGGCCGGGCCCGACCGGGTCGGATCACCGTGAACCGCCATCGTCGCAGCCGACGACGCCTGATCAGCCATGTCGAGAGCGTTTCCTCGACGAGCACGAGCAGCAATCCGAGCGACCCGGCCGACGCCGGTCGGGCTCGAAGCAGCCCCCTCGCCACGGCCGCACGCTCACGGCTCCGCTGGCCGAGCGCGCCAGTGACGTCGATGAGTCGCTCCAGTTCGAGCTCGGCGCCCGAGATGAACCGAGCGAATCCGTCGCGATCGAGACCGCGGTGATCGACGAACGTGGCGAAGACGCGGCCGGGCGGCTCCAGGGACCGCGACACGGACGCGAGCACCTGCGTCGGCCGCGGCACGAACATCAGCGAGTCGAGCGCGTACGCGGCCGACCCCCCGACCGGCGGCGATGCGAGATCGGCCACCTCGAAGCGCACCGATGCGTGCACGCCGTCCGCGGCCGCCGATCGTCGCGCCTCCGCGATCGCGCTTGGCGCTGCGTCCACCCCGACCACCCTGCAGCCGGTCCGCCTGTGCATCGCGATCGCAACCTCCCCGATCCCGCAGCCGAGATCGATGAGAGTGTCGGCCGGCGAGGGGTGGAGGGCCTCGAGGAGCGCCGCGAGATCCTGCAACGTCGAGTAGCCGTGGACGGCTGGTGCATCCGGAGCCGCTGACGCTCGCAGGAACTCGCGCCCTTCGGCAGCCGCAAGCAGCCGATAGCTGACCTCGAAGTAGAGGCTGGCGATCCGTCCCGCGGCGCCATCGGGGATGGCCGGGACAAGAGACCGTAGGGACACCACGCCGCCGTCTCCCCGTCATAGCCGATACCTGGGCGCGTGCTCGCCGGCACGCAGCGTTTGCAGCATGCCACCACCTGCGAGTCGTCGGGAGGTCGTGTTCTGGCGCTCGAGTCCGGAGGGATCACTGCCTCGTCGGATCGCCAACGCGCTCGAGTTCACGACGAAGCTCGAAACGTGACCCGGGATACAGACGGGCGGTCCGAGAGCGCCGACGATCGGCACAGTCGGGAGCGAGCCATGGAGCGCAGTGGATGGAGACGTTCGACATCGTGATCATCGGCGCGGGAACCGCAGGCGAAGCCGCTGCGCAGCTCGCGCGGTCTCGCGGGGCGAGCGTCGCGATCGTCGACCGCGAACTGTTCGGCGGGTCATGCCCCTTCTGGGCCTGCATGCCGTCCAAAGCGCTGCTCCACGCCGCGGCCGTCCATGCTGGAGGCGGGGACTACGCGTGGGCCAAGGCGTCCGCATTCCGGGACTACATGATCAACCGGGAGGGAATCGACTTCCCGGACGACGGTGGGCACGTCCGGAGCCTGGAGGATGCGGGGGCGAAGGTCATCCGAGGAACCGGGCGTATCGCCGGGCCGGGGAGTGTCACGGTCGACTCGGATGGAAGGCGCGAGACACTCCAGGCGAAGACGATCATCGTCGCCGTCGGGACGAACGCCACTGTCCCCGACATCCCCGGCCTCGACTCGATCACGCCCTGGACCAACCGCGAAGCGACTGCCACGCGGCAGTTGCCACGGAGCCTTGCCATCCTCGGCGGCGGCCCGACCGCCGTCGAGCTCGCTCAGGTCTACGCCCGCTACGACGTGCCGGTCACGATCGTCGACCGGAACGAGCGACTGAACCACCGCGACCACCCGCGGAACTCAGAGGCGCTGGAGGTGGCGCTCCGCAGCGATGGTGTGGAGATCAGGAAGCGCGCGCAGGTCGAGCGGATCGTCTCCCACGGAGGTCACCACGGCGCGCACTGCCTCGAGCTCTCCGACGGGGCCTCGCTCGAGGCGCATGAGGTCCTCCTCGCCGTCGGCAGGACCGCGCCGATCGCTGATCTCGGCCTCGAAACGGTGGGGGCGCGGATCCGCGACGGACGGCCCCTCATCGACGAGCAGCTGCGGGTCGCGGACGGCGTGCTCGTTGTCGGCGACGCGGCGGGACCAGAGATGCACACGCACCTCGCGCACTACCAGGGAGAGATCGCGGCTCGGATCGCGCTCGGCGACGACATCCGGCCCGATCACCGCGCGATCCCCCGTGCGACCTATACGGATCCGGAGACCGCGGGCGTCGGACTTCGCCTCGAGCAGGGGCAGGAGCGGGGATACGACGCGTTCGAGGAGACAGCGGACCTCGCGACGTCGGCGAAGGGATATGTCGCAGAGGCTTCTGGGCACGTGAGCATCGTCGTCGACCGCCGCGAGCAGGTCCTGATCGGCGCGTTCATCGCGGGTCCGGGCGCGAGCGAGGCGATCCATGAAGCCGTCCTCGCGATCAAGCTCCGGACGCCGCTCGCAGTCCTCGCAGACACGATCCACGCCTTCCCGACGACAGCCCGCGTGATGGGCGGCCTGTTCCTCGAAGCAGCCCGGAAACTGGAGGCGTAGTCGATGCCCTCCACGCCCGGCTCGTGGAAGAGGCGTACGTCGGCGAGGAACCCGTTCTTCGGCAGCCCGGTCACTTCTGCCGTGCTGGAGCAGGGGCCGCATCGTCGGCTCGTTCGCGGGAGGGCGTGGATGTACGCATCCGGTAGCCGTCCGGCGGTCGCGCCTAGTCATGGAAGATGACGTGCGCACACGGCCGCCCGCCCCGCTACTTGCCCTGGCCGTCGTTGGGGGGCTGACACTCGTCGGTGCCGTCCTGCTGGCCGCCGTTCAGCCGACCGAAACGGGCGAACGCTTTACCGACTCCGACACGCCGAGCAGCACCCTCACGGTGTCGGCGGGCGGCTCGTCCACCGGCTTGTCAGGGGCGAGCGCGAGCAGTGGCGGAGCCTCGAGGTCCGGGGCCGTCGAGGCGGTCTTGCCGACGGTCGTCGATGGGATCCACATCGACGCCGCGCGTCTCGATCTCGAGCGTGTCACCGCGCTCTCAGGATCACGGAACATGGACGCGACCGATGTGCTGGCAGTGCTCGCTGCCGGGCGCGGTAACGCGGACGAGGCGGTCGTGATCTCGGCGGCAGGGTCGTCCCATGACGGACGCCGAGTGACGATCCTGGCGGTCACGGTCCGTCGCAACGACGTAGATCGCGTGGCCCGAGCCGTGGCGGGAACTACCCGCGGAACTGACGAGCGGAACGCCAGAGGCGAACTCCTGACCGCAGTCGTCCGCCGCGGCGCTACCGTATACCTCGTCTCGGCCTCGGACGACGCCCTCCTTGACTCCACGCTCGAGGCGCTAAAGGAGTGACGAGCACGACCACCGGCTCGCCCTATCGTTCCGCGGGTCCGCTGGTCAGGGTCGATGTCCTCAGCGGCCAGGTGAAGGCGATCGAGCCGCGGGCGAGGTAGGGTCAAGGCTCGAAAGGGGAGGATCCGATGGCGATCAGAGGAAGCCGCGACCGCCGCGGCAATGTGATCAGCGAGCCCTGGCTGTGAGACGGACGGCAGGCGGTTCGTGGCTGGCGGACGCGGCGCGGGGCGCCGTTGCCGGCGCGGTCGGGACGTGGCTGATGGACCTCGTGACGACCGGTCTCCTCGAGGGCCAGTCCCAGGAGACGAAGCAGCGCGAGGAAGCCGCGCGCCCGAACGGCAAGGGATCCGTGGAGAACCTCGTCGACCGGATCGAGACGATGTCCGGGAGGCCGCTCGACGAGACGCAGCGATCGATGCTCATGCAGGGGATCCACTTCGGCCTGGGCGTTGCTCCCGGCGCGGTGTACGCCGTGCTACGCGATCGCGTGCCACTGGTCCGCGCCGGGCGAGGCCTCCTCTACGGCCTGCTGCTCTGGGCGGTGAACGACGAGTACGCGAACAGCGCGCTCGGGCTCGCCGCGCCGTTCGATGCCTACCCGCTGGAGACGCACTGGCGCGGACTGATCGGCCACGCCGTGCTGGGCACGGCGACAGACAGCGGGATCGACCTCTTGGGCGGCTGACGGCCCGACACCCACTCGATCGATCATGGACAGCGATCAGGCGCGCCACCGACGGCTCATCCCGGGAAGATAGGCGACGTACAGCGTGGCGGGACGCGGGACGCAGTCGCGCTCGCGAACGACACGCCCTACGGGCTCGGCGCGTCGCTACGCCCAGCCTCCACTGCGGCTGCGACCGCCCGGGAATAGCGACGAGACATCCCGCTATCCCGCGGGCGCCTCCGAACCATCTCCGGTCTCTTCGACGGCTGCTGCCACCTCGGGCGTGCCCTCGGCCGGCGGCTCAGCCGTTACCGGCTCCAGGTCGAGGCGAGGCGGCGTCACGCGCGCGATCGGCTCGACTGGATCCGTCAGCAGCGTCACGCGAGGAGGGAGCGCGATGTCCCGGACGTGGAGCACCGCGTCGAACGAGTCGAGCGGGGTGACGTCGAGATCCAGCGTCTGCGGAAGGTCGGCTGGCAGCGCCCGAACCTTCACCTGGTCGAGCAGGTGAAGCAGCGTCCCGCCCTGGCGCTCCGCGGCATCGGACGTCCCCGTCATGGCGATCGGGACGTCCACCGTCAGCTCCTCCGTCATGTTCACGAGGAAGAAGTCCACATGAAGGACGCGGCGGTTGACGGGATGCTCCTGGACGCCGTGAACGAGGACGGGGCGCGGCCGCGCGTCGTCGACGCGGAGGTCGACGATGGCGTTCCTGCCGGCCGTCCGACGAAGCTGGTCGAGCGCCCGGCCGTCGACCTGGATCGATTCCGACGGCTCCCCGTGGCCGTACACGACTGCGGGAACAAGGCCTTCGCGGCGAAGCCGGGAGACATCCTTGCCTGATACGAGGCGGCGCTGGGCAGGGAGTTGCGGGCGTTGGATCACGTCAAGGAACCTCCGTCGGGGGGCGTCATCCTAGCAAATCGGGCCGGCGCTATCCCCCGATGTACCATGCCGGGGCGATGGCAGCGACGATCCTCGTCGTCGAGGACGAGTACGCGGTGGCGAGGGGCATCCAGTACGCACTCCAACAGGAGGGGTACGGCGTGAGCGTCGCACGGAGCGGCGAGGAGGGCCTCGAGTTCGCCAGCCGGCAGGCGCCCGACCTCCTGATCCTCGACGTGCGACTTCCCGGCATCGACGGATTCGAGGTACTGCGACGCCTCAGGGGTCTCGGCTCCAAAGCGCCGGTGCTGATGCTCACGGCGCGCGACGAGGAGGTGGACAAGGTGATCGGGCTCGAGCTCGGCGCGGATGACTACCTCACCAAGCCGTTCGGACTCCGCGAGCTGATGAGCCGCATCAAGGCGCTGCTCCGGCGCGCGTACGGCGACCTCGCGGACGCGGTGGGCGGCCGCGTGATCCGGCACAGGGACCTCGTCGTGGACCTGGAGCGGCGACGAGTGCAGCGCGGGCAGCAACGGATCAGCCTCACCGCGACCGAATTCGAGATCCTCCGTCATCTGGCGTCCCGACCCGGTCGCGTCTACTCGCGCCGGGAGCTGCTCGAGCTCATCCGGGATTACGAGGCGCTGGACCAGGACGAGAAGACGATCAACGTCCACGTCAGCCACCTGCGGGAGAAGCTGGAGGACGACCCCTCCGACCCCGCCTTCATCCTGACGGTCCGCGGGGCGGGCTACGCGTTCGCCGAGCGGTAGCAGGGTGCCGGGCAGAGGGTCTCTCTGACGGCGTCTCCCCCTCGCCGCGCCGCTCGAACGCACGAACCGGACTGAAGCAATGGCCCGAACACTCCCGCTGTTGCCCCGCTCCTTCCGAGCGAGGCTCGTGCTCGCCTTCGCGGGGATCGTCGCGATCGCGCTGGCACTCGTGCTCGCGGCGCTCCCGCGGCTGCTCGACGCCTACTTCCTTGAACAGGAGACGGCCTCGCTGGACCGGCGCACGGAAGTCATGGCATCGCTGGTCGCGCAGCAGATCCTCGCGGCACAGAGCCAGGGAACGGACGCCATCCGGCCGATCCTCCAGCCGACCAAGCCGCTCACGGCATCACGCGCGATCCTCAAGGCCCTCGGCGACGAGCGGGCGGGCTTCGTCAAGAACCTGACCGACCGCGTGGCGCAGGCAGACGTGGCCATTCGCATCGCGTCCAGTCCAAAGACCCCCGACGACATCCGGTACGAGCTCATCGTTCAGGCCGCACCGCCGGAGTCGCCTGGCCAGCAGCGCGAGAACATCGTCCGAGAGAGGTCGTTCACCGTCTTCGACCGCTTCTGGAGCCAGTCCGGCGCA
Source organism: Chloroflexota bacterium (assembly GCA_016781485.1). Classification (GTDB taxonomy): domain Bacteria; phylum Chloroflexota; class Limnocylindria; order Limnocylindrales; family CSP1-4; genus YB3-1. Next base: position 17,064 of record JADDQH010000017.1, on the reverse strand, counting down.
GCCGCCCCCGGGCGTCGCGTCACCGTCCGGCTGTCGAACCCCTACAGCTTCCGCGTCCAGACCCTCGAGACGATCGTCGGCGTGATGGCCTTCACGGGCGCCCTCGCGCTCGGCGTCGCGCTGGTTGCGTCGATCCTCCTCGCGAACCTGCTCACGACGCCGGTCCGCCGGCTGACCGAGGCCGCACGCGCACTCGGCCAGGGAAACCTCGATGCCCGCGTCCCCGCATCCCGCGGCGCGGCTCCCGAGGTCGCAGAGCTCGCCACGGCGTTCAACGCGATGGCCGAACGGCTCCAGGAGTCGATGACCCTCATCCGACGCGACCGGGATCGGAGCCGCGACTTCCTCGCCGATGTCAGTCACGAGCTGCGCACGCCGATCGCAGCGCTCCGCACATTCACCGAGCTGCTCCAGGAGGGCGCCGCGAAGGATCCGGCCACGCGCGAAGAGTTCCTTCAGGCGAGCCGCCAGCAGATCGAGCGCCTGGACTGGCTCGCGACGAACCTGCTCGAGCTGTCAAAGCTCGAATCGGGGCTCGTCGCCCTGGACCTTCGCCCGGACGACCTGCGGGTCGTGGTCGAGGACGCGGTCGAACAGGCGGAGCCGAACGCGCGGCGCAAGGGGATCGAGCTCGCTGCAGACGTCCCCGAGGAGCCCGTCCGGCTCGCCCACGACCCACCGCGGATGGGGCAGGTCCTGGGGAACCTGATCGGCAACGCGATCAAGTTCACGGAAGCTGGGGGGCGTGTCGCGGTCCATCTCAGGGAGACGCCAGAGGGCGCCGAGCTGTCGGTCCGCGACACCGGCGTGGGCATCGACGCCGCGGAGCTGCCCCGCGTCTTCGATCGCTTCTTCCGCGGCTCCCAAGCCCACGAGGAGCGCGCCGGCGGGTCCGGCCTTGGGCTCTCGATCGTGCGGTCGATCGTCGAGATGCACGGGGGACGGGTGACGATCCAGAGCAAGCTGGGCAGCGGGACCGAGGTCGTCGTAACGCTGCCGCGCGACGTTTCGGTTTCTTCACCCCGCCTCGACGGTGCTCTCAACGCTACCGTGCCAGACTCCGCAACGATGCCCGCCCCGGCTGGCGCCCTCCAGCCGACCGCCGACACGCACGCAACGATCCAAGGAGCTTCGACTAGATGACGTATCACGGTCGCCCGGACCGCGAAGAGGACCTGACCGTCTACCGCGGTTCCGACGCCAACGCCGCAGGAAGCGGCGGGGGCGGTCGCGACGACAGCCCGACGACGACCTACCCGACGGGGACGCAGCGCGCGCCCGTTCCGGGCGACACCCTCCGCGACACGTCGGGCGGCTATGCCTCCGACGGCTCCGCGTCAAGCCCCGGCTATCCTCGCGGCGACGAGTATCAGGAAAGCACGTATAGCCCGACGCCGGAAGCGCGCCCGCGATGGGCGCAGCAGTCGCAGTGGCAGACGGGGACCCCCGGCAAGTGGTTGGAGCCGGGGCCAGGCGACGAGGGGGTCTCGTACGCGGCCGGCTCTCGTGGGACACCGGAGACGCGGAAACGCTCGTCGGTGGGCCTCCTCCCATTGCTCCTCGTCTCGCTCCTCTCGGCTGCTCTGGCGTCGGGCGGCACATATCTCGCGCTCCAGACGTCCCGTGACGACTCCCGTCCCGCGGCAGCCATCGCTCCCCCGAGCGCACAGCCGGCGGCCGTCGCCGGGGCGAACGGGGACACGCAACCCGTCACGATCAACGAGGAGTCGGCCGTCACGCGGGCCGCCGCGGCCGCTAGTCCTGCGATCGTCACGATCACTACCGGACAAGCGCAGGGTGCCGAGCCGTTCGAGCTGCCGGCGACCGGTGTGGGGTCAGGGATCCTGTACGACTCGGCGGGGTGGATCCTGACCAACCGACACGTGGTGGTGGGCGCCGAACGCGTGCGTGTGGAGCTGCAGGACCGGCGCCGGTTCGACGGCCGCATCTACGGGATCGACACCCTGACGGACCTGGCCATCGTGAAGATCGAGGGCGAGAACCTTCCCGTGGCCGAGATCGGTGACTCGTCGGGGCTCAAGCCCGGCCAGCTCGCCGTCGCCATCGGGAGCCCGTTGGGCACGTTCACCAACAGCGTCACCAGCGGTGTGGTCAGCGCCCTCGGCCGCCAGATCGCGGTCCAGGACCAGGAGACCGGGCAACGCAGGGCGCTGCGGAACCTGATCCAGACGGACGCGCCCATCAACCCCGGGAACTCGGGTGGCGCGCTCGTCGACTCCAGCGGGCGGGTCATCGGCGTGAATACCGCCGTGGCGGGCGGAGCACAGGGGATCGGCTTCGCCATCCCGATCAACATCGCCCGCCCGATCATGGAGCAGGCGGTGGCCGGCGAGAAGCTCAGCCGGCCGTTCATCGGCATCAACTACGAGCCGATCGACCCGAACGTGCAGGTCCGGGAGCGGCTCCCCATCGACTACGGCGTCTGGGTCGGCTTTCCCGCCGAGGTCGGCGAGCAGGCGGGCTCCCCCGTCGTGCCCCGCAGCCCGGCGGACAGGGCCGGGATCCGCGCGGGAGACATCATCATGGCGATCAACGGCGAGCGGATCGACGCGCAACACCCGCTCGACCTCCTGCTCACGCAGCACAGCCCTGGCGATCAGCTGACCTTGACCGTTCTCCGGGGTGGCAAGACCATCGAGGTGCCGATCACGTTGGCCACGCGGCCGGCCGAGCAGTAGAGACCGAGACCGCGGAGGGCGGCCCGGGGAAGCCCCTGAAGCCGACGGATAGCGGGATCAGCGCGGGCGCTTGAGCGTCGGGCGGAGCGGGTCTCCGGTGATGAGCCGAGTCCCCCTGCCGGCGGTGAAGAAGTCCCACGCCCACTGTGTGAGCACGACGACCCGGTTCTCGAAGCCGATCAGGTACCACAGATGGACGAACAGCCACGCGAGCCAGGCAAGGGCGCCGTCCAGGCGGATCCAACCCAGGTCCGCGACGCCCGCCCCGCGCCCGATCGTCGCCACGCTTCCCTTGTTCCGATAGCGGAATCGACGGCGTCCTGACCGCCCCTCCAGCCGTGCCCGGATCACTTTCGCCACGTGCCGGCCCTGCTGGATCGCGACCGGGGCGACGCCAGGCAGTTGCTTCCCGTCCGGGCCCTTGAGGGCGGCGAGGTCCCCGATGACGAAGATCTGGGGGTGACCGGGAATGGTCAGGTCGGGCTCGACGGATACTCTGCCGGCGCGGTCGAGCGGCGTCCCTGTCACCTCCCCGATCGTCCGCCCGAAGGATGACGCGCGGACGCCTGCCGCCCACAGGATCGTGCGAGCCGCGATCCTCAGCTCCTCGTCACCCCGCTTCGCGGTGGCCCCGTCCTGGTCGATGGCCGTGACCATCGTGCCCGTCAGCACCTCGACGCCGCGCCGCTGCAGCTCCTGCGCCGCCTTGCGCGAAAGGGAGGGGTGGTAGCTCGGGAGGATCCGGTCCAGCCCCTCGAGCAACGCGATCCGGGCCCGCTCGGGGCTGATCCGGCGGAATTCCGGGGGGAGAGTCTCGCGGCTGATCTCGCCCAGCGCACCGGCCAGTTCGACACCGGTAGGCCCGCCCCCCACCACGAGGAATGTCATCCACGCCGCGCGCGCCTCCTCGTCGGCCTCCCGTTCGGCGGCTTCGTAGGCGAGCAGGATCCTGCGGCGGATCTCGCTCGCGTCCTCGACGGTCTTCAGTCCCGGCGCGAGCGGCGCCCAGTCGTCGTGCCCGAAGTAGTCGTGGTGTGCGCCGGTAGCAACGATCAACGTGTCGTACGGCACCGAGCCGCCGTCCGTCAGTTCCACGGTCCGGAGATCCGCGTCGATCGTCCGTGCCTCGCCGAGCAGCACCGTGGTGTTCGCCTGGTCCTTCAGGATCGCCCGCAACGGCGTCGCCATGTCGCCAGCTCCGATCGCGCCGGTGGCGACCTGGTAGAGCAGTGGTTGGAACAGGTGGAAGTTACGCCGGTCGATAAGGGTGACCGCAACGGGTGCGTCAGCGAGCCCCTTCGCCGCGTACAGCCCGCCGAAGCCACCTCCGACGATGACGACTCGGGGCCGGTCGGTTCCGTCGGACATCAACTTGCCGCGCGAGAACGACGGATGTCGACACCCGAGTGGGCGATCTCACCGGGTACCGGCACTTCCAGCTTGCGGAGCGTGACACCTACCTCTCCCACGTCGGTCGATGACAGGATCTCCGCTGCAAGCGTCTCGGCGATCGCCTCCAGCAGGTTGAAGCTCCTGCCCTCGATGATCGCGCGGCACGTCTCGAACACGCGGGAGTAGTCGACCGTGTCGGAGAGCTGGTCGCTGCGCCCGGAACGTGAGAGGTCGAGCCAGAGCTCCACGTCGACCTCGAACGGCTGCGGGAAGCGCCGCTCCTCCTCGCTCGTGCCGTGGCGTCCGCTGAAGCGCATCCCATGCAGCAGGATGCGATCGCCGCTCATCCCTGTCCCTGCGGTCGGGCATGGCCGCCCGCGGGCTGTCCAGGCTGCGCGGCGGGAGCTTCCCGCCACGCATCTCGGATGATCGCATCACTCATGCGCGCAGCTCTCCTGTTCGGCTCCACGTCATGTACGCGGAGGATATCGGCACCTGCGGCAACGCCCAGAGCCGTCGTAGCGAGCGTCCCCTCGAGCCGGTCCGGCGCGGGCAGGTCCAGGACTTTCCCGATGGTCGACTTCCGGCTCGTGCCGAGGAGGACGGGGCGGCCGAGGACCCGGAACGCCGCCAGGTCGCGCAGGATCGCGAGGTTCTGCTCCGCTGTCTTCCCGAACCCGATCCCGGGGTCCACGATCAAGGCGTCCCACGGCACCCCGCAGTCGAGCGCCCGGTCGAGCGCGCGCTGCAGATCCGCGAGCACCTCGGCGAGGACGTTCCGGTAGCGCGCTTCGGTCCTGTTGTGCATGACGATGAGTGGCACGCCCCGCTCCGCGGCGAGACGTGGAAGGCCCGCGTCCGCTCGGACGCCCCAGATGTCGTTGATGACGTCGGCTCCTGCGTCGAGCGCGGCGGCCGCGACGCTCGTCTTCGTCGTGTCGATGCTGATCGGCATCTCCGGCAGGGTGTCGCGAAGCGCCCGGATGACGGGGAGCACGCGCCTCATCTCCTCGTCGGCGTCCACGACGCGATGTCCGGGGCGGGAAGACTCGCCGCCGACGTCGAGCAGGTCCGCGCCCTCCTGCGACATCCGCCGCGCGAGGGCGACGGCCGCTCCCGTCGTGTCCGGGCCACCCGTCGCGAGGAGCCCGTCGCCGCTGAACGAGTCCGGCGTGACGTTCACGATCCCCATCAGGAACGTCCGCGACCCCCACCCGAACTCCCGGCGCCTGACGCGCATCGGCGCAGGTCTGTCGACGATCCCGCTGGCCGCGTTCTCGGGCAGCGCCACGGATGGCGTCGCGTCCACTCGGCTCGTACCTCCCTTCGCTCGGCGGCCGCTACAGCGGCGGCACTGTCGAGCCCGGCTCCTGATCCGCGGGGTCGCGGGTGCTGGGATCGTCGAGCAGCCGGGCGCGCACCTCGCCGACAAGGTACAGCGACCCGGCGACGATGAGTGGTCCGCGCTCGCGCAGGGTCAGGTCGAGCGCCCGGTCGAGAGCTGCGGCAACCGGCTCGAGCGGGACGACGACGGAGTTCCTGTCTGCGCCACGACCCGCGCGCCACACCGCGGCAAGGTCCTCGGCCGGGAGCGCGCGCTCGGCTACCACGGACGTCGTGACGACGTGAGCGTCGGCGAGGGAGGGAGATCGAACTAGCCGCTCCACGATGGAGCGCACCTCCTTGTCACGCATCAGAGCGAGCAGGAGGGTGGGCCGACCATGGGACAGCCGAGGCGTGAGCTCGTCGATCGCTGCAACGAGTGCCTCCACGCCCGCGACGTTGTGAGCGCCGTCGAGCAGGATGTCCGGCGCTGCAGGATCAGGATCGGCGGGGGACGAGGCGCGGGCCTCGCCGTCACCCGTCAGCGCTAGCAGCTCCAGGCGCCCCGGCCAACGCGCACCGGCCAGCCCGTCGACGATCGCCTGGTCCGCGACCCGGAGGATCCCGGCGTCGACGAGCGCTCGTACCACGCCGAGCGCGACGACGGCGTTCAGCGCCTGGTGCCGCCCGCGGAGCCCGAGTCGGACGCGACCGAGCCATTCGTCCTGCAGCCATAGGCCGCCGCGGTCCATCGCCTCGACGCGCAGCGGCGTCACCTCGTCGAGCGGCACTCCCATCCGCCGGGCTCGTCGCCGGATGACGTCGAGCCCTGGGCCCGTGGCGCCCGTGACCGCCCTGTCGCCGCGCTTGATGATGTGCGCCTTCTCGCGGGCGATCGCCGCAAGCGTCCCGCCCAGCCGGTCCATGTGGTCCCAGTCCACGTTCGTGATGGCCGCAACGCCGCCGTCCCAGGTGTTCGTCGCGTCGAGGCGCCCACCCATCCCCACCTCTACGACGCCGACGTCGACGCCGGACCTCGCGAACCACGCGAACTCCGCCGCCGTGAGGAGCTCGAACTCGGTCGGTGGGCCGAGGCGACGCGCGACGCGATCGGCGCATCGCGCGACCTCGTGGATGAGGTCGGCGAACTGCTCGGGCGCGATCGGCTCTCCGTCGATCGTCATCCGCTCGCGGTAGCTGACCAGGTGCGGCTTCGGCGTCTGCCCGACCCGGTATCCCGCGCGACGGACGATGGCGGCGACGATCGCCTGAACGCTCCCCTTGCCGTTCGTCCCGCCCACGAGTGCGCCGCGCAACCCGAGATGAGGATCGCCGAGCTCTCGGAGGAGAGCTCGGGTCCGCCCGAGGCCAAGGCGTACGCCGAACCTACCGCGCTCCTGCAGCGCCGCCAGCGCGCGGTGGTACTCGGTCACGGTCAGCGTCCGGTCAGCTCGTCCTCATAGAAGACGCACTGGTTGAAGCGCGACGAGAGGCAGATATCCGAGACGTACCCCTGCTCGAGGTGGACGCCCCCGCGGAGCTGGCACCGCGAAACGCTCGTTTGGTGGCGCATGAGCGCCTTGAGCACATGCGGTGCCTGGATCGATATCGGTCCACGCGCACTCGTCAGGTAGAAGTGCGGGCAGACGTTCCGGCGGAGGTTCGGGATGCCGAACGGCGTCCTGGGACCGGGTGGTGGAGCGAGCGGCGCTGCCGGCGGGACCCGCGCCGGAGTTCGCGCCGCGACACGCGAGATCGGTCCTGCAGGTGGAGCCGGCGGGCGTGGACGCCCTCCGGCGAGCAGCCCCCCGCGAGCCGCCGTGGGCTCCGGCTTGCGCTCGCGGCTACTCACACGGACTCCTGGGCAGGGAGTGGGAGGAGTTGCATTCCCACCTAGCCTACACCGCTCAGAGCCGGCGTCGCGCGGGGAAAGAGTGTGACTCGCACGAATGGATTGGAACGGGCGTGCGAGAATCGCGGACGATGGCAGACTCTCCCCGCCGAGCCGCACGGCCGCGGCTCACGATGGTGAGCCCCAGGCGGTCGAGCCGTCGCGCGGACACCGGACGGACTCGGCCTCAACCCCTTCCACGGTCGCAGGGCGGGCGGTCGGCAGAGGCCCGCTCGATGTCGCGTTGGAAGTTCCTCCTCCGACTCGGCCGCGCATTCGCGCTGCTGGTCGTGTTCGTATTTGCTGGCGCGTTGGCGGTGGCGGCAGCGGACGCACTCGCGAGGGGATCCGAGAGGGCGGGCGGTGCCCTGGGGACGCTGATCGGACGAGTGACGGGCGGGCGAGCTCCTGTCGATCTGAGTAGGCAGGTCGATCCTCCGCTGCTGGAACGGCCGGCGACCGACGTGCTCCGGGCGTCCGGATGGGAGCTCCGAGGGAGGCTGCCGCCGGGCGTTGCAGGAGCTGACGGCTTCTATCTCCGCGTCTACGTCAACGGTCAGCTGGCCAGGGAACGCAACGTGCCCGAGAGCACGTCGTTCGCGATCGCGGGCGTCCCCGTGCCCGAGGGCCGCAGCCGGATCGCTGCGTCGATAGAGGGGCCCGGCGTAAAGAGCGGGATGTCCGAAGAGATCGAGATCCTGTTCGACGGCACGCCGCCGCCACTGACAGTCGAGGTCCCCAAGCAGGGCGAGCCGGTGACCGGGGAGCGCGTGGTCGTCCGCGGGAAGGCCGAGAGCGGAGCTCGTATCACCGTCGATAACGCCACGACCGGAGTTTCCGCGGTGACGGTCGCGGCCGAAGACGCCTCGTTCGCCGTCGAGGTCGCCCTTGACCCCGGCCCGAACTCGCTGAAGATCCGGGCTGGTGACGCCGCCGGCAACACGATGGAGAAACGAGTCGACGTGGTGCACCGGCAGAGTGACCTCGTCGCCCGACTGACGCTGTCGAGGTCGGTGTTCGCGCGCTCGGAGTTACCGGCGCCGGTCTCCATCACGGTCAGCGTGAGCGACCGCCGAGGCAGCGCCGTGAACGGCGGAGCGGTCACTTTCAGCCTGTCGCCACCGGGCCTCCCCACGTCGACGTTCGAGACCACAACGAGGAACGGGCGTGCCGTTTGGGCGCATGTGACGATCCCGAAGGAAGGCGCGCTGCCGGGAGAAGGGCTGGTGACCGTCCGCGTGGTCCTCCCGGACGGTGAGAGCGTGCAGCAGATCGCGCACTTGACGATCGAGTAGACACGCGAGACGCCCGGCGTCCACGGCCTCCGACCCCCCTCGTCGGCCTCGGGGCGCGCACTCCGCTCGCGCTAGTCGAACAGACCGTTCGCGACGATCGGCTCGTCCGCGGCGCGCCAGCACGGCCGCACCTCGTCGCCACGCAGCGGCCGTCGGCGCGCGTCAAGCCCGCAGTACCCGGAGGGACCGGCGACGGCACGCCGGAAGTGGAGGCAGCTTGCGCAGCTGGTGAAGGCGCGGCGGCACATCCAGCATCGGACCGCCTCGGACTGCGCGGTCCCGCAGTGCGGGCAACGGACGGTGGGCATCGGCAGCAGTGTATCTGCTAGGCTAGAGGTGCCGGGCGATCCTCGCGGCCAGGGCGGGCTTTCGGTGGAAGCCGACGACTCGCTCGACCTCTCGGCCTCCCTTGAACAGGACGAGGGTGGGGATGGAGAAAATCCGGTACTCGCTGGCCGTCCCGATGTTGTCATCGATGTTCAGCTTCGCGACGCGGAGCGAGCCCGACAACTCGCGCCCGAGCTCTTCCACTACGGGGCTGACGAGGCGGCACGGGCCGCACCAGGGAGCCCAGAAATCGACGAGCACCGGGAGGTCTGCCTCGAGCACCTCGTCCCCGAACGTCGCATCCGTCACTTCGATCGCGTCGCGCATCGCCTTCAGGGGCACAGTGCGAGGGTCGGGTCGTCCAGCGTGAGGTCGATCTCCGTCCCCTCGGGACGCATCGATCCGCGCCGCGGCCGCTGGTCGATGACGACCCAGTCCTGTGGCGCGCCGGGCGGTGTCACCTCCCCGAGCACGAACCCGTCTGCCTCGATCTCCTCCTGCGCCTCGACGAGCGTCAGGCAGCCATAGTCGCCGACCGCTGCCTCGGGGACGGGCGTGACGGTCGGCGTGGGCGTCGGGGTGGGCGAAGGCGAAGGCGTCGGGGTGGGGGTCGGCGTCGGCGTGGGCGTGGGGGTCGGGGTCGGCGTGGGGGTCGGCGTCGGCGTGGGGGTCGGGGTCGGCGTGGGCTTGGGACCGCGCGACAGGACGAGGTTCACTGGAGAACCTCGCCTGACGTCAACGCCCGTCCGCGGGTCGCTCCTGACGACGCGCCCGGCCTCGATCTCCGCGTTGAACTCCTCGTCGATCTCACCGACCCTGAGCTCGCTCTCGACCAGCCTGTTGATCGCCTCCCCCTGGGTCAGGCGCACGAGTGCCGGGACGGCGACGGTCTCGCTGCGCGTCGAGATGGTCACGATGACTTCGCTCGCGGGTGGGACCAGGGTGTTCGCTCCCGGCCGCTGGCTCAGGACCGTGTTCTCGGGGAGGTCGTCACGCTCGTCTCTCCCCCCGACGACGAGCGTGAGGCCGAGCCCCTCGGCCACCCGTTCTGCTGCGTCCAGCGTGAGGTTCTCGAACGAAGGGACGGTCACCTGTGCCGGTGGGGCCGGGGTCGCGCGGGCCGCACCACGGTTCCCGCTCAGGAGCACGAACACCAGCACTCCGGCCACCGCGAGGAGCGCGACGAGCCCGAGCAATGCCGTCAACCACCCTCCGCTCCCGGACCGCTGCGGTTCCTCTGCCTCGACCACGCTTCGCCGCGTCCCCACGCCCACCCCCCGATCGGCGTAGGGAGGTCGAGCGACGACGGGCGTCCCGGCGGCGAGCGTCCTACCGGCCGCCATCCCCCCGGCGAGTGGCGGAGGTGGCGCGCCGACGACGGTCCGAGTCAGGTCGGGGACGGCGCCCGCGACGAACGCCGGAGCGTTCGGGTCGGCGAGGAAGCGGCCGAGCGCGGCGGACATGGCGCCGCCCGAGCGGAAGCGGAGCTGCGGGTCGCGGGCCAGCGACTTGCGGACGATGGCGTCGAGGGCCGGCGGCACGTCGGCACGAAGGGTCGAGGGGGCTGGAGCCTCGCCGCCCAGCCTCGCCACCGCGACCGCCGCCGCCGAATCGCCCTTCCAGGCACGCTGCCCCGTCAGCATCTCGAACAACATCAAGCCGAGCGAGTACACGTCTGACGCGGGCGTTACCGCCTCGCCCCGGGCCTGCTCCGGGCTGAAGTAATGGACGCTCCCCAGCGTCGTGCCCGGTAGCGTCAGCTCGGCCTCGGAGAACGCGCGCGCGATGCCGAAGTCGACCACCTTCACCCGGCCGCCCTCCGCGATGAGGACGTTTGACGGCTTCACGTCGCGGTGGACGATCCCGCGCTGGTGCGCCGCTTCCAGTCCGTCCGCGACCTGCTGGGCGATGAGTGCGGCGGCACGCGCCGAGAGCGCGCCGCGCTCGGCGAGGATCGACGAGAGGTCCTGACCCTCGACGAGCTCCATGACGATGAACGGGCCGGCTTCGTCCGTCCCGTAGTCGTAGACGTTGATGACGTTCGGGTGGGCGAGCTGCGCGACCGCCTGAGCCTCCTGGCGGAACCGCGCGACGAACGCGGGGTCGCGGCCGAACTCCGACCGCATGATCTTGACCGCGACATCGCGTCCCAGCTGGGCGTCGTGGGCACGGTAGATGGTCGCCATCCCGCCCTCGCCGAGCAGCTCCTGTAACCGGTACCGCCCGCCCAGGACGCTCCCGAGCTCAGCCATCCCCTACCGCTCCGCCCCGGCGCAAGGCGGGACCGCCGCGTGCGTCGTCTCGAGGCGCTCCGTGCGGCGGGTCACCCTGGGGTGGTATCGCGACAGAGGGGCCGCCGAAGGATCAGCAGAGGTCAAGGGTCGCGAGGTAGCGCCGGAACTCCGGCCCGACATCGGGCCGCTCCAGCGCGAGCTCCACGGAGGCCTTGAGCCACCCCATCGTCGTCCCGGCGTCGTAACGGACGCCCTCGAACGCGTACGCGTAGACATCCTGCTCGGCCATCAGCGCCTCGATCGCGTCGGTCAGCTGGATCTCGCCGCCCGCCCCCCTCGGGGTCTGTTCGAGCTTCTCGAAGATCTTGGGTGTGAGCACGTAGCGGCCGATGATCGCCAGGTTGCTCGGCGCGTCGGCTGGATCCGGCTTTTCCACCAGGCCTTTCACCCGGAACAACCTGCCGTCCCCGACGCCGTTCGGCGGCGGTTCCACGTCGACGACGCCGTACCGGCGGGTCTCCTCCCTCGGGACCTCCATCACCGCGACGGCGGACGCGTGCGTCTCGCGGTATGCCTCGACGAGCTGCCCGATGCACGGCTGGTCTGCGGCGACCACATCGTCCGACAGGATGACGGCGAACGGCTCGTGTCCGACCAGATCCTTGGCCATCAACACCGCGTGCCCGAGCCCGAGCTGCTCCTTCTGGCGCACGTAGCTGATCTGCGCCAGATCGCTGATGTGGCGGACCCGGCGGAGCATCTCGATGTCGCCCTTCGACTCGAGAAGGTGCTCCAGCTCGAACGAGAGATCGAAGTGGTCCTCGATCGCGCGCTTCTGACTGCTCGTGACGATGATGACCTGGTCGATCCCCGCTGCGACCGCTTCCTCGACCGCGTACTGGATGACGGGTTTGTCGACGAGCGGCAGCATCTCCTTCGGCTGCGCCTTGGTCGCGGGGAGGAATCGGGTTCCCCAACCGGCTGCCGGGAAGACGGCTTTTCGGACGCGCATCGAACCTCGTTAGCGTCGATCCGGCGGGCGCGGCGCGAGCACTGAGGCGCCGGCGGGCCGAGGGGAGTATAGCCGGGCACCGGGAGCAGGAGCCTCACGTCGGCTGGCGTACGCCGCCTGGCGGCTCCCGCGACGCCGGGGCCGGCAACTGGAGCACGACTGCGGCAGCGAGCACGGCGGCTCCCCCGACGAGCTGCAGCGGCAGCGGGCGCTCGCCGAGGAACACCGCCGCGAGTGCGGCGCCGATGACCGGCTCGAGTGTCATGAGGATGGATGCCCGGCTCGGGCCGAGCGCCCGGATACCGGCGAGGAGCGCCGTGGTAGAGATCGCTGCGCCCGGGATGGAGGCCGCGAGCACCCACGGCCAGAGCAGCGGCTGCCGGAACGGCTGCAGTAATTCGCCGAGGCCGCCGAGGACGAAGAGCAGGATCACGTAGATGACCGCGGATCCCGACAACAGGAGAGCGACGGCCTGCGTCGAGGGCACGCTCGCATAGCCGCGAACGCTGACGAGGACGTAGACGGCCTGCGAGAGCGCGGCGAGAGCAGCGAGACCGATGCCGACCGGCTCGATGCCCAGCCCACCCGCCTGCATCGACGGCGCGAGAACGACGAGCAGCAGCCCGACCGACGCGAGGGCAAGGGCGACCGCTCTCGACCGGTCGAGCGGCTCCGCATGCACGCGCACCGAGGCCAGCGTCACGACGGCCGGGTAGGAGTAGAAGATGATGAGAGCGAGGGCGACCGTTATCCGCTGGAAGGCGGCGAAGATCGCAAGGTTGACGAGTGTCAGGCAGAGCGTCGCGATGAGGAAGGCAGCTCGGGCCCTGCCCCTGATCGATCCGACGGGCACCAGTGTTGCGCGGCCCGTGGCCGCCGCGATGCGCAGCCCGCCCGCCATCGCCAGTGCCGCGAGACCCGATCGCCACGCGACGAAGGCGAGCGTTCCGAGACCGAGCGCTGCCGAGTTCCGCGAGACGATCGAGAGGGTCCCGAAGAGACCGGCAGCGAGCACCACGAGAACCGTGCCCGCGATCCTTGGGCTCACGCCGCGCGCCTAGCCGCCCGATGCGCGTCCCGACGCCCCTCAGCCGCCAGGTGAAGCCGCCGGTGCTCCCGCCGGTTCAGCGTCCGCTTTACCCACGTCCGGGTCCACCCCTCGCTCGCGTCGTCCGCCCTTGACGACGACACCGGTGAAGGGGATGCGGATCTCCCGGAACACCTCGACAGAGACGAGGAAGCCGACGAACAGCAACACGACGCCCAGGAACCGGCCGAGGTGCGCGAACTGGGTCGACTCGAAACGGGTGAGCGTGTCCGTGACCGCGGGGATGAACGCGCCGACCGCGATCAGCAGCGTGGCCGGGACGCGGCTGTGAAGTCGCCCCGTCACGAGCGCACGGAGGGCGGCCGGCAACGACGCGATGAAGTTGACGCTGATCGCGATGGGCGAGATGAACAGGTTGAACAGGAACTGATCGCCGGGCTGCGAGGGGTCGAGGGAATATGCGAGGACTCGGCGCTTGGGCATGAAGACATAGGCCGAGAAGAGGGCCCCCAGGACGAGCGCGAATGCGCCCGTCACATTCATGAACGGCGTCAGCAGGCGCAGGTTCCCCGGGAGCAGAGTGGCCGTCGGCACTCCCGTTCGCTCGTCCACGGCGTAGCCGGGCGGAGGTAGCGTCGTGGTCACCATGAGGATGATGCTCAGCAGCGTCGTGCCGACGACGGCAAAGGCCGCCAGGTATGGCCATCGCTCGTTCTGGAAGTACGTCTCGATCGCGACTGCGAGCGCGAGGATCGCGGCTGCGATGAAGTAGAGGACAGAGGTGCCGCCGGCGTCCTCGTAGTCGAAGCGGCGTTGGGTGAGGAACGTGAACAGGCCCGCCAGGAAGAGGCACAGCGCGAACCCGTAACCGAACCGGGTCCGGGCCAGCAGGAACGCCGTCCCGAGGCCCAGCCATCCGGCTGTCCACACGGCGCCCGTCAGGTACCAGGTCCGATAGAGAGCTTCGTTCCAACCGCCGACGGCGATCGCCTCGACCGCGGATGCGACCCCGAAGAACAGCATCCCGATCGCCCACACGAGCTGGTATCCGCGCCTCCGCTCCCGCCATTGGTCGAGCAGGGCGAGGGTGAAGACGAAGGCGAGGACCGCCGTGAGGGCCGGAAGGAGCGTCATCGGAGGGGCTTCATCGGGGACGGATCAGTGGCGGCATCTTCTCTCGATGCGTTGTCGCCAGAAGTGTCTGTGTCGCGTCGGTGCATCGCGGCCGATCCCCGCTCGGGCGGTAGCGCTCAGGCGGGGACGAACTCGTGCGACTGGCGATGCAATCCGTCGCACAGACCCCACAGAGGCGCCTCCGCCGGCAGCGGTACCGGCCGCATGATCTCGCGCACGTCGGACAGCCGGCAGAGGTAGTAGCCCTTCCTCTTCGCCCACCCGCGGAAGCACTCGGGGTCCGCGTGGAACTGGTGCGGACCGGGGTTGACGGGGGCGCCGCGCGCCCACGAAGGTGGGACCTCGACCGCAACGAAGTCCATGATCGAGATCCGGAAGGGCACCTCGGTGATGAGCCCGCCGCACCCTTCGCATCGGATCGAATCGTTCTCATCGAAGATCGTCGGGATCCGTACGCCCAGGTACTCGCCGCCGCGAAACGCCTTCGCTCCCACGCCACGCATTCTACCGGCGCAGCTTCGGCGCCTCCGCACGGGAACCAAGAGGAACGATGTGGCCGGTTGGACGCGCAGCCGACGGACGTCGGCGCGGGAACGATGTGGCTGTCGTGTGCAGAGCAAACACTGACAACTAGGGCGAGGGCATCTTGCGGCTGCATGAGTGCCCCCAAGGGGATTCGAACCCCTGATCTCCACCTTGAAAGGGTGGCGTCCTAGGCCTCTAGACGATGGGGGCGCGGGCGGGAGTCTAGCACCGGGAGCAGTGGCATCCGGAGGACACGCGCGCAACACCCGGAGGACTCGCAAGAGTCTTCGGCCGGGCAGCGTCCGTCAGGAGCGCAGCGAGCTCCAGATCAGGCCGAAGGCGACGGCGCTCGCGAGGGACGCGGCGGCGCCGAGAGCGCACACGCCACCGAACAGCGCGGCGCCGAACGCGCGCCCGCCGGAACCTGCCCGACCAGCCCCGACGATCGCTCTTGCCGCGGAGAGGCTGAGCGCGAGCAGCGCGAGCCCCATCAGAGCCAGGCCGCCGGTGAGGATGGGGATCTGAGCGCCGCCGCGCTCCATGAACACGGCGTAGGCGATGAGCGCGAGTGCCACGAGGATCGCGACGAACAGCATGATCCGGACGGGAGAGAGCACACGCGACTGCTCGCGCGCGCGCCCTCCCCGCCCCACGTCCCGGATCGGGCCAGCGACGACGCCGCCGGATGGCTGGGCCCGCGGGGCGATGCGCCGCGATCGCTCCTGCCGGCGCTCGTATCCGCCGCTCGGGTTCGTCATCGCGGCCGCAGCCTAGCAGGTCACCGTCGAGTCACTTCCCGCCGCCGCCCATCGTTCGGTGGTACACCGCGATCTTGTGGCTCAGCCGCGGCCGGCGCAGCCCGGCGGCAACGGGTCCCCCCCTCGAACCGAATGCTGCCTCGAGAAGCTCTCGCGCACTCTCGAGCGACTCGAAGGTCCACCAGCAGTGGAGGACGCGGACCTTGAACCCGGCACGGAGGAACCATCCTCGCCGATCACTCCACGCGATCAGCTCGCGGTCCCGCTGGTCATCCCCGAGCAGCAGGGAGACGTCGTCGCGCGCATAGTCGTGGACTACCAGCAACCGCCCGCCCGGTACGAGGACGCGATCCGCCTCCCGGAGCTGCTCCTCGCTCTCCGGCGAGTCGCCGGGAAACGCGGCCCAGAAGGAGACGATGACGTCGGCAGTGCCCGCCGGAAGCAGCGTCAGGTCCGTCCCCGCCAGGCGCTCGACACGGGCGCCGAGCGCCTCGAGCTGCGACGCGCGCAGCTCGCCCGAGCCGTCGAGCAGGACGAGGTGCCGGTCGTGGACGGGCCCGATCGCCTCCAGGGCGCGAGGGATCTTCCCCTCCCGGTCGAACGCGTCTGCCAGACCTGCCTCGAGGTCGGCATCCCGGAGGTAGCGGGGGAAGTCGGCCACGGCCCAGTGTAGCGGCGAGACCGGCACTGGTAGAGCGATCGTCTCGGGATCGAGGGCGCGAGCGCGCATGTGAGAATCCCCTCATGCTCGCCGCCTGGCGCGCGATGCCGAACGGCGTCCGCATCTTCCTCGTGTACGCCTTCGCCCTGCTGTTGCTGCTCGGCCTCACGTTGCCGGTGGTCGTCGATCAAGCCGTTCAGGCTCCTGTGTCCCCCGTCGGGCTCCTGTGGATGCTGCTACTCGCGTACCTGATCTTCACGATCACGCTCGTGCTCCAGCGGAAGCAGGCGGCGTATGCGTTGTCGCTGGGTCTCGCCAGCCTGACGCTTCCGCTCATCGTCCTGCTGGGCCAGTTCGCCGGCATCCCGGGCGCGGCATTCGCGCTCACGCTTGCGCTCATCCTGTTCATCTCGCTCAGGCAACGGACGGCTCGGGCGTGGTTCGTCGAGCCCTGACCGTGACGGCGAGCGACCGGGGCACAAGCCGCTCGCGTCACGGCGCGGAGCAGTACCCTCATCACCCGCGGCCGTTCCGGCACAGCACGTCTTGGTAGAGAGGATCCCGTGAGCAAACGCTCCCGCCGACCCCGCGACCCGCTTCAGCCGCAGGCGAGCGGGCGAGCGAGCCGACCGTCCCCGGGGACGCCCTCACAGCGCGCGAACCCTCGTGCTGGCACGACGCCCCCGGATGATCGCGCGGCGTCGACCGGCACCGGGCAGGGGGCGACGGCAGGTGGGTCAACGGGCACGGGCGGGACAGATGGAC
>JADDQH010000076.1 GCA_016781485.1 Chloroflexota bacterium | reverse complement strand
CCCGCGAACCGATCCTCATCGGGCCCCAGGACATCGCCGTCGAGGTTCGCGGCGCCGGCAATGCGACGCGCCAGATCAACCACATCGTCACGCCGGACCTCGCCGCCGACCGGCTCGAGGTCGTGGAGGTGCTGACGCCGTCCGGCAACTGGTCGTCGTGGCCGCCGCACAAGCACGACGTCGACGACATGCCCGTCGAGGCGGTCCTCGAGGAGATCTACCACTACCGCTTCCGTCGACCCGAGGGGTGGGGGATCCAGCGCGTCTACCGGGCCGATCGTTCCCGGAACGCGATGTGGGAGGTGCGCGAGGGCGACGTCGTGATCGTGCCGGACGGCTACCACCCGTTCGCCGCCGGCCACGGCGTCGATGCGTATTACCTGAACGCGCTGGCCGGCGACCGCCGCACGATGGCGTGCTCGTTCGACCCCGAGCTGGACTGGGTGCGGGAGGCCTGGGAGGGCATGGAACCCGACCCGCGTGTCCCGCTCGTCGCTCGCGACGTTCGAGGGACGCCTCGGGGATGAGCCTCATCTTCGGCACGGCACCGGACTCCTGGGGAGTCTGGTTCGCGCGGGACGAGAGCCAGCCGGCGTGGGACCGCTTCCTTGACGAGGTCGTCGCGTCAGGCTATCGGTGGATCGAGCTCGGCCCGTACGGGTACCTGCCGACCGACGAAGGGAGGCTCAGGCACGAGCTGGAGTCCCGAGACCTGAAGGTGATCGCCGGGACGCTCGAGTGGCAGCTGTCGTGGCCCCTCGATCGGGCGCTCGCCGAGGTGGACCGAGTCGCGGGTTCGACGGCGTCACAGGGCGGGAGGTTCGTGGTCGTCTTCCCGAGCGCGTATCGGAGCGGAGGAGCGGTGAGCGGGCCGCGGGAGCTCCAGGGCGACCGGTGGCGCGACCTCGTCGATACGACGAACCTGCTCGGGCGGCACGTCCGCGAAACCCACGGCCTGACGCTGACCTTCCATCCCCACGCGGACACTGTCGTCGAGTACCCGGCGCAGGTGGAGCGTTTCCTGGAGGACACCGACGCGGAGAACGTCGCGCTGTGTCTCGACACCGGTCACGTCGAGTACCGGGGCGGCGACGCCGTCGCGCTGATGCGCGGGCATCACCGGCGGATCCCGTACCTGCATCTGAAGACCGTGCAGCCGGAGCTCAGGGAGCGGATCCAGCACGAGGACCTCGATTTCCCGACCGCCGTCCGGCTCGGCGCGATGTGCGAGCCGGGGGAGGGGACGGTGGACTTCCCTGCCCTCGCCGGCGTCCTCGACGAGCTCGGTGAGCAGCGATGGGCGATCGTGGAGCAGGACATGTACCCGCTGGACGACCTCGACCGGCCGCTGCCGATCGCCGTTCGGACGCGGGAGGCCTTCGAGCGGCTCGGGTGGAGGGCCGACGTCGAGCGCGTCGCGGCCCACTCATGACCCGGCCCTCGAACCCGTTCACCACGCACGCGACCTGACGTGAGTGACCGGGTCCGCGTCGGCGTCATCGGCGCCGGGATGATCGGCGAGGTCCACGCCCGGAACCTCCATCGCCACCTCAAGTCCTCGGAGGTCGTCGCGGTCGCCGACATGGACGTCGCCCGGGCGCTCGCGCTCGCTGCCGAGCTCGGGGGTGTGACGGCCTACGCCGACGGGCTCGAGTTGATCGAGGACCCGCGGGTGGAGGCGGTCGTCATCGCGTCACCCGACCCGACCCACGCCGCGTACGTCCTCGCGTGCCTCCGAGCGAACAAGCCGGCCATGTGCGAGAAGCCGCTCGCCACGACCGCCGCGGAGGCGGTCGAGATCATCGACGCGGAGT
This sequence comes from Chloroflexota bacterium, assembly GCA_016781485.1. Classification (GTDB taxonomy): domain Bacteria; phylum Chloroflexota; class Limnocylindria; order Limnocylindrales; family CSP1-4; genus YB3-1. Next base: position 11,615 of record JADDQH010000076.1, on the reverse strand, counting down.
CGAAGGCGGGCAGCCGTCGGGTGCAGGTCGGCTTCATGCGCGAGTTCGATCCGCCCCACATCGCGGTCCGAGACGCAGTCGAGGCCGGTCGAGTGGGGGAGCCTGTGATGTTCCGCGGCATCCACACGAATGCGAGTTCCGGTCGGTGGCGGCCGAGCCCCGACAGGGTGGTCATCTCGTCGCTCATCCACGACATCCACTCCGCTCGCTGGCTGATGCGCCAGGAGATCGAGACGATCTATGTCCGGAGCATCCCTCGCGAGCCCGGACGGAACGACACCTGCCGCGTGCTAACCGCGAGCTGCACGTTTCCGAACGGCGCGCTGGGGCTGATGGACGTCAACGTCGAGGCGGGATACGGGTACTTCGTCTCGGCCGAGGTCGTCGGGACGACGGGGACCGTAGCCACCGCTCATCCGTTCCGCTCGACGGTGCTGTCCCGGTTCGAGAGCCGCCAGTCCATCACGCCGGGGTTCGCCGACCGCTTCGGAGAGGCGTATCTGATCGAGCTGGACGCCTGGTCGACGTCGCTCCTGACAGGGCAGCCGATCGGGCCGAGCTCGTGGGACGGCTACGCCTCGCTTGCGGTCGCCGACGCGTGCCGCCGGTCGGTGGTCTCGGGACAGCCGGAGAAGGTCGAGCTCGTGGACCCGTTCGGGCTGTACGCGTGACGCTCGGCGCCGCTTTCCCGTGACTCGGGCCCGGAAGGACAGGCTGAACGCTCGAGCACTCGGAGGAACCGCGCGAACGCAGGAAGGGGTGGCGTCCACGTCCACTCCCGCGAAGGCGTGGCGTCAGTGTCGACTCCAGCGAGCCGCGTACTGACAGACTCCGGACGCGAACAGCCGGTAGCATCGGCGGATGCTCCCTTAACCCTCTGCTCGGTCCTACCGTGCCCTGCTCGCGATCGAGGACCTGGGCCGTGTCGTGCTCTCGATGCAGCTCGGCCGCGTCGCGCAGGCGATGGTCTCGGTCGCGCTCGTGCTGTTCACGCTCGCGGAGTACCGGTCGCCCGCGCTCGCCGGGATCGTGACGTTCGCGAGCCTGTTCCCGGGTCTCGTCCTCAGCCCGATCGCCGGCGCGCTGCTCGACCGTCATGGCCGCGTCCGGCTCATCCGCGTCGACTACGTCGTCGCGCTCGCGACGATGGTGCTCATCGGCGGGCTCTCGATGGCGGACCTCCTGTCGCCCGCGCTGCTCATCGCGATCGCCACGGTCTCATCGCTCACCAATCCGTTCAGCCACACGGGGCTCCGCAGCCTGTTCCCGTTGATGGTCCCCGAGCACCTGTGGGAGCGCGTGAACGCGTTCGACTCGAACGGCTACCTGCTCGCGACGATCGTCGGGCCGCCGCTCGCTGCCGCGCTGGTCGCCGCGTTCGGCCCGGAGGCCGCGATCATGGCCATCGCCGTGCCGTACGCACTCGCCGCACTCGCGCTCGTCGGCGTCCGCGAGCCGGCAAGTCGGACGGCGTCGTCCGGCCGCCTGCTCGTTGACGTGCTCGACGGCGTCCGGTACTCGTGGAGCAACAGGACCATCCGCGGCCTCGCGGCTTCGATCTTCACGTTCAACATCGGTGGTGGCATCGTCACGATCGCATCCCGCTCCTGGTCCTCGAACGCCTCGCGGGATCCGAGCTGTTCGTCGGGTTCGCGTTCGCGCTGTCGGGAGTGACCGGAACGGTCTCGGTGTTCCTCACCGGCCGCGTCGACTCACGCGCAGGGAGTGGCGCATCCTCGTCTACCCCATGGCGCTCGTGGCGCCCGTGGCCGCACTGCTGCTGGTCGCGAACAGCAGCGCCGGGGTGGCGACACCTGTCGTGGGGTTCGCGTCCATCGCGGCGATGATGGCGCTCTTCGGCCTGCTTACCGGCCCCATGGACGTCGGCCTGTTCACCATCCGCCAGCGCAGGACCGACCCGGCGTGGATGGGCCGGGCCTTCGCGATCAGCATGGCCGTCAACTACATGGGGCTGCCGATCGGGGCCGCCCTCGCGGGTGCGCTCGCGGACGCATCCCTCGACCTCACGATCCTCTCGGCCGTCATCGCGACCGCCCTCGGCGCGTTGTTCGCGGCCGTCCTCGTGCCCAAGGGGGATCCTGGTGAAGAGCGAGGCACCAGCGTTGCCAGGACGGCACCACCCAAGCTCGACCCGAGCGAACCCGTCTGACCGCTCCCGACCTCCCGTCGTCGGGCGCTTCGTGCAGGAGCAACAGAGCGGATACTCGACGCGGCGACATGTGACGCGGCGCGGAGTGGACTGGCACGACCATCTCGTCGAGTACCAATGACCACCCGAGAGTGGGTCGCGAGAGGATCAAGAGATGGACTTGGCGCTGCTCGTTCTTCGCGCGACCGTCGGGTCGCTCCTTGCCGGACATGGCGCACAGAAGCTGTTCGGCGCCTTCGGGGGATACGGCCTCGAGGGGACCGGCGGCTGGCTGGAAAGCCTCGGGCTGCGCCCGGGCAAGCGCTGGGCGGCGCTCGCGGGGCTATCGGAGTTCGGCGGTGGCACGTTGACGGCGCTCGGGTTCCTGACACCCCTCGGCGCCGTGGGCAGCTTCGGCGCCATGGCGATGGCGACGATCAAGGTCCACGCCGGCAGGCCGGTGTGGGTGACGGAGGGTGGGGCGGAACTCCCGCTGACGAACATGGCGGTCCAGACGGCGGTTGTCCTGGCGGGTCCCGGCAAGTACTCGCTCGATCACGTCCTCGGCATCCGGGTCCCCGCGTGGGCGGTCGTCGCCGCGATCGCCGCGACAGCCGGCGGCGTCGCGATCGGCGCTCGCAGCACGCCACCCGCTTCCGAATCCGTCAAGGACGAGGCTCACGACGCGCTCCAGTCCGAAGGGAGCGAGGGCGAGCGGGACGAGGATGCGACAGATCTGGCGGCCGTTCCGATCGAGTCCGCTCCGGTGTCCGGTGGCGTCTAGCGCGAACGTCTGACCCGTTTCAGCGCGCCGGCGACTCCCGGATCTCGCGGTCGAGGACGCTCCTCACGCTGGTCAGTAGGCGTTCGACGGTGAACGGCTTCTCGAGGAAGGACAGTTCGCGGTCCACGAAGCGTTGGCGGACCTCGCTGTCCTCCGCGTATCCCGAGACGTAGAGGACTTTCAGTCCCGGTCGAGACTCCGAGAGCGCTTCGGCAAGTTCCGGCCCCGTTCGACCCGGCATCGCGATGTCCGTCAGCAACATGTCCACGCGTGATCCGAGATCGCTCGCCAACTCCATCGCGCTCGTCGCATCGGACGCCTCCAGGACGGCGTAGCCGTGCTCGCGGAGCACCGTCGAGATCAGCCCCCGCACCGCGTCCTCGTCCTCGGCGACAAGGATCGTTTCGCTGCCATCGACGCGATCGCCGCTGGCGAGACGCTCGGGGGCGGGCTCGACCGGTTCGTCCGCGCGTGGCAGGTAGACCCGGAAGACGCTTCCCGCGCCCGGTGCGCTCACGACCCTGACATCCCCGCCGCTCTGGCGGACGATGCCGTAGACGGTCGCGAGCCCGAGACCGGTGCCCCTCCCGCGCTCTTTCGTGGTGAAGAACGGCTCGAAGATCTTGGAGATCGTCTCTTCGTCGATCCCCACCCCGGTGTCGGCGATCTCGATCATCGCGTGCGGGCGCATGGAGCGTATCCCCGACTCGTCCCCGGCGCGATCCTCGAGGTCCTCGTTCGCGGTCCTGATGACGAGTGACCCGCCCTCGGGCATCGCATCGCGCGCGTTCAGCGCGAGGTTGATGATCACCTGGTCGAGCTGATATGGGTCGACGCGTGCGTGTCCGAGGTCCGGAGCGAGGTGCGTCGAGACGGTGACGTTCTCGCCGATCAGGCGCCGGAGCAGGGGCTCGAGTGCGCCGATGGACTGGTTCACGTCGACCACCTTCGGCTGGAGGACCTGTCGTCGGCTGAAGGCGAGGAGCTGAGCGGTCAAGGCCGATGCGCGGGCCGCCGCGCGCTGGATCTGTTCCACGTCGTCGCGGATCGGGTGCCCGGCTCCGAGCTCCGCGAGGACGAGCTCGGTGTATCCGCTGATCGCGGTCAGAAGGTTGTTGAAGTCGTGGGCGATGGAGCCCGCGAGCCGCCCGATCGAGTCCATCTTCTGACCGTGGAGCCACTCCGCCTCGAGGTGTTTCTGCTCGCTGATGTCCATCAGCACCCCCCGCGCACGCGCACCACCCGTGACTGGATCCCTCGTCACGACCTGGACGTCGCGGAGCCATACCAAACGGCCGTCGGCGGCAAGGGCGCGGTATTCGACCTCGGCGCGCCTGCCGGATTGAGCAGCGGTGCGGTAGGCCGCCGTCGCCGCCTCGACATCCTCGGGGTGGATATGGCGAAGCAGGAAGGCAGGCTCCCGCAGCCAGTCCTCGGTCGGGTAGCCGAGGATCCGCTCGGCCTGCCGAGTGACGAACGAGAAACGCCGGGTCTCCGGCTCAGCTTCGTACACGACCGCGTCGAGGCCTTCGGCCAGATCCCGGTAGCGCTGCTCTGACGCCTCTGCCGTGGAACGGAGATCGCGCTCGCGAGCGAGTAACCGGACGTTCTCGGTCGCGATGGCGGCGAGGTTCGCCGCCATCCACATCGCCGTGACGTGCTCGGGTCGGTACGCCGCTCGTCTGACGCTCTGGACCTCGAACCCGCCGATGACGCGGCCGAGGACAGCCATGGGGACGGCCAGCGACGACTGCGGCTGCGCGGGATCGACATCCAGCCCGAGGTCGACGCGCGGCTGTCCGACGAGCGCCACCTGCAGGTCGTCGGTGACGATGATCTGGTTGGTCGCGACCGACCGGCTGTTCGGGCTGTCGGACATGGGAAGCGGGGGCAGGTGGGAGACGTCGTGCTCCTCGCCCTCGCTCCACGCATATACGCACGTCCGCTGAGCGCGCTCCTCGTCGTAGAGCGAGACGAACAGCCCGTTCGTCGGCACGACGCTCAGCGTGAAATCCAGCAGCGCGCGGTACACACCCGTCAGGTCGCGCGCCGTGCCGACCGCCTGCGCGAGCGCCGCCAATCGATGGAGCACCGTCTCGTCGCGCTCCGTCTCCGGCCCCCGCTGGCTCGGTGCGCCGCGCTCCGCGCCGCGCTGGTGCTGCTTGCTGCTCTCTGGGTCGACCATCCTGCCCCGATCGCTCGTTTCGCCCCGACGGTCATTGTCTCCCGGCACGTCGAGGACGACCGGCGTGACTCAGGGGGGTGCGCGGGGTGAACCGCCGTCCTGTGCCGTCCGCGTCATCGGCGCCGCGCCGCGCTGTCGCTGGACTGGAACTCGAACGGGAGCTCACGGAGCCTGAAGCGCGAGGCTCACCGTGAGCATGACCACGACGACGAGCACGATGAGCATGACGACGACGACGGGCACGAGGATCGGCGGCAGCTAGATGACGACGAGCACGATGAGCATGATGACGACGACGGGCACGAGGATCGGCGGCAGCTAGACGACGACGAGCACGATGAGCATGACGACGACGAGCACGAGGATCAGCGGCAGCTAGATGACGTCCTAGCTAGCTGAGACCTCGCTCGATCATCGCTCGCACTCCGGGGCCGGCGTTCACAGGAATTAGGCGTGTCTCCGGATGATCGCGGGCCCAGACCCGGAAAAGCTCGTCAACGAAGCCTTGCCCGACGTCCCGTACTCCCTCGAAGTCGAGCTCCACGACTTCAAACGCCTCGAGGCCCTGGGCCAACCGCTTCGCCTCGGAGCGAGAGAAGAAGGTGTCGTCGTGCACCGCCAGCTCCAAGCGGAGGTGGGACCGGTTGAACGGGAACTCGCCATCGCGTTCCACCGAGTACGTGTCGAAGATCTCACCGAGCGGGCGGACATGGGCCGGGTGAATCTCGAAGAAAACGCGGGTCCCTTTCATCGGAGGTATGTCTCCAACAGCTTGGTCGCCCTCGTCGTTGTCGACGCGCCACCGAAGCGCACCTGAGGCGAGAACGAATATGTCAACGGCTTTCGAAGTGAAGAAGATACCTTGGCCGCTGTGGCGCTCCGGCATCGTCGTCCTCTTGCCCTTAGTGAGCTCAACGACCGCCGAGAACTCGTCCGGCAGCGCGAAGCTCTGGCGTACACGTCCGAACACACCGACGCCGTCATCGACGATTTCAACAGCAAATCGTCCCTCTGACGTCCAGATGGTGACCCGAACAAGAGTTCCGTTGGAGTGGTCCGCCGCGTTGTTCAGCATTTCGGTCGCCGCGTACGCGGCAACGGCGGCGGCGTCACCCGTAAGCGCGAATCCCACTTCTTCCTTGACTTCACGCCAGACTTCGTCTTCGCGGTCGCGGACGTCAGCGATCGGATACTCGCGGACTAGAGCCGCCAGTCGCCGGTATCGCGTCCCTCGCTTCGCGCCCGTCTGCGAGACCTCGCCGCGGCGAACAAGTTCCTGGAGATGAAGGTACGTCGCCTGCCGCGTCAGGCCCGAGGCCCGTGCGAGGTCGCCGGAACTGATCTCGCCTGTGGCCGCGAGGAGGTCGCGAGCGATGTCCTTCGGATCTAGGCGAGCGCGTCGCGTTTGACTCTTTGACATTCTGGGCCGAGCATCCCACGGTTATGTCAAATAGTCAACAGCGCCTATCGCCGATTCGAACCGGGTAAGAGCAGATAAGACAAAAAGTCAAGAGTAGGCGCTGCGCGCGCACGACGCGCGCGGGCAGCCGTGTCAGCTACAACCGCTCGTGCTGCCGCAGTTGAGGCACTTGTAGCAGCTGCCGTTGCGGACCATGATCGAGCCGCATTCGGCGCAGGAGGGGGCGTCCGCCTGACCCTCGAAGCTGACGCGGGTCGCGCCGAGCGAGACCCCGCCGAACGAGATGGCGGGGAAGCCAGCGGACTTCCCGTTGCCGTTCCCATTCCCGTTCGCGTGACCGTTCGACACGGCCGGGATGGGGGCCTGCGCCGGCTGCACATGCACCTCCGGTGCCGGCGGGACCGAGTCTGCCGCCGGCGAGCCCTCCTCGGGAGCGGGCAGGACCGCCGAGCTCGCCGTCCCAGCATCTCCCTGCGAGCTGGGGTGGGCCGAGGACGAGGCGGAAGCGCCGGGATCCGAGGCGGAGGAGCTCACCTCGGACGCCGGCGCCTCCGGCTGGCGAAGCGAATGGGAGTCTCCCGGCGCTGCGCTCCCCGACGTCCCAGAGAGGCCGGGAGCTCCAAGCGGAGCGTGAGCGGAGCCAGCGGAGGCGACGGCGACCGAGGTGGACGAGCCACTGCGATCGATGATGCCGAGCGCATCCTTCGCGTCCTTGTCCAGGAAGCGTGAGCCGAGCCACCGGAAGATGTAGTCGACGATCGACTTCGCGATCGGGATCTCCTGGTTGCCGGTGAAGCCCGCGGGCTCGAACCGGACGTGAGCGAACTTGTTGACCAGGTCCCGCAGCGGCACGCCGTACTGGAGCGCGACGCTGACGGTGGTCGCGAACGAGTCCATGAGGCCGCTGACCGTGGAGCCTTCCTTCGCCATCTTGAGGAAGATCTCGCCCGGCTGACCGTCCGGGTACAGCCCGACGGTGATGTATCCCTCGTGGCCTGCGATTTCGAACCTGTGTGTCAGCGCGACGCGTTCGGCCGGCAAGCGGCGTCGATAGGCCTTCGGCTCCCCAGAAGCCCGTGCCACCGACACCGCTGCCGGCACGTCGGGAGATGCTGACGTCTCGTCGGTCTTCTTCTTGCCCGTCGACAGCGGCTGGGACCGCTTCGACCCGTCCCTGTAGATCGCGATCGCCTTGAGGCCGAGCCGCCACCCTTCCAGGTAGACCTGCTCGATCTCCTCGGCCGTCGCCGCCTCCGGCATGTTGACGGTCTTGCTGATGGCGCCCGAGAGGAACGGCTGGGTCGCCGCCATCATCCGGACGTGGCCCATGTAGTGGATCGAGCGCTGGCCGTTCACCGGCTTGAAGGCGCAGTCGAACACCGGCAGGTGCTCGGGCTTGAGGTGTGGCGCCCCCTCGATCGTCTCCCGCTCGTTGATGTAGGCGACGATCTCCTCGGCCTGGTCCGGGGTGTAGCCCAGCCGCCGCAACGCCACCGGGACCGTGTTGTTGACGATCTTCAGGAAGCCCTCGCCGACGAGCTTCTTGTACTTGATGAGGGCGATGTCGGGCTCGATGCCGGTCGTATCGCAGTCCATCATGAACGCGATCGTCCCGGTCGGGGCGAGCACGGTCACCTGGGCATTGCGGTACCCGTGCTGCGTGCCCAGCGCGAGTGCCTCCTCCCAGGTCGACCGTGCCGCACCGATCAATCCCTCGGGCGCGTGCCGCTCCTCGATGCGGTACGCCGCGGCCCGATGCTTGCCGATCACGCGCAGGAACGGCGCCTCGTTGACCTTGTACTCCACGAAGGGGCCGCCGTGGTCGCGAGCGATGACCGCCGACTGCCTGTAGGCCTCGCCGGTCATGATCGCGGTCAGCGCGCCCGCGTACGCGCGGCCCTGATCGGAGTCGTACGCCACGCCGCGGCTCATCAGCAGTGCGCCCAGGTTCGCGTAGCCGAGGCCCAGCGGCCGGAACTTGTGGGAGTTCTCCTCGATCCTGGGCGTCGGGTAGCTCGCGTTGTCGACGAGGATCTCCTGCGCCGTGATCGTCACCCGGCACGCGTAGCGGTACGCGTCGATGTCGAACTCGCCGTCCTCGCCCACGAACTTCATGAGGTTCAGTGACGCGAGGTTGCAGGCTGTGTCGTTGAGGAACATGTATTCCGAGCACGGGTTCGACGCGTAGATGCGGTCCGTGTTCGCGCTCGTGTGCCAGTCGTTGATCGTGGTGTCGTACTGGATGCCCGGGTCGCCGCACAGGTGGGCCGCCGCCGCCATCGCGCGGAACAGGTCGCGAGCCCTGTGGGTGCCGTCGGGCTCGCCCGTCGTGACCTGGTGGGTCGTCCACTCACCGTCGCGCTCGACGGCGCGCATGAACTCGTCGGTAACGCGGACAGAGTGGTTCGCGTTCTGGAAGAAGACCGAGCCGTAGGCCTCGCCGGTGAAGGAGGCGTCGTAGCCCTGCTCGATGAGCGCCCAGGCCTTCTTCTCCTCGTTGGCCTTGCACTCGATGAACTCCTTCACGTCGGGGTGGTCGACGTCCAGGATGACCATCTTCGCCGCGCGCCGGGTCTTGCCCCCCGACTTGATGACGCCCGCGAACGCGTCGTAGCCCTTCATGAAGCTGACCGGGCCGCTCGCGATGCCGCCGCCGGACATCTTCTCCTTCGAGCTCCGGATCGGTGAGAGGTTCGTGCCGGTCCCCGAGCCGTACTTGAACAGCATCGCCTCGGTCTTGGCGAGGTCCATGATCGAGGACATCGAGTCCTCGACGGAGTTGATGAAGCAGGCGGAGCACTGTGGGAACGGCTCCACGCCCACGTTGAACCAGACCGGCGAGTTGAAGGCCATCTTCTGGTGGACGAGGAGGTGCGTCAGCTCGGCCTTGAACGCCTCCAGGTCCTCGTCCGTCCGGAAGTAGCGCTGGGTCAGCGCCCAGGCGCAGATCGTGTCCACGACGCGGTCGATGAGCTGCTTGACGCTGCGCTCGCGCTGCGCGGTGCCGATGTGCCCGCGGAAGTACTTGGAAACGACGACGTTCGTGGCCAGCTGGCTCCAGAACGCCGGCACCTCGACGTCCGTCTGCTCGAAGACGGTCTCGCCCTTCTCGCTCGAGATGGTCGCGTTGCGGAGCTCCCAGGTGATCTCGTCGTAGGGGTGGACGCCCGGTCGTGTCCACCGGCGCTCGAACGTGAGCCCCCGGACGCCCTCGCCGGTGAACCGGAAGCCGTCCCAGGCCGCGGTGGAGGCGGTGTCCACGGCGCTCCCGGTGAAAGCCGATCGGCGCGTCTCGACCGAGCCGTCCATCACCGGCACCCTTCCGCGGCCGTCGACTGCTCCCGCATCCCCCAGCGCGTTCCCGCTGACGGTCTCGACCATTCCCGTTCCTCCCGATCCCCTCGGACTGCGTCCGCGTAGCTGCTGCCGGTCGAGCGGTGTGTCGTTGTCGCCCGCTCCCGGGTGGTCCGTTCGCTCCTCTCGGCGGGAGCCTGCAGCGGTCGGGCGGGGGCTTTGCCCGTTGCTCGCAGACGGCGAATCTAGTCCCGCGCGGAGGGCGTGTCAAGGAGGAAAACCACAAGATAGGCGGGCCGAGAGCGGAGGGCACCACAACATGTTGGGACCCGGGCGTGGACGAGCGGTGGCGCGAGGGTGGAGAACCAGGGCGCCAAGGTGGAGAACTGCCGCCTCGACGTGGACGGGATGTGGATGGTCCCGAAGGACGGAGGATGCCGGACCGGCGACAGTAGGATGATGGAACGTCCGTTCTAATGCCGCATCGTACCGCGAGCTGGCGATGGCATGAACCGACGGGCGGTCTCCTTGCTTGGCGGGACCGGCGTGAAGGGGCGGAGCGGCGCCGGCAGGGAGCTCATGTCTGGCTCGGCGGGCTCCTGGTGAGCGCGGGTCTGCTCCTGCTTCGCAGCACGGCGGGAAAGGATGCCGGCGGCGAGGACGTTCCCTCGGCGGCGGCGTGAGGGCTGACCCGGCAGGATCCGTCGCGACCTCGCTAATGTCCGCACGTGCGAACGAACCAGCGGCGCGGCGCGAGCGACGGACTCCAGCTGGCGCGACGGGTGGCCGACGCCGTCGCCGGCGTGCCGAACGTCGTCGCGGTCGCGCTCGGCGGCTCCACGGCGCGCGGCACCGCCGACGAGTCGTCCGACCTCGACATCGGGATCTTCTACCGTCCGTCGGCGCGCTCCGCTCGACGCGCTTCGCGATGTCGCCGCGGAGCTCGACCTCGAGGGCGGCCGGCAGGCGGTCACGGACTACGGCGAGTGGGGTCCGTGGATCAACGGCGGTGCCTGGCTGACGGTGGAGGGCGTCCGGGTCGACTGGCTCTACCGGGACCTCGAACTCGTCGAGTCGATCCTGGACGAGTGCGTTGGCGGCCGGCCCGACGTCCACTACCAGCCGGGGCACCCGCACGGGTTCCACACCCAGGGGTATCTGGGCGAGATCCATCACGCCATCGTCCTTTTCGACCCCCAGGCGGTGCTCGCCCGGCTGAAGGAGTGGGTGACGCCGTACCCGCCGCTCCTCCGGCGCGCGCTCGTCGACCGGTTCCTGTGGGAGGCGGCCTTCGCACTCGAGACGGCTCGCAAGCCGGCGACCCGGGGAGACGTGCTCTACGTCGCCGGGTGCCTGTTCCGCTCAGCTGCCTCTCTGGTCCTCGTCCTGTACGCCCTGAACGAGCGCTACTTCGTCAACGAGAAGGGATCGGTCGCCGAGGCGTCGCGCTTCCCGCTCGCCGCCGACGGGTTCGCCGCGATCGTCCGGAGCGTCCTCTCGGAACCGGGATCGGATGCAGCCGCACTCCTCGAGAACATCGAGCGGCTCGAGCGACTGCGCGGCGAGGTCGCGCAGCTGTGCGAGGAGCACGTGCCCAGGCGTTAGGGCGGGAGGACCGGCAGGCGCGGAGCGGCCCCATCCGCTACGCTCGGCATCGTTCCCGTCGGTGGAGGCGGATGTGGGCTGCCCGACCTGTGGGGCCGAGACCCGGCCCGGCCAGAAGTTCTGCGCGGAGTGTGGCTCGCGGGTGGCGAGCGCGTGCCAGGCGTGCGGTACCCCGTAC
>JADDQH010000075.1 GCA_016781485.1 Chloroflexota bacterium | reverse complement strand
GGGGTTCGCGGCGCCCACGGCCGAACCGCCCCTGGCGTCGATCGCCTCGTCGCGGCGCGGCAGATCGCCGTCGCCACGCAGCGACCCGTCCACGGTCACGTCGACGGCACCCACCCCACGGCCCTGCAGATGATCGGGCCGAACGGTTCCTGTTGTTCGACGACGAGCTCGCGCGCCTTGGCCAGCTCGAGCATGGCAAGGAACGTGACGGCGATGACGACGCGGTCGGTGATGCCGGACAGGAAGTCCTGGAGAACGATGACGGGTGCGGCCCGGAGGGTTTCGCGAAGGATCGCGGCGCGTTCCACGAGCGTGATCGTGCGGGGCACGACCTCCGGAGGCGGCTCGGGGGGTGGCGCCAGCCGGATCAGCCGAGCGAGCGCCGCAGGGAGCACGTGCGGATCGAGCGGCGGCGGTGCCGCAGCGTTCGCACCGACTGCCCCTGCCGCGATCGCTGTGACGGGTTCCCTATGGAACAGTCCCTCTCCCGTCGCGATCCGACCTGCCAGATGCCGCCCCGCCTCGCGGTACGTCCGATACAGCACGAGCCGTTGTCGGAGCTCCTCCTCCGGATCATCCGGCTCCTCGACCCCGGCGGCTTCGGTGGTGGCAGACGTCGCCGGGAGGAGCGCCCGCGATTTGATGAGGATGAGCTGTGCGGCGACCGCGACGAATGAACTGATGTGCCGCAACCGGTCCTCGGTGACGTGGACGAGTGCCTCGAGGTAGGCGCCGGCGACGTCGCCGAGCGGCACCGACAGGACGTCGAGCTGCCGCTGCTCGATAAGCGACAGCAGGAGCGCGAGGGGGCCGTCGAAGGTCCCGACGCTGACCATGGTTGCCGTCTCCGGACGACCCGTGCCGTGGAGATCGATCGTCGCGCCTGTGTTGCCCGCGGCGAAGACTCCGGTCACCCGTTGATCAGTTCAGCTCGTCCGCGACCCGAAGCGCCTCGCCGAGGACCGGGTCGCGCGGCCTCGACTGGTTGCGGATAAGGTCCGCGGTGATCTCCGAGCACCCGGCATCGAGCGCGAGCTCCGCCGAGCGTTCGGGATGGCGCTCGATCCGGACGAAGGCGTCGCGGAAGCCGGGCAGCCGGAGCGCAAGCGATCGCACAGCCCCGTACCGTTCGTGCAGCGACCAGGCCACGCGGTGCCACAGCCCGACCCTTGGCCCCTTGCCGGCGTCATGGAACAGTCCGGCGAGCAGCAGGTCCCGCTCGTGTCGTCCGCCGTTGCGCAGCGAAGCCACCACGTCCAGGCCATGACGCTGATCCGCCCGGTGCATCGACTCGAACAGGGCGAACTGCTCTCGCGTCAGGAACCGCCGCAACTCCCCCAGCTCCGCCTCGCTCACCTTGCCCGTGACGTGACGCACGAACTGCGCTGCCTTGCCTGCCCACCAGGAACTCACGACGGTCAGAACAGCCGGGTGCCGAGCAGGAATCCGAGGATCGCACCGGCGATCGGGGCGATGACGCGGCCCCCGAACAGGAAGACGAAGATGATCATGAAGAACGCGTACTGCTCGACCTGCCGGAGGCTGTACGCCGTCCGTGCGTCGACGAGCCCGGTGAGGACCTTCCAGCCGTCGAGTGGAGGGATCGGCAGCAGGTTGAAGAGGAACAAGAAGACGTTGATGATCACGAAATACGTCGCGACCTGGAGCGCGAAGCCCGCAAGCGGGTTCGTCACCAGCGAGCCGACCAGCTGTGGCGAGCCGAGTACGACGCGGAGCGGGATCGCGACGATCGCCGCCATGACGAGGTTGGAGAGCGGTCCAGCGAGTGCAACGAGCGCCTCGCCGCGGCGTCCGCCGTCCAGGTTCACGGGGTTGACCGGGGTGGGCTTGGCGTAGCCGAAGAAGAATCCGCCCTGGCTGAGGAGCGCGCTCAGGGCAAGCATCCCGCCGCCGAACGGATCGAAGTGGACGACGGGGTTGAGCGTCAGCCGCCCCATGAACCGTGCGGTCGAGTCACCGAGTCGGAACGCCGCGAGGGCGTGACTGAACTCGTGGACCGGGAAGGCGACGAGCAGGATGATGCCGACGGCGACGAGCGCCGGGATGAGGCTCTCCATGGAACGACCAGCTACAGGAGGGGGGCGCTCGTATCCTAGCGGGCCTACCCCTACAGCCGGGCTAGCAGGTCGTTCTTCTTCGCGTCGTACTCCTCTGCCGAGATCGCGCCTCGATCGCGCAGGTCGGCAAGTCGCGCAAGCGTCTGCGTGATGGCGACCGGGTCGGCGTTCGAAGAGCGTGGTCCGTCCACCGACGGGGGCGACGTCGCCCGCGACGCAGATCCGGCGGGCGCGGCCCACGATCGATCGTCTGGAGCCCCTCGCCGAGCGGGGTCTCCACCGTAGCCAGACACGGGCGTGACGACGTGCCGGTACGCGTTGTCGTCTCCGGGTCGAGCGTCCTCCGAGTCTCGGCCGCGGTGGTCGGAGCTATCGGCGCGAAGCGGCGGCGAGGGTGGCAGGCGGTACGAGAACTCCGTCTCCAGCGCATGCTTCTGGTTGAGCATCTCGCGCTTGAATCCCGGCGCCTGGTGGAGCATCCGGTACCGGTCGATAGCTCCTTCCGCGGCAGTGAGGATGTCGAGATCGCCGTATCCGAAGATCCGGCCCCAGATGTTCTGGTGGAGCACCGCGTCGTTGATCTTCTCGAGCGAGCTATCCGATGATCGCTTGTTCAGGATCCCCTCGACCTTCAGGATGCGCCGGTTCGTGATCAAGTAGTCCTGCGACCACCACTGCCACGCGTTCCACGCAAGGACCAGGAAGCCGACCAGCAGAGCACCGAGAGCAGCGATGCTGACGAGGTTGCGGACCGCGTCCCCCTGGAGCGGTGCGGCTGCGGCGGCGACGAGAAGCACGGCCCCGAGCGCGAGGAGGGCGACGCCGACGCGCGCCTCGATGAGGAGCGCAAGCCAGTGCTGGCGTGCGCGCAGAACGACGGTCTCCCCCTCCGCCAGCAGCGTGTCCGCGTACCGCATCTCGTTCATGCCTCCTTCCGACCGCGCGCAGGCGCGCTCTGCGACTCGTCTCTGCGGCGCCTCTCCCGCTGCGCCGTCCCGTTCAGGCGCGAGGGTGTGCGCGCGCGTAGACCTGCTTGATGCGCTCGCCGGTCAGGTGGGTGTACAGCTGCGTCGTCGTGATGCTCGCATGGCCCAGCAACTCCTGGACGACGCGAAGGTCGGCGCCGCCCTCGAGCAGGTGGGTGGCGAAGCTGTGCCGGAGCGTGTGTGGCGTCACGTGGCCCACGAGTCCCGCGGCGAGCGCGGCCTGACGGATCGCCCGCCATGCTGCCATCCGCCCGAGGCGGCGTCCGCGTGTCGACACGAACAGCGGGCCACCGTGGACACGTCCGGCGTCCGGAGGCGCGGACCCGCGGCGGGCCGAACGCCGGCGGTGGCGGGTCCGACCGGCACGGAGGGAACCACGATCGAGGTCGACCGCCGCGGACGGGACGGGATCTGCGGCGACAAGGTCGCCTCCTGCCTCCGCGAGCCATCTCGGCCGGACGTCGGTCAGGTACCGGCGGAGTGCGCCGATCGCCACGTCTCCGATCGGCACCAGCCGTTCTCGATCGCCCTTGCCGATCACTCGCACGTAGCCACCTTCCAGCGAGAGGTGGTCGAGATCCAGGTTCAGCGCTTCACTCACCCGGAGACCCGCGGCGTACAGCAGCTCGAGCAGGGCACGGTCGCGGATCCCCGTCGGGTCCTGTCCGTCCGGCGCATCGAGGAGCGCCTCGACCTGCGGGACGTCGAGCGTGTCCGGAAGCTGACGTGACTGGCGTGGCAGGTCGAGCGATCCCGCGACGTCGGACTCGATCAACTCTTCCGCCAAGCAGAAGCGGTAGAAGGCCCGGATCGCAGCCGCCTTGCGGCGATGCGTAGACGGGCGGGTCGGTCGCGGCGGCCGCACGAGGCTCCCCAGGTAGCGGCGCGCGGGGTCCGCGCTGCTCGCCCAGGAGTCGACCTCCGCGGCCCATGTCGCGAAGTGGCGCAGATCGGCGGCGTACGCGGCGATCGTCGCCGGTGCGAGGCCTCGCTCGACCCGAAGATAGACGAGGTATGCGTGGATCGCGGCGGTCAGCGTGGGGTCCGTCACGAGGGCAGCAACTCCGCCTTGTGGCGCAGGAGTTGCCAGAACGCGGTCGATCCACGCGGCTCGATGAATCGGATGGGGCGCTCGCGCGCGCGGATCTCGACGGCGTCGCCCACTTCGAGCGGAAAGTCCTCGCGCCCGTCGATGCTCACGAGCACGTCGCGCGCGTCGACGACCTCGATCCGTACCACGTGGCGCGGGCTGACGACGATGGACCGGATGGCGGTCATGTATGCCGCGACCGGCGTCACGACGAGGTTCTGGCTGGTCGGGTCGAGGATGGGTCCGCCAGCGCTGAAGGAATACGCGGTGGAACCGGTCGGGGTCGCGACGACGAGCCCGTCCGCGATGTAGGTCGCCAGGTGGGAGCCATCGATGGCGACCGAAAGACGCACGACGCGGGCGGATGACCCGCGGACGATCGCGGCGTCGTTCAGCGCGAAATGCTCGCGCCCGTCCGGGATCCGACCACGAGCGAGCCTCGCGTCGAGCGACATCCGGAGCTCGAATCCGTACGCACCGGTGAGAAGCAGCTGGAGGACCGCCTCGAGCTGCTCAGGCTCGGCCTTCGAAAGGAACCCGACCTTGCCGGAGTTGACGCCCAGGATCGGGACGTCGATCACGGCGACCGCACGCGCCGCGTTGAGGAACGTGCCATCGCCGCCGAGCACGACGAGTGCGTCGGTGTCGGGCAGTTCGCGGCAGAGTCCGTCGTGGTCCACCGAAGGGGCGCTCCAGGCCTCGATCCCGCGTACGTCACACCAGCCCAGTGCGCGTTCCCGCAGCTCGAGCGCCGCTTCGTTGGTCGCGTTATAGGCGAACCCCAGCCGCTTCACGTGGTGGCCACCTCCTCCCGACCGCGCGCAGGGGACACCAGATGGAGGAAGAACTCGTGGTTGCCCGCAGGCCCGACGAGAGGCGACTCCATCTCCCCGGCGACTTCCAGCCCCAACTCCTGCGCGTGGGCCCGGATCCGGTCCAGCACCTCCCGGTGGACCATCGGGTCCTTCACGACCCCACCCGGCACCTTCGAACGGCCCGCCTCGAACTGCGGCTTCACAAGCGCGACGATCTCGACGGGTGTCTCGAGTCGGGCGACGACCCCGGACAGGATCCGCGTGAGCGAGATGAACGAGACGTCGATGACGGCCAGCGAGGCCCGCTCGGGAAGCGCGATCGGGTCGGGATCGGCGGGGTCGAGCCGAGCCGCGTGCGTACGTTCCATCGAGATGACTCGGGGATCGCGACGCAGGGACTCCGCAAGCTGACCGCGGCCCACGTCGAGAGCATAGACGCGCGCCGCGCCGCGCCGCAACAGAACGTCGGTGAAGCCGCCCGTCGACGCGCCGACATCGAGACACACGCGTCCTGCGGGGTCTACGCCGAAGGTGTCGAGCGCTGCCGCCAGCTTCTCGCCGCCACGGGAGACGTAGGGTGAGGTGGCGGCCAACGCGAGGGCCACGTCGCGGGCGACGACGTCGCCCGGCTTCCGGTCAGAACGGCCGGCGTCGCCCGCCCCTACCCGGACCTGCCCGGCAAGGATCAGCGCCTGCGCCTTCGCACGGGTGGGGACAAGACCGCGCTCGACCAGCAGCTGATCGAGCCGGACGCGCGACGTCACGACGCTTCGTCTCCGGACACATGAACGTGGGTGAGGCAGGGGTGCTCCGCGGAACGACGCGCGCCGGGCGCGCGGGTCACCCGGCCCGCCGCGTCGACCGAGTCGGCCGACTCGTCGGGGTGATCAGCCGGCGCGGGCGTGCGGTCGCGCAGGGAGGGCGGGCGCGAGTGCCTCGAGCGCCTCATGCACCTGCTTCAGCAGCCCGTCGACGTCCAGGCGTGCTACCCGCCGGAGGTCCGTGACGGCTCCGTGGTCGATGAACCGGTCGCCCGGAAGCCCGATCGTCTTGACCGGGACCTCACGCAATGAGGGGTCCGCCAATCCCGCCTCGGCGAGGGCCTCCAGGACGGCCGACCCGAAGCCTCCGGTGACGACGCTCTCCTCGAGCGTCACGACGAGCTGCTTGCCGCGAGCGGCGGTCTCGATCAGCTCGCGGTCAAGCGGCTTCGCGAAGCGCGCGTTGACGACGGCGACAGACCACCCGTCGTGCGCGAGAAGCTCGGCGACGGCCATGCCGCGCATCACGATCGGCCCGAATCCGACGATCAGGATGTCGTCCCCGGTGCGCAGCTGCTCACCCCGCCCCACTTCGATGAGGGCCGGCTCGACAGCGGGCAGGTCGAACCCGGGGTCCCGCGGATAGTGCAGCGCGAACGGGTGCGGCTGCGCGAACGCGGTCCGCACGAGCCGCCTCGCCTCCTGTTCGTCCTTTGGCGAGGCGACGATGAGGTTCGGAAGCTGTCTCTGGGCGGGGATCGTGAACATGCCCTGGTGACTGGTGCCATCCTCGCCGACGAGGCCGGCGCGGTCGACGCCGATCACGACCGGCTGGTCGTTCTGGCACACGTCGTGCACCGTCTGGTCGAAGGCCCGCTGCAGGAACGTGGAGTAGATGGCGACGAAGGGTCGGAGACCGCCGATCGCGAGGCCGGTCGCGAGCGTCAGAGCGTGCTGCTCGGCGATCCCCACGTCGTACATCCGGTCCGGAAAGGCCGCCTGGAACTTGCTGAGGCCGGTTCCCGTCGGCATCCCCGCCGTGATCGCCACGACCCGCCCGTCCTCTCGCGCGATCTCGATCAGTTCCGAGGCCACCACCGACGTGTAGTTGGGTGGCTTGCGCTTCGCCGCCGCGGCCTGGGCGGCCGAGGGAACGGCGTCGCCCTCCGACGCCGCGCCGGACGGCATCTGGTTCGGCGCTACCGCCTGCCTCGCGGCCGCGGGAGCGGTCGGAGCGTTCCCCGGCACCGCGATGCGTGCCACGGGTGTCCCCTCGATCGTCTGCCGCCGAGCGCCATCACCACCGCCCGTGCCGTCGGTCGCTGCCTGCCCCGTACCGTTCCCGGCGGTCATCTGGCCGTTGCCACTGGTCCCGTTCGCGCCGGACAGGACGGTCATCGGAGGAAGTGCCGCCCCGTGGAAACCGATCCGGTCTGCCTCCGCCGGTCGGTAGCCACGTCCTTTCTGTGTCCGCACGTGGACGATGACGGGGCCATCCATGCGCACGAGGACGCGTCGGAACGTCGTCTCGAGCGCGCCGAGGTCGTGGCCCGGAACCGGTCCCACGTACGTGATCCCGAGGTCCTCGAACAGCTGTCCCGGCTGCGCGAAATTGACGACCGACTTGCGCAGCCTGCGAGAGAGCTCGAGCGCGGTCGGGCCGACCACCGGGATCCGCTGGACCGCGTCGTCATAGACACGCTTCGAGCCGCGCCACGTCCTCGAAAGCTTGATCCGGCTCAGATAGGCGCTCAACGCGCCGACCGTCGGCGAGATGCTCATCTCGTTGTCGTTGAGCACGATGAGCATCGGGATCTGGCGATGCCCGATGTCGTTGAGCGCTTCGAGGGAGATACCGGTCATGAGGGCGGCGTCACCCACGACGACCGCGATCGTCTCGCCGCTGCCGCGCGCCTCGCGCGCGACCGCGAGCCCTTCCGCGATCGACAGTCCCGTCCCCGCGTGTCCACCGTCGAAGACATCGTGCTCGCTCTCGCTCCGCCGCGGGAATCCGCCGACCCCGCCCAGTTGCCGGAGAGTCCCGAAGCGGTCCAGCCGACCGGTCAGGAGTTTGTGCGGATACGCCTGGTGACCGGTGTCCCAGACGATCTTGTCCTTCGGGCTCTCGAGCAGTCGGTGGAGCACGACGGTCAACTCGACGACGCCGAGCGAGCTGCCCAGGTGTCCACCCGTGTGCGCGACGGTCTCGATGATCGTCGTGCGCAGCTCCGCGCAAAGCTGGCGAAGCTCGTCGCGTCCGAGATCGCGCAATGCCGCAGGGCCGTCGAGGGAGGCAAGTATCGACAAGGGGGTCTCCCGTAGCTCCGGCTGGTTGGCGTCGCCGCGATCGGGACTCCTTACGAGGAGACCGATCCTTCGTTCAAAGACGGACGACCCGCTGCCTTCTGTTTCGTCAGACAGCCGGAGAAGGATGATGAGCAGATTCTAGCGAGGCGCGCCGCCCCGGCGTCCGTCAGCCCTCGGTCAAGTCGTCCGGATCGAAGTCGAGCGCGCGGAGTCCTCCGCCGGCCTGGTCCACCAATCGTTGCACCCGGAGCTCGGCGTCGGTGAGGAGCCGCGCGCAGTGCTCATGCAACGCGACACCGCGCTCGTAGAGCACGATCGACTCCTCGAGCGGGAGGCCTCCCGACTCGAGCTTCGCGACCACACCCTGGAGCTCGGCGAGTGCGCGGTCGAATGGCAGCGCGGCGATCGCGGGGTCGCCAGCCACCACCGACGACCGCTGCGGATCTCGCGCAGAGGCGCTCTCAGGAGCGGAGCGCCCGTTCTGATCCGTCATCGATCCGAGTCTCGCACGCGCTCGACCCGTGCGTCGAGCTCTCCCCTGGCAAGGCGGACCCGGAGTGGCGCGCCGGGGGGTTGCGTCGAGGCGTCGCGGACGATCGCCCCATCCGGACCGCGCACGATGGCATAGCCGCGGTCGAGGGTGGCGAACGGGCTCAACGTCGCCAGTGCCCCTGCCGACATCCCGAGCCCCGTCCGCGCCCGCGCGAGCCGCCCTCCGACGAGGAGTGGGAGCCTGTCGTGGGCGCGGTCGAGCCGAGCCCGATCCGAGATCGCCCGCGTGACGGCCGCCCTTGTCGCTCGGTCGAGCAGAAGGCCGATCCGTTCGCGCTCGCCGGCGAGCACCGCGGCCGGGCGGAACGATTCGAGCGCCCGGCGCTCGGCCTCGAGCGCCTGCTTCGGACCCGCCAGCGTCCGACGCATCTCGTCGCCCAGGCGCCGCAGCAGGGCCTGTACCGTTGCCGCCTGCTCCGTCATCGCGGGCACGGCGAGCTCCGCCGCCACGGACGGCGTGGCGGCTCGGACGTCGGCGGCGAACTCGGCCAGCGTAACGTCCGTCTCGTGCCCCACGCCCACGATGATCGGCGTGGGGAATCCCGCGACCGCGCGGACGACCTGCTCCTCGTTGAACGACCACAGATCCTCGAGCGACCCGCCGCCGCGTGCGAGGATGACGAGGTCCACGCGCCTGCCACTCTCAGGGTCCGTCCAACGTGCGAGCCGTCGGAGCGCCGAGACGATGCTCGCTGGCGCCGCGGGCCCTTGGACCTGGCATGCGGCGAGAACGACCCGGGTGAGCGGCCACCGACGACCGAGGACCTTGCAAACATCATGGAGGACAGCTCCATGGATGCTCGTGGCGACCCCGACGATCCTCGGCCACGCAGGGAGCGGCCGCTTGTGCGCGGTGTCGAAGAGCCCCTCGGCGCCTAACTTGGCCTTGAGCGCCTCGAACCGGAGCGCCAGATCGCCGAACCCAGCCGGTTGGATCGAGTCGGCATAGAGCTGGTAGTGTCCCTGCGGCTCGAACACATCGATCCGGCCACGCGCGACGATCCGGAGCCCGGTCTGGGGCTCGAACGGGATCGTCATGCGATCGTCGCGAAAGATCATGCAGCGGAGCTGTGCCCGCTCATCCTTCAAGGTGAAGTAGCAGTGGCCGGCGGCGCTGATGCTCACCTGCCCGACCTCGCCCTCGACCCACACGTTGCGCAGCTTTGGATCTCCGCGCAGCGCCTCCTTGATGACGCGCGTCAACTCACCGACGGATCGGATCCGTGACTCGCGCCCGAGCGCACCCGGTGCCGCCATCGACTCCGCGTTCCACCGGGGAACGTCCTGGGGCCTGTGCACGTGGCCATCGTACGCGAACCCGACTTCCGGTCGGGTGGAGGTCTCGCGCCGTCGCCGCCGTCTATCGCTTCCGCTCGACGAAGACGGTGGATGACCGCCGGACGTAGCCGGGACGAGAGTTCCCGCACCGCGGCCCTCCACGACTCGGCTCGCTGCGCCTCCGGGGACCACGTGGAACACGAGTCCCGGGGAGTCCGGCCCCTCGAGGGACTCGTACGCGGCCCGCCGCGCAAGCAGATGTGCCTTGCTCGTGTACTCCTCGGCGGTGGAACGCCGGGCGGTTGCGTGGGCGGAATGCTCGCGCGGCTACTCGGCCTCGCGCGAGCCGCTGCTCATACTCGGGTCTGGTACTCGCCCGTCCGGGTGTCGATGCGGATCGTGTCCCCCGGCTCGACGAAGATCGGGACCTGGACGACGAGGCCTGTCTCGGTCGTGGCTGGCTTCCGCGCTCCCGTCTGCGTGTCACCGGCGAAGCCCGGCTCGGTGTCGCTCACGAGCAGGTCGACCGTGATGGGGAGCTCGACGCCGATCGTCTCGCCCTCGTACGTCGTCCGGTCGAGGAGCATCCCGTCCTTGAGGTAGTCGACCGCTTCGGCCAGCTGGTCAGCGGTGAGCGCGAACTGCTCGTACGACTCGGTATCCATGAAGTGATAGTCGTTCCCGTCGCTGTACAGGAACTGCACCTGGCGCTTGTCGAGATGCGCGCGCGGCCACTTCTCGCCGGCCTGGAACGTCCGCTCGACGGTCTGACCGCGCTTGATGTTCTTGAGCTTGATCCGAACCTGCGCCGAGCCGCGGCCCATCTTGATGTGGTGGTAGTCGAGGATCTGCCACAGCTCGTTGTCGAGCTCGATCGCGATCCCCTTCCGCAGGTCGCCTGTCGAAACCATGGGTCAGTAGGACTCCTGTGAGGGGTCGGTAGGCAGCCGCAGCGGATCGACGCCGACGCGCGGGTCCGCCGATTCTAGCCCACGGCCACTCCCCTCTCGCCCGCCCGGCCCCCGCGGCATCGACCCGTTCGGTGCCGGCAAACGGCACCCGGACAAGGGACTCAGCCGACGACCGTGATCTCTCGAGGGAAGCTCGTGAGCCGCTCGAATCGCCGAGCGTCTGGATCGAACAGCACGAGGTCCTCGATGCGTACCCCCGTCTCCCGGTCGAGGTACACGCCGGGCTCGACCGAGAAGACCGTCGGCGCCGGGAGCGGCGCTTCCGGGGCGGTGCGGCCGAGCGCCGGGGCCTCGTGCGTCGCGAGTCCGATCCCGTGTCCCAGGCCGTGTCCGAAGTGCTCGTCGTGACCCGCGGCCACGATCAGGTCACGGGCAGTGGAGTCGATCGACCGGTTCGTCGGGCGGTCCCCGGAGGCGACGGCACGGGACAACGCCTCGAGTGCCGCCTGCTGCGCCGAGGCGACAAGCTCGTAGATCGCGGCGTCGCGAGGCGTCGGCTCGCCCACGAACAGCGTCCGTGTCATGTCGCTGCGGTACCCGGCGACCTGGGCGCCGAAGTCGAACAGGAGGACCTCGCCCGGTGTGACCTGGCGCGCACCCGGCGATCCGTGCGGCAGGGCTGCCCGCGGCCCCGAGAGGCACGCGACGTCGAAGGCGAGCGCTTCTGCCCCGTTCGTCCGCATCTCCCACTCGAGCTGCAGCGCGAGCTCGGCCTCGGTGACGCCTGGGCGGATCGAGGGAAGGAGCCTCGCCAGCGCGGCGTCGGCGACGCCACAGGCGGCGTGGATCCGTTCGATCTCGTCCGGCTCCTTGATGGCGCGCAGCTCCTCGACCCAGCCCTCGACCGGTACGAGCTCGACTCGTGGCTCCGCCTCGGCGAGTCGCAGCCACGCGCCGTGGCTCACGAACGCAGCCTCCACGGCGATCCGCCGCGCGCGAGGCCCCGCTGACGAGTCGGACCGGGCGGATCCGTTGGACCCGTTCGCCGAGACCGGACGGAGGCTCGCGAGGAGCTCGGGCCAACGCGACGCAAGGTTCCCGTAGACGGCTTCCACGCGCGCCTCCGGGCACTCCTCCTCCGCCTGGACCCGGTACCGCGAGTCGGCCAGGACCACGACCTCGTCAGCCGACACGAAGAACCGTCCCGACTCGCCGGCGACCTTTTCCTCACCTTCCGCGAGCACGAACCCCGTCAGGTACCTCGTGTTCTCGCGTCGGACGCCGAAGTAGCCGTCCACCTGTTCGGTCGCCATCCGCTCCCGGAGACGCGCCAGCCGGCGCGGCCTCGCCTCGCGATCGGCCTCTGCCCACCGTTCGAGATCGTCACGGGTGGGCGCGGCGACAGCGGCGATCACGGGCAGGGTCACTGCTGGTACTTGCGCACGTTCCGGCGGTGCTCCACGAGCGTCCTCGCGAACACGTGGGACTTGGACGCGTCGTTCTTGGCCACGAAGTACAGGTAGCCCGGCTTGGTATCAGGATCGAGCGCCGCTTCGATCGAGCCGCGCGTGGGCGTGCAGATGGGCGCGGGAGGTAGTCCGGTGCGCCGGTACGTCTGGTATGCCTCGAGCTCCTTCGGCACGTCGATCTCGGCGAGTGCGATCCCGGGTGGGACCCAGAACGCGTAGTTCACCCACTGCTCGATCGGCATCCGCTTCAGCTTCCCGCTGTCGTACGCGTAGAAGACCGTCGGGTCGGCGTTCAAGAGGGGTGGTTCGAGCCGCTCGAGCCGGTTCGTGTAAACGCCGGCGATGAGGCGGCGCTCCCGCGGCAGCGTCGCCTCGCGTTCGACGATGCTCGCGAGCGTCAGCACCTCGTAAAAGTCCTTTCCCTTCTCCTCGGCTGCGGCGACCAACTCCATCCCGACGCGCTCCTCCCACTCGTCGAGGAAACGGCGGAGTAGATCCTCGGGCGTGATGGACGGCGGGACGGCGTAGGTCCCGGCAGGGATGAAGCCCTCGAGAGATGCGTTTTCCGGCACGACGGCGAGGAACCTGTACTCCTTGCGAAGCTCGGCGGGCGGGCGCCTCGCCAGCTGCAGGAACTCGCGCACGTCCATCTCGAGATCGAGCGACTCCAGGAGCGCCGCGACCTGCTCGAGCCGAAGGCCCTCTCGGATGGGCACGGCGATCTTGGGGATGACGGGATCGGGCGGCCGCTGGAGCCGTTCCACGATCTGCTCGGGCGTCATCGAACGATCAAGCGTGAACGTGCCCGCCTGGAGGTTCTCGCCGGCGTTCTTGGTGACGAGGAGGTAGTGGAAGACAAGTCGATCCTTGATGAGCTTCTGCCCAACGAGGTCGTCGGCGATCTCGTCGGCCGTCGCATCCTCCTGTACCACGAACTCCACCGCCTCGGGCTCGGTGCTCGCGGGCGTACTCAGTGCCGTCCCCAACTGCCCTCGTACCAGATCGGCCATGAATGGCACCCGGAGCGTCTCCGGGTTCGACTGGGCAAGCCCGCGCGCGAAGCCGCCCAGCGCGGGCCCCACGATCGTGAGCCCCGAGACGAGCACGACAGCGGCCAGGATGAGCAGGAACGCGATCCCTCCGAAGCGGCCCCGACCGGCGCGCCTGCCACGGTAGCTCTGTGCGCGCCGATCCGCGGCGCGAGCGGCGTCGCCGCCGAGACGGCCTCCTGTCACCGTGCCCCGCTCGGGCCGCACCTGTCTGCCCGGCCGTCTGTCGCGTCTGGCGTCCATCAGCCGACGCCTGCTCGAGCGTCGAGCTCAGCCT
>JADDQH010000016.1:31292-44836 GCA_016781485.1 Chloroflexota bacterium | reverse complement strand
CCGTCGCCGGGCACCGCGGGCGGCGGCGTCGAGGCGATCAAGCAGCGCGGCAGGGTCATCTGCGGCGTCAAGTTCGATGTCGCGGGCTTCGGCCTCCGAAACCCGACGACGAACGAGGTCGAGGGGCTGGACGCCGACCTGTGCCGCGAGGTCGCGAAGGAGCTGAAGGTAGAGCCAGAGTTCGTGGAGGCGGTCAGCGCGAACCGGATCCCATTCCTCAAGGAGGACAAGGTCGATCTCGTCATCAGCACGATGACCGCGTCCGAGGAACGGAAGAAGGAGATCGATTTCAGCAAGATCTACTACATGGCGGGGCAATCGATCCTCGTGAAGCAGGACTCGGAAGTCCAGTCCGTGAACGACCTGAAGGGAAAGACCGTCTGCACTGGTGAGGGCTCGACCTCCGAGAAGAACCTCCGCGCGAAGGGCATCACCGATCTCCTCCTGTTCAAGACCTACACGGAGGCAGGCCAGGCCCTCGCGGACGGCCGCTGCGAGGCCGTCTCGACGGACGACTCGATCCTGTTCGGGCTCGCCGAGAAGTTCCAGGGGACCGAGCTCCGAGGCGGGAAGTTCAGCGAGGAGCCGCTCGGGATCGGGATCAAGAAGGGCCAGCAGGACCTGGTCACCCTCGTCAACAAGGTGCTCGATGACATGAAGGCCGACGGCCGGCTCGCTGCGCTGTACAAGAAGCACATCGAGCGGTTCACGGGCGAGGAGGTCGAGCCGCCGTTCTGACGGCTGCTTCTGACCGGGCGCGAGAGCGCCTGAACAGGGACAGGACCAGCGGGGCGCCGTCGTTCGGCGCCCCGCCTTCGTCCGCGCCCTGATGCCGAACCTAGCCCTCCAGCCCTTACTCGAGAACGCCGACGTGTTCGTGGTCGGCTTCCGCAACACCCTGTTCCTGAGCGTCGTCGGGATGGCCGGCGCGCTCGTCCTCGGGACATTCGTCGCCAGCCTCCGGGTCTGGGGCGGCCCTTTCCTGTCCGGGCTCGGGACCGCCTACGTCGAGTTCTTCCGCAACACGCCACTGCTCGTGCAGCTGTTCTTCTTCGCGGTCCTGCTCGCGCCCGCAAACCTCGGCGTCACCCGCGATCCCGTCCTCGTGGGAGCGATCGCACTGTCGCTCTACACCGGCGCCTATGTGACCGAGGTGATCCGCTCCGGCGTCCTCTCGGTCGACCCGCGCCAGCTCGAAGCGGCGCGATCCCTCGGGCTCAGCCAGGTCCAGTCGCTGCGCTACGTGATGCTCCCGCAGGCGATCCGAACGGTGATCCCGCCGCTCGGGAACATCTCGATCGCACACGTGAAGAACACCGCCATCGCCAGTGGCATCGCGGCCGTCGAGATCCTCAAGGCCGCGAGCATCGTCGAGACCCGGACGGCGGCATTCGAGGCGTTCTACCTCGCACTCGTCCTCTTCTGGTCGCTGACCATCCCACTCGCGTTCCTCGTCAGCCGCCTGGAGCGGCGGTTCGCGTTCGCCCGATGAGCATCGCAGCACTTCGGCTGCCCATCACCTCCACTCAGAGGGCACGGATCCTGCTCTCGGCCGCGTTCGTGGCCGTCGTGGTGATCCTGTTCGCGACCGGGACGCTCCCGGCCCGGCGCTGGGAGCCGTTCCTCGTCCCGACCACCTGGACGTTCTTCCTCGGCGGGATGCGGGAGACGCTGTACATGGGCGTCACGGCGCTCGTCGCGAGTGTCCTGATCGGGCTTCCGCTCGGCATCCTGCGTGCCGACCTCCGGGGCCCGCTGCGGATCCTCGTCGTGCTGTGGGTCGAGCTCGTGCGGGCGACACCGATCCTGGCGATCATCCTGATCGTCTTCTTCGGTCTGGCCCGAGCGGGGATCAACCTCAGCGGGACGACCGCGGCGATCGTTGCGCTCGCGGTGTACAACAGCGCCGTCCTGGGCGAGATCGTGCGGGCCGGGATCGGTTCCATCGCGCGGGGAGAGGTCGAGGCGTCACGCTCGCTCGGCCTCTCGTATCCGCAGACGATGCGCTACGTGGTCCTTCCGCAGGCACTGTCGAGGATGACGCCCGCGATCGTCTCCCAGCTCATCACCCTGATCAAGGACACCTCGCTCGCGTTCATCGTCGGCGGGACCGTCGAGCTCGTCAGTACGGGGCGCTCGTTCTTCGTCTACTACGGGAACGTGATGGAGACGTACATCGTGCTGGCCCTGCTCTTCTTCTCGATCAACTACCCGCTGTCGCGACTGTCCCGGCGACTCGAGGCGCGCCGGCCAGCGGAGCAGCGGCTGATCGTGACGGGAGAGGAGGACCAGCTCGCGACGGCGACGGCGGCGATCCCGGGTGCGATGCCCCGCCAGGTAACGGGCACTGAGCGCTAGGGAAGCGGCTGGCGGGCGAGCCCTCGGCTTCGAGCCGCCCCGCGCCTTCGTCGCGGGCGAGGCGCGACGGTCAGTGGCCGGAGCCGGCAGGCGCCTCCTTCTTGTGCGCCTCTATCACCTTCTGCGCGACGTGCCCAGGGACCTCCTCGTAGTGGTCCAGGCTCGCCTTGAAGTTGCCGCGGCCGCCCGTCAGCGACCGCAACTCCGTGGCATACGTGAACAGTTCGGACTGCGGCACGTGGGCGCGGACGATCTGCATCCCGTCCTGGCTGTCCAGGCCGAGGACCCGTCCCCGCCGAGTGTTCAGGTCGCGGTTCACGTCGCCCATGAACTCCTCGGGAACCCGCACCTCGACGTCCATGATCGGCTCGAGCAGCACCGGTTGGGCCTCGTGGATCCCCTTGCGGGTCGCCATCGCGGACGCGAGCTTGAAGGAGAGCTCGTTCGAGTCGACGGTGTGGAATGACCCGTCGTAGAGCGTCGCCTTGAAGTCGATGACCGGAAAGCCCGCGAGAGCGCCCTCCGACGCGACCTCGCGGACGCCCTTCTCCACCCCCGGGAAGAATCCTTTCGGCACCGAGCCGCCGACGATCTTCTCCGCGAACTCCACGCCGCCGCCAGGGTTCGGCTCGAGCTCCAACCAGACGTGGCCGAACATCCCGTGGCCGCCCGTCTGCTTCTTGTACTTGCCCTCGACCTTCGTCCGGCCGCGGATCGTCTCGCGGTACGGGACGCGCGGCGCGCGCGTTTGGACTGCGGCTCCGAACTTCCGCTTGAGTCGCTCCGAGAGCACCGCGATCTGGCTCTCGCCCTGCGCCCACAGGAGCTGCTCGCCGGTCTCGGGCTGACGCTCGACGCGGACCGTCGGCTCCTCTTCGAGCATCCGGTTCAGCGCGTTACCGAGCTTGTCCAGGTCGGCCTTCGTCTGCGGCTCGATCGCGACCGGCAGTGTCGGCTCGGGGAACGTGAAGCCGGGCAGCACGAGCGGTCGGTCGCGGGTCGACAGCGTGTCGCCGGTCTCGGTGTGCGCGAGCTTGGCGACCGCGCCGATCTCCCCGGCCCTGACCTCGCCCACCGGCTCGTGGTCCTTGCCGCGGACGAGCAGCAGCTGTCCGATCCGCTCCTCTTCGTTTCGGCTCGCATTCCAGACGTGGTCGTGGGAGCGAACGACGCCCGAGTGGACGCGGAAGTAGGTGAGTCGGCCGACGAACGGGTCGGCTGTCGTCTTGAAGACCGGGGCCAGCAGTGGGCCCTCCCGGTCGACCGGTACCTCCACCTCGGCCCCGGATCGATCCTGCGCTTTCAGGGGCGGGCGCTCGGCGGGGGAGGGGAGGTAGCGGACGATCGCGTCAAGGAGCGCTTCGGTCCCGATGTCGCGGCCCGCGGCGGTGAAGAGCACCGGCGCCAGCACGCTCTCGCGGACCCCCTTGTGGAGGCACGCCTCGAGCTCCGCGTCGCTCACGTCCTCGCCCTCGAGGTACTTCGTCAGGACGTCGTCGTCCGCTTCGGCGGCCGCCTCCAGCAACTCGTCGCGCCGCCGCGCGACCTCGTCGGCAAGCTCGTCCGGGACCGGGCACTCCATCGGTGTGCCCTTCTCGAACACGTACGCCTTGCGGTGGACGAGGTCGACGAAGCCGCGGAAGCCGTCGCCACTCCCGATCGCGACATGGAGAGGCGCGATCTTCGTCCCGAACGAGGCACGGAGCGCGTCGAGGGCGCGCATCGGGTCGGCGTTCTCCCGGTCACATTTCGTGATCACGAACAGCGCGGCGGTACCAGTGGTCCGACCGAGGCCGATCGCCGTCTCCGTGCCCGCCTCCACGCCGCCCGAGGCGTCCATCGTCAGCAGAGCGGCATCCGCCGCCGCGAAGCCCTCGACCACCTCACCGACGAAGTCGGCATAGCCGGGTGTGTCGACGAGCGTCACGCGGCACCCGTCGTACTCGAGCGGTGCCACCGCGAGCGACAGCGATAGCTTCCGCTTCTGCTCCTCCGGCTCGAAGTCCAGCGTCGACGTGGCGTCGTCGACCTTCCCCAGCCGGGAGGTCGCACCCGTCCTGTGGAGCAGGTGCTCCGCGAGCGTTGTCTTGCCGGACCCGGCGTGGCCGGCAAGGACGACATTGCGTAGGTACGGAAGGTCAACGCTCTTCATCAGGCGACCGCTTTCCTGTACTGGATGTGACGATGCGCACCCTCGGGGACGGGAAGCACCGAGTCGACCGAGGGTCGCGTAGGAACCACCGGTAGCCCGGCCAGGGCGGGGGACCGGTGGGCCATGATAGTAGAATCCCGTCGATGTCCGGACACTCCAAGTGGTCGCAGATCAAGCGCCAGAAGGGCGCGAATGACGCGAAGCGGGGCGCCGTATTCACGAAGGTCGGACGCGAGATCGCGATCGCGGCGCGTGCCGGTGGCGGGGACCCGGACGCGAACTACCGGCTGCGTCTGGCGATCGAAAAGGCGCGTGCGGTCAACATGCCGGCCGACAACATCAAGCGGGCGATCGATCGGGCCGTGGGTGGTGGAGCGGCCGACCAGTACGAGGAGATCGTCTACGAGGGCTACGGCCCAGGCGGAGCCGCGATCCTCGTCGAGACGGCCACGGATAATCGCAACCGGACGGCGGCCGATATCCGCTCCCTGTTCACGAAGGCGGGCGGGCAGCTTGCCGGCGCAGGTGCTGTCGCGTGGCAGTTCGAGCCCCGCGGCGTGGTGGCGATCAATGCTGACGGGCGTGACCCAGACGAGGTCGCACTGGCAGCGATCGACGCCGGCGCAGAGGACGTCGACACGGACGGCGGCCCGATCGAGGTGCTGACGACGCCGGGCGACCTGGAAGCAGTGCGCCGGCAGCTGGAAGCGGCTGGCCTTCCGATCGAGTCGGCGGAGGTCGCGATGCAGGCGCGGAACACGATCGAGCTCGACCCCGGGCAGGTGCGCCAGAACCTCCGACTGATCGAAAATCTCGAAGACCACGACGATGTCCAGCGAGTGACCGCGAACTTCGAGATCCCGGAGGAAGTCTTCGCCGAGGCAGCCTCGGCTTGAACCCTCGCGCTCGCATCGTGGATCCGAGCGCATCTCGCCCTTCTCCATCGGTCTCCGGCGCGAACGGCGCCCCACCGTGATCGTCCTCGGGATCGACCCGGGCACGGCGGCGACCGGGTACGGGGTCCTCGAGCGAACGGGCTCGCGTCTCCGCGCGGTCGACCACGGCTGCTTCACCACGGATCCCACGACCGCGCTCCCTGACCGCCTCCTCGCGATCCACGGCGCCATCACGGACCTGATCGAGAGTCACGGACCGGGCCTGATCGGCGTCGAGCGGCTGTTCTTCAACAAGAACGTGCAGACCGCGTTCGCCGTGGGACAGGCACGCGGCGTCGTGATGCTGGCCGCGGCCGAGCACGGGATCCCGGTGCTCGAATACGGACCCCACGAGGTCAAGATCGCGGTGACCGGGCACGGGCGGGCCCCGAAGGACCAGGTCCAGCGGATGGTCCAGGTCGTGCTCGGGCTCGCGTCGCTGCCCACGCCGGACGATGCGGCCGATGCCCTCGCCGTCGCCATCTGCCTCGCGCACGCCCACCGGCCCGTCGCGTAGCCGGCGACCCGGACGGCCTTGATCGCGTCTGTCGAGGGCATCGTCGGAGCCGTCACCGCGGACTCGGTCGTGGTCGAGGCGGGCGGGCTCGGCTACCGCGTCTACGCTGCGCCCGGTCTGCTCGCGACCGCGCAAGCCGGGTCGACGCTGAAGCTCCACACCCACCACCTCGTGCGCGAGGACCACCAGGCGCTATACGGGTTCCGGAGCACCGAAGAGCTCGGGTTCTTCGAGCTGCTGATGACGGTGACCGGGGTCGGGCCCCGGGTCGCACTCGCGATCGTCGGTTCCCGCCCGGTGGCGGACCTCCAGCTCGCGATCATGCAGGGAGATGAGGCCGTGCTCACTGCGGTGTCGGGCGTCGGCAAGCGACTCGCCGGGCGGATCGTGCTGGAGCTGAAGGAGAAAGTGGCGGCGGCGGGGATGGCCGCGGCGGCGGGGTCCGATGGTCGCGGCCAGCAGGGCGCAGGAGAGTCCGACGTCGCCGCCGCACTGCAGGCGCTCGGTTACGCGGCGGGGGAGGCGAGGGAAGCCGCACGCGGCGCCGTTGCGACCGCGCCGGTCGGAAGCTCGCTGGAGGACCGGGTCAAGGCGGCGCTGCGCGTCCTGCGGCGGGAATAGCCGAAGGTGCGACCGAAGCGGATCGTCCGGGACGGCTATGACGCGGCGGCGCTCCGATACCTGGAGTGGAGCGCCCTGCGACCGTCCGCCATCCGCCTCCGGTTCCTGGCTCGGATCCTCGATCTGCTCCCGGACCGGGCCGAAGTCCTCGAGCTCGGCTGCGGCGCGGGGATACCCGTGACGCGCGCGTTGGCCGCGCGACACCGGGTGACGGGTGTCGACATCTCGCCCGTCCAGCTCGAGCTGGCGCGCCGGCACGTCGCGACCGCGACGTTCCTCGAGGCGGACCTCGCCTCGGTCGAGTTCCCGCCCGCGAGCTTCGACGCGGTGGTCGCGTTCTACTCGCTGATCCACGTCCCACGCCGCGAGCATGCCGGGCTGCTTGCGCGCATCCGCGGCTGGCTGCGACCGGGCGGGCGGCTGTTCGCGACGATGGGCGCGGGCGACAACCCCGACGGAGTCGATGAAGACTGGCTCGGCATCCCGATGTTCTTCAGTCACTTCGACGCCGAGACGAACCGGCGGCTCGTCCGGGAGGCCGCGCTCGAGGTCGAGGAAGCGGATGTGATCGAGGAAGACGAGGACGGCCGCGCCGTCTCGTTCCTGTGGGTCATCGCCAGGAAGCCGATCCGCGAGGCGAGGCGCAGTGCGTGATCGCCCCGCCCGGCCGTCCAGCCACCGTCCTCCCAGACCGAACGGGCGTTCGAAAAGCGGGTACGTCTGCTAGACTCGCCGCGCGGATGGCAGACGAGCCGAGACTGGTGGGTGCGGCAACGGCGACGCTCGACGAGACGACGGTCGAGACATCCCTGCGTCCTCGGTCCCTCGCCGAGTACATCGGCCAGTCGACGGTCAAACAGAACCTCGAGATCCTGCTCACCGCGGCGCGGCAGCGAGGCGAAGCCGCGGACCACATCCTCCTGTTCGGGCCGCCCGGTCTCGGCAAGACCACGCTCGCGCACATCGTGGCGCGTGAGCTCGGCGTGAACATCCACCTGACGAGCGGACCCGCGATCGAACGCGCCGGCGACCTCGCCGCCATCCTCACGAACCTGGAGGAACGCGACGTCCTGTTCATCGACGAGATCCACCGCCTGAACCACGCGGTGGAGGAGATCCTCTATCCCGCGATGGAGGACTTCGGGATCGACGTCATGATCGGCAAGGGGCCGAGCGCGCGTTCGCTCCGCCTCTCGCTCAAGCCGTTCACCGTGGTCGCCGCCACGACCCGTGCGGGAAGGATCAGCTCGCCGTTGCGCGATCGATTCGGTGCGGTCCACCGACTCGAGTATTACGAGCTGGGCGAGCTCGCCACGATCGTCGACCGGTCGGCACGGATCCTCGGTGTCCAGATCGAGCCCGAGGCAGTCGAGATCCTCGCGAGGCGGGGGAGGGGGACGCCGCGGATCGTCAACCGGCTTCTCAAGCGCACCCGCGACCACGCGGAAGTGCGCGGCGACGGGCGGATCACCGCCGACCAGGCGCGAGACGCGATGGCCGCGATGGACATCGACTCGGAAGGGCTGGACGCGACCGATCGTCGCCTCCTCGCGGCCATCGTCCAGAAGTTCGCCTCGGGACCGGTGGGCGGGGCGGCCCTCGCCGCGGTCCTCGGCGAGGAGGTCGAGACGATCGAGGACGTGTACGAGCCGTACCTGCTGCAGATCGGTTTCCTGGACAGGACGCCGCAGGGCCGGATCGCGACGGAGCGCGCACGCGATCACCTGCGGCGCCTCGGTTATGAGATCCCGCTGCCGCGGCGAGGAGAGCGGCTGGACGTGGGGCTGTGGGACGGCATGACGGTCGAGGGACGGAACGCGGACGCCGAAACCGGAGCCGAGTGATGGCCGCGGCGGGAGTGACGGGCGGTCAAGAGCATGCGCTCGCCACCCGCGCGCTAACGAAACGATATGGGCGGCACCCTGCGCTGCAGGGACTCGATCTGGCCGTCCCGCGCGGGGTCGTCTACGGGTTCCTGGGGCCGAACGGCGCCGGCAAGACCACGACGATGCGGCTGCTCGTCGGCCTCATACGGCCGGACTCGGGTTCGATGGAGGTGCTCGGGCGGCCCTATCACAGCCGTGACCGGAGGCCTCTGCACGACGTCGGCGCCCTGATCGAGACCCCTACCTTCTACCCCTACCTCTCCGGTCGCGACAACCTACGTGTCTTCGCCGCCGCCGGCGCGGCGGCGACGAGCGGCAGGGTCGAGCAGGTGCTCGAGTTCGTCGGGCTGCGCCAGCGGGGACGTGACAAGTTCAAGACGTATTCGCTGGGCATGAAGCAGCGGCTCGGGATCGCCCTCGCGCTCCTCAACGATCCCCAGCTGTTGCTCCTGGACGAACCCGCGAACGGACTGGACCCCGCCGGCATCGTGGCGATGCGCGAGACGCTCCGCTATCTCACGAGCCGCGGGAAGACGGTCTTCCTCTCGAGCCACATCCTCCCGGAGGTGGAGCAGCTGGCGGACGTGGTGGGCATCATCAACCACGGGCGACTGGTCCGCGAGGGACGGCTCGCCGACCTTCTGGAAGAGCTCGGGAACGTTCAGGTGAGGGTGCCCGCCGAGGACCTGGGGCGTGCGGGCGAGATCCTGCAGGGGCTGGCCGGCCGCGCCGTGGACACGATGACGACGGGGCCGTACGCCGGTTGGCTCAGGGCGCGCGTGCCGCCCAGCCGGGCGGGCGAGGTCAACCGCGCGCTCGCGGAGGCGGGCATCTACGCGAGCGCGCTGACGGCCGGGAGCGACCTCGAGACCGTCTTCCTGACGGCGACCCAGTCACCGGGACCCACTCGACCATGAGGTTGTTCCGTGCCGAGACGCTCAAGCTGCGGCGGCGCATGGCGACCTACGTGATCCTCGTCGTGCTGCTGGTCGTCGTCGCGCTGCTGTACCTGCTGACGGCGGCGACGATGTCCGCCACCGATCCCGTCAGCCGGACCGTCGCCATGCAGTTGTTCCGGTTCCCGAACGCGTACCTCTACGTCCTCGGGTTCATCGTCGGCCTCGGCACCTTGTTCGCCGTCACGTTCGGTGCCGTCACGGCCGGCGCCGAGTGGTCGTGGGGAACGCTCAAGGTCGTGGTGACGCGAGGAGAGAGCAGGACGCGCTACCTCCTCGTCAAGTTCGCCGCCGTCGCCGTCTTCCTCGCCATCGGCCTGCTGATCGCGATGGTCGTGGGCGCGCTCCTCGCCATGCTCGCGGCGCGCATCGCCGGGACCTCGACGGCGGGTGCGGGTGACACATCGATCCTTCGGCCGCTCGCCGAGCGACTCCTGCGCTCCTGGTACGCACTCCTGGAGTACGCCGCCATCGGCTTCGCGATCTCCGCGGTCTTCCGCAGTCAGATCGCGGGGATCGTGGGCGGGATCGCCCTCTCGGTCTTCGAGACGATCGGCGCGCTGCTCGTCCGGACGATCGCGCCCTACCTGCCGTTCCGGGCCGCTTCCGCCGTCATCGGGCAGGATCTCGAGCCTGGCGGCGCCGCGGCCTCGGCGAACCCGTTCCTGCCACAGCCGCTCGACCTCCCCGTCGCTGTGCTGGTCACCGCGCTCTACATCGTCGCCGCGCTCGTCGTCGCCTCGGTCGTCACGGAACGCGCCGAGATCACGGGTTGACGACCGACACGCCGTCGACGCTCGGGCCCCCGCCGCCCGACCCCGAAGCGACCTTGCGTCGGCACTCGCTCCCGTCACCCGTGACGTTCTCGGTCCTCGTCCCACCTCCCGCCGACGGCTCGACGCGTGGCCGAGCCGGCCGACTCGAGACACCCCACGGCCCGGTCGAGACGCCCGTCTTCATGCCGGTCGGGACGAATGCGACGGTCAAGGCGCTGGACCCCGACGACCTGCGCGAGGTGGATGCGACGATCATCCTCGCCAACACGTACCACCTCTACCTCCGGCCGGGACACGACCGGATCGCTCGGCTCGGCGGGCTCCATCGATTCATGGCCTGGGATCGTCCGATCCTCACCGATTCCGGTGGCTTCCAGGTCGTCAGTCTCGGCGATCTGCGGTCGGTCGACGATGACGGCGCGACCTTCCGGTCGCATCTCGACGGCTCGACCCATCGCTTCACTCCCGAGCTATCGGTCGCCGTCCAGGAGGCATTGGGCGCCGACATCGCCGTGGCGTTCGACCAGCCGGTCCCTCCCCACGCCTCGACCCGTTCGCAGGTCGCGGAGGCCACCGAGCGAACGCACCGCTGGGCCGAACGGTCACTGGCCGCGCACGGTCGTCGCGACCAGGCCCTGTTCGGGATCATCCAGGGCGGACTGGAGCCGGACCTCCGTGCCGCTTCGACACGCACCATCGCCGCCATGCCGTTCGACGGACTGTGCATCGGCGGGCTCGCGGGCGACGAAACGCCGGAACAACGCGGCGCCGCGCTCGACGTCGTCGTCCCGCTCCTCGTCCAGGACGCGCGGCCGCGCTATCTGATGGGGTTGGGATCACCCGTCGATCTGCTCGAGGCGGTCCATCGCGGCGTCGACATGTTCGACTCGGTGCTGCCCGCGAGGGTGGCCCGGAACGGGACGCTGTGGACCCCGGACGGGAAGCTCAACCTGCGCAACGCGCGCCACCTCGACGATCCGAGACCGATCCAGGAAGGGTGCCGTTGCCGTGCCTGCCGCAGCTTCTCCAGGGCGTATCTGGCGCATCTTTTCCGCGCCGACGAGCTCCTCGCGTACCGGCTCGCGACTTGTCACAACCTGACCTTCACCCTAGACTTCATGGCACGGATCCGGCGCGCACTCGCGACCGGTACGCTCCCCGATCTCGTGCGCGACCAGCGCTCTGGCCGTGCCTGCTCCCGCCCCACTGAGCGCCGCGAAAGCCCCGCGAGCAGTGACACACAAGCTGGCGCAAAGGGAGGGGTAAGTTGAGGTAGAGCGACGCTGTCTACGCTGACGGCGTCACCGCGGAGGCGGATGGAATGGCATCGAAGGATCGCCCTAGCCGCGAAGCAAAGAAGAAGCCGAAGGCCGCGCCTGCGAAGCCCAGGATCCAGTCGCTCCTGGACGAGCCGCCGAAGACGGTGGAGATCATCAAGCCCGTCCGGAAGCCGCGGCACGAGAAGGAAGCAGACGAGGGATAGCTGGGCGACGTCCGGCCCTCGGTCACAGCCCAGGAGGAAGGCATGACCATCACGGGGGCCGGCAGCACCACCGGCGGAGATCGGAACAACGGGATGGACCGCGGCAATGACCGAGCGGTGACCGAGCGCTCGCGCGCCGTCGACTCCGCGATCCTCGCGATCGAGAAGCAGTTCGGCCGCGGCTCGATCATGAAGCTCGGCTCGTCGGACCGACAGGCGGTCGACTCGATCCCGACGGGCTCGATCGCGCTCGATCTCGCGCTCGGCGTGGGAGGCATCCCACGCGGGCGGATCACGGAGATCTTCGGCCCCGAGTCCTCGGGCAAGACGACGCTCTGCCAACACGTACTCGCGGAGGCGCAGCGACGCGGGGGCGTGGTCGCGTTCATCGACGTCGAGCACGCACTCGATCCGCAGTACGCGCGTGCGTGCGGGGTGAACGTCGACGAACTGCTCGTGAGCCAGCCTGACACCGGCGAGCAGGCGCTGGAGATCACCGAGACGCTCGTCCGGTCGGGTGGCGTCGACTGCGTCGTGGTCGACTCCGTCGCGGCACTCGTGCCGCGCGCGGAGATCGAGGGCGAGATGGGCGACTCGTTCGTCGGCATCCAGGCCCGCCTGATGAGCCAGGCGCTGCGCAAGCTCACAGGTGTCGTCAGCCGTTCCAACACGGGACTCGTGTTCACCAATCAGTTGCGGGAAAAGATCGGAGTGATGTTCGGCAACCCGGAGACGACCCCGGGCGGCCGTGCCCTGAAGTTCTACGCGAGCGTCCGGCTCGACATCCGCCGGATCGAGACGATCAAGTCCGGGACGGATGCGGTCGGCAGCCGGGTCCGGGTGAAGGTCGTCAAGAACAAGGTCGCAGCACCGTTCCGCGTCGCCGAGTTCGACGTGATGTACGGCGAGGGCATCTCGAAGGAGGGCGGGCTGTTGGACGTCGGCGTCGCGTCGGGAGTCGTCTCGAAGACGGGCGCGTGGTTCACCTACGCGGATACCCGACTCGGCCAGGGACGCGAAGCGGCGAAGGAATTCCTGCGCCAGCACAGGGACCTGGCCCAGCAGCTCGAATCGGAGATCCGCGCCAAGGTCGCGACGATCGCCGTCCCGGTCGAGGGCATCTCCGAGGCCGAGTGACCGGGCGAGCGGCGTCGCCGGCCCCGCCGACACGGTTCGTGCTGACGGCCGCCAGGCCGTCCTGAGGCGAGAGTGACGTGGGAAGGTCGGCCGAGGATCTGTACGCCACTGCGGAGGAGATCTTCGGGCGGCACGATCCGCTGGGCCTCGTCGCGGACGACCCCGATATCGAGGACGAGTACGGTCCCGAGATCACCACGATCCTCGCCCGGCTTCCGAGCGCGGAAAACGAGCGCGACGCGCGACGCATCGTCCACGAGGTGTTCCAGGAGTGGTTCGAGGGCGTCGACGTCGGACCCGTGTCACGCTATGAGGTGCTTGCTTCCGAGCTGTGGAACGCCTGGACAGCGGCGCACCCCGACGACGGCGGGTGACGGGCGCGAACCGACCGGCGACGGACGCGAACCGACCGGCGACGCGACGTGCGGCCGTCGAAGAACGCCGGGCCAGACGAGCTGCGGTCGAGGATCCGGAGGTCGTCATGGAGGCGGCCGCGGCGTTCCTATCGGTCCGGCCTCGCTCGGTAGCGGAGACGCGGCGGCGGCTGAAGCACCTCGGCTATCCCGCTGCACTCGTCGAGACGGTGGTCGTGCGGCTCGCAGAGCTGGGGTACCTCGATGACGCCGCCTTCGCGCGGGCGTGGCTGGAGTCCCGCGACCGGTCGAGGCCGCGCGGTGAGGCGGCGCTCCGCCGGGAGCTCGCACTCAAGGGGGTCGATCCCGC
>JADDQH010000016.1:0-31248 GCA_016781485.1 Chloroflexota bacterium | reverse complement strand
AGCAGCCGCTGCACCGTCCCCGTCCGGTCGATGCGCACGATGCCACCGACGTGGGGTCGGCGGACGATGGCCCTTCGGCGGCGAGTCGCAGCGCCGACTTCGAGGCTGCCCGACGATTGTTGGAGAGGCGCTCGCCGGCGTTGATGCGCGAGCCCGACGAGCGAAAGCGGCGTCAGAAGGCGTACGCCCTGCTCGCGCGCAACGGCTTCGACCCCGAGACGTGCCGGGAGGCGGCGGGACGGTGGGCGGACTCCGGCGATGACGCCGTCGTGTTGTGACGCGGGCCCCGTCTTCGCCCGCCCGTTGCGCGCGACACGCACGGCGACGAGTGATAGCCGCTAGGCGAGCCTCGCCGGGAATAGCCGATCACCTTGTACGGCGACCCACAGCAGGCCAGCGGCGCCCGGCACCAAGCCCTCCGGTGAGGTCAAGGCGGCGAGCCAGGCGGCCGACGATGCGGGGAACCGGGCGCGGAACAACGTCCGATGATCGCGGACGAGGGAACGGTTCCGCCTCGTCGCCCTGACGACCCAGCAGCCCGACACCCCTTCTTCCATCCCGCGCGCCGCCCTCAGCCGATCGACCTGGTCGAGCTTCCGATCCCAGCTCCGGAACGCCGCGCCCACGTCGTCGAACCAGTCCCAGATCTCGATCAGCGCCGACTCGCGCCGCCGCTCCAGCAACAGGTCGGCGGCTGGTGACCGGTCGACGCGTGTCGCCAGTGCCGCCTCTGGCTTCACCTCCCAGCCGGCAGCGGTCGTCAGTCGCGCGACGAGCTCCTGGTTCTTCAAGTGCACGTTGTCGCGAGGCCGCGCCGCCCCGGGGATCTCCTCCAGGTACGCGCGAAGCTCGGAGTCAACGGCCACCGCGAGCCGCATCCACGTCCGGAGGGAACTGCCTCCGCCTCCGCCGGTCTCGATGAGACTGACGAGCGCCTGGCTGACCCCGGCGCGGCTCGCCACGGCAGCCTGATCGACGGCAAAGCTCCGCCGGACCTCACGAATGGACGCGCCAAGCCGGGCCGCCAGCTCATCCGTGGCGCGATCAGCGGAAACCTGGGTGCGACTTCGGCGAGTCGGCGCGAGCCTGGGCGAGGGTCGAGTGGGGGACCGCGGCGCTCCCATACCAGGGTGATTGTTACCTGGCGCGCTTATCGCTCTCTTCGCACAGCCTCGACGCGCCATCGCCCCCTCCGTCGCTCGAGACGGTCATCGCGCGCCGGGTCCCGACAGCCGTTTCCGGCCTCGATACGAGCACCGCTGGTATCGACGCACGCAAGCCGCCGACCTCCCCGCTTGCACACGCGGAACGGCACGATCAATGGCTGCCATAGCAGCCAGGCTGATCAACGGCGGCGCCAGCAGCCGGCCGACCACCCGGCGGCGCCAGCAGTGGACGATGAAACCGGCCGCCGTAGCAGCCGCGTTCATACCGGCCGCACCCCCGGCGCCGCCGCGTTTGACGGTCCCGGGACCCGCGTATAGGCTTCGAACAGCCCAGGGTCAGCGCCGCACCAACGATCGGGATGCCCGGTCCGCGACGGCGGCGACCTTCGTCACGGCGAGCCGTTGAGCTCGTCCGCACGCGTCGAGAGTGGACGACGCGCTGCGACCGAATGACACGTACGCTCCAGCCGCCAGGCTGGACGGAGGAAAAGATGGATATCGTCGTCCTGCTGGCGGTCGCGGCTCTCGCGGCCGTCGGCGGCGTCGTCGCCGGGTTCATCGCGCGAGGCATGTGGGCCTCGCAGGCGATCAAGGCCGCGCAGGAGAAGCAGGCGCGGATCATCGCCGAGGCGCGCGCTCAGCAGAAGGAGCTGATCCTCCAGGCGAAGGACGAGCAGGTCCGGCTTCAGCGCGAGGCCGAAGACGAGGCCCGGGCACGCCGAGCGGAGCTCGCGAACCTGGAGCGCCGCCTTCTCCAGCGCGACGAACAGCTCGATCAGCGCGGCGACATGCTCGAGCAGCGCGACCGCAAGCTCCTGGAGCGGGAGCGGGAACTCGAAACGCAGCGAGAGCAGCTCGCCAAAGCGCGACTCGATCACCAGGCGGCACTCGAGCGGGTGAGCCAGATGTCGCCCGAGGAGGCCAAACAGGTCCTCATCGAGAGCGTGCGCGCCGAGGCGGAGCATGACGCCGTGAGGGTCGCGCGCGCAATCGAGCGAAGCGCCCGGGAGCAGGCGGAGGAGAAGGCGCGCGACATCGTCGTGACCGCCATCCAGCGCGTGATGAGCGATCACACCGCGGAGATGACCGTCTCGGTCGTGCCGCTTCCCTCCGAAGAGATGAAGGGCCGCATCATCGGCCGCGAAGGCCGCAACATCCGGGCGCTGGAACAGGCGACCGGGATCGACCTCATCATCGACGACACACCCGAGTCCGTCCTCATCAGCGGCTTCGACCCGGTCCGGCGCGAGGTCGCGCGACTCGCGCTCACGAAACTGATGCAGGACGGCAGGATCCATCCCGGGCGCATCGAGGAGATCGTCGCGAAGGCGCGCGCCGACGTCGACCTCGTCATCCGGCAGGCGGGAGAGTCGGCCGCCTACGACACGGGTATCCCGGGGCTGCCCCCCGAGATCATCAAGCTGCTCGGACGTCTGAAGTACCGCACGAGCTACGGCCAGAACGTCCTCAAGCACGTCGTGGAGACCGCCCGACTCGCGGCTTCGATCGCCGGCGAGGTGGGCGCCGACATCCAGATCGCCAAGATGGGCGGCCTGCTCCACGACATCGGCAAGGCGGTGGACCACGAGGTCGAGGGCGGTCATGCCGGCATCGGCGCACAGATCGCGCAGAAGCACGATCTACCCAAGAAGGTCGTGAACGCGATCGCGGCACACCACCAGGAAGTGGAATACGCCTGCATCGAGGCGCCCATCGTCCAGATCGCAGACGCGATCAGCGCGAGCCGTCCCGGAGCGCGAGGCGAGTCCGCCGAGACCTACGTCAAGCGGCTCGAGGACCTCCAGGCGATCGCCAATAGCTTCGCGGGAGTGGAGAAGTCGTTCGCGGTCCAGGCCGGTCGCGAAGTGCGGATCCTCGTCCGCCCCGATGCGATCGACGACCTCGCCTCGATGCGGCTCGCCCGCGACATCGTGCGCAAGATCGAAGAGTCGCTCACGTACCCCGGTCAGATCAAGGTGACGGTCATCCGAGAGACGCGCGCCGTCGAGTACGCGAAGTAGCGGCGCGTGAGGGACGACGCGCCGACGCTGCGCGCGGAGGCGATCCAGTAGCTCCGCGGCAGGAGGTTCGCGAAGTCCAGGCGGCCGACCGCCTCGCGCCCCCGCCGGCGCGTCCGGCTCCGGGGGTCCTGCGCGTGCTCATGGTCGGTGACATCATCGGCAAGCCTGGCCGAGCCGCTGTCGAGCGCGTGCTGCCCGCCCTCCGCGACGAACGGGGCATCGACTTCGTCGTGGCGAACGGCGAGAACGTCGCGGGCGGTGCCGGCCTCACGGTCTCGACGGCCGCCGCATTGTTCGCGTCCGGCGTCGATGTCATCACGAGCGGTAACCACATCTGGGACAAGCGGGAGATCTATCTGGAGCTGGACCGCGAAGAGCGGATCCTGCGCCCCCTGAACTACGGAGAGGAGGGCGTCCCGGGTCGTGGCTGGGGCATCTTCCACGCGGCCGACGGCTCCGAGATCGCGGTCATCAACGCGCAGGGCCGGACGTACATGCAGCCGATCGAGAACCCGTTCACGACGCTCGACCGGCTGCTCGACGACGGCGCTGACGAGCTTCCCGCGACGCGCCTGGTCGACTTCCACTGCGAGCTGACGAGTGAGAAGACCGCGTTCGGCATCCACCTCGACGGCAGGGTGAGCGCCGTCTGCGGGACGCACACCCATGTCCCGACGGCCGACGAGCGGATCCTCCCGCGCGGCACCGCGTACCTCACCGACATCGGGATGACGGGGCCCGTCTACAGCGTCATCGGGTTCGACCCCGCTACCGTCCTGCCGCGCTTCATGAGCGGTCTTCCGACGCGGTTCGAGGTCGGCCAGGGACCCGTGGTCATGAACTCGGTGCAGATCGACGTCGATTCGGCGACGGGGACGGCGCTCGCGGTCGAGCGCATCAACCGCGTCGTCGACGCCTGAGATCGCGCGCCTCATCGACTGCAGCCGACGCCCATGACGACGCCACGGCGCAACCGGCTCGACTTCCACTGCCACAGCTCGCGCTCGGACGGCGTCCTGCCCCCGCTCGAGCTGTATGCGCAGATGCGGGAGTTCGGCATGCGGCTCGTG
This sequence comes from Chloroflexota bacterium, assembly GCA_016781485.1. Taxonomy (GTDB): domain Bacteria; phylum Chloroflexota; class Limnocylindria; order Limnocylindrales; family CSP1-4; genus YB3-1. The sequence continues at coordinate 26,991 of JADDQH010000016.1, read as the reverse complement.
TCGCTCACCGACCACGACACGCTCGACGGGTACCGCGAGCTGCGTGCCGAAGGCCTGGGCGAGCATCCCTCGCCCGCCGGACCTCAGCTGATCCCGGGTGTCGAGATCAACACCGTCCTGGCTCCGGATTGGCCGTTTCCCCGTGATGAGATCCACGTCCTCGGCCTCGGCGTGGACCCCGAGGATGCCGCGCTCGAATCGGCCCTCGCCACCCAGCGCGCCCTCCGCCGTGAGCGATTCGAGTCGATCCTCGGGCGCCTGCGTCGACTCGGGGTCCCGATCGACGACGAGCTTGCCCGCATCCTCCCCGAAGGGACGGCATCGGCTGGCCGTCCCCACGTCGCCCGCGTCCTGATCGATCTCAAGCTCGCGGCGAGCGTGGATGACGCGTTCGAGCGGTACCTGAGGCGAGGCGCCCCCGCGTACGTGCCACGGTCCGGGCTCGGTCCGAGAGACGCGATCGAAGCGATCCGACACGCGGGAGGCGTGGCCTCACTCGCGCACTACCCCGACACACTCGATCGCCCCGCCCTCCTGGACCGACTGATGGAGTGGGGTCTCAACGGCCTCGAGGTCCACTATTTCGGACGGCACCATGCGTTCCCGCCCGAGTCTCGACGGCGGCTCTCGGCGTTCGCCGCCGAGCGCGGTCTCGTGGCGACGGGAGGGACCGACTACCATGGCGACGGGATGAGCTACGCGGAGGCGCAGGCCGGTGCACTCGTGCCGGACGAGGTCGGAGAACGGCTTCTGGCCGCGATCCGCCCAGCTCCAGCCACAGCGGGCTGACGGCCCACCTCCGCGCCGCGTCCCTCTGACGCCGATACCCCGACCATGACGCTGCGACAGCTTCCGGTCCTCGACGTTCCCCGCCCTGCCGTATCCGCTCGCCCCCCGACGGCTGCGCCCGCGTCCCTCACGGAGTTCGTCACCGACGATCTCGCGCTCCCCCGCTTCCATGTCTGGACGCTCGGCTGCCAGATGAACAAGTCGGACTCGGAAGAGATGGCCGGGGCACTGCTCGCCGCGGGGTGCGCGGAGGCGGCGTCGCTGGAGTCGGCGGAGCTCATCGTCATCAACACGTGTGCCATCCGCGAGGCGGCGGAGCACAAGGTCATCGGACGGATGGGCGCGCTCTCACGGCTGAAAGCGGGGAATCCGGCGCTCCGCGTCGTCATGACCGGATGCTCGGTGCGTGCCGACAACGCCGCGGCACTGGGCCGGCGCTATCCCGCAGTGGACCTGTTCCTGCGCCCCGACGAAGAGCCGGAGCTCGTGGCGCGGCTCGGGCTCGCGAGCCCGACGGGACCGGGGTCCCTCGGCAGGGGAGCGCCCTCGTATCAACGGGTCGGGCGCTCGTTGGCGGCGACCGCGGAGCGGCTGCCGGCGGATCGAGCGGCAGCGGTGGGTGAGGGACGCGTGGCGCGGAGCAGCCTCACGCACGCGTGGATCCCGATCATCTACGGCTGCGACAAGACGTGCACCTACTGCATCGTGCCGTTCAGCCGTGGCCCGGAGCGGAGCCGCCCGTTCGACGACATCGTGGAGGAGGCACGCGCGCTGGCACGCGCCGGGTACCAGGACGTCACGCTGCTCGGCCAGAACGTGAACTCCTACGGCCACGACCTGCCGCCGGAGCCGAGGTTCGCGGACGTGCGCGGGAAGCGGACGCTCGGCCGCAGGCTCGACCTCGACGGCAAGCCGGACATCGCTGCCCTGCTGCGCGCCATCGACTCGATCGGGACCGCGGACGGTGAGCGGGCCATCCCCCGCCTGCGCTTCATCACCTCGCACCCCTGGGACCTCACCGACCCGCTGATCGCCGCGATGGCCGAGTGCGCGTCGGTGTGTGAGCACCTCCACCTGCCGGTCCAGGCGGGCGATGACGCCGTCCTGCGGCGGATGGGGCGCCAGTACACGGTCGAGTCGTACCTGGCGCTCGTCGAGCGTCTCCGCGCCGCGATCCCCGGCATCAGCCTCACCACCGATGTCATCGTCGGGTTCTGCGGCGAGACCGATGCGCACTTCGAGCGGACCCTGGACCTGCTTCGGACGGTCCGCTACGACCAGGTGTTCGCGGCCGCCTTTTCGCCCCGTCCGGTAACGCCCGCGGCGCGTCTTCCCGACGACGTGCCGCTCGCGGAGAAGAAGCGGCGGCTCCAGGCGCTGCTCGAGCTCCAGGAAGAGATCGGGCTGGAGCGGAACCGCGAATGGATGGGGCGATCGACGGAGGTGCTCGTCGACGAGGTCCGACCGCAGCGATCGCACGAGCACGACGGTGAGACGCGATCGCCAGCGAAGCCGGGTCAGCTCCGGCTCGCCGGCCGCAACCGCGAGAACAAGCTCGTCCACCTCGATGGCGCACAAGAGCTCGTCGGGGCACGCGTCCGGGTGCGGGTCGAGCACGCCGGTCCATACGCCCTGGTCGGCTCGCTCACAGCCTGACCGGAGCGTCGGACGCGGGCGACCAGCATCACGACCGAGGGCGCGCACGAAGCCGGCGCGGCCTGGCCACCGCTCATCGTGCTGGCAGGAGCGACGGCCACCGGTAAGACGAGGCTATCGCTCGGGCTCGCGGAGCAGATCGGCGGCGCTGAGATCATCAGCGCTGACTCACGCCAGGTCTACCGCGGCATGGATATCGGCACGGCGAAGGCGACGCGCGGCGACCGCGCACGGGTCCCCCATCACGGTCTGGACCTCGTCGACCCGGACGAGCCGTTCTCCGTCGCCGACTTCCAGCGACACGCGTACCGCGCTCTCGGGTCGATCGGCGGCCGCGGGGGCGTGGCGATCCTGGTCGGCGGAACGGGCCTCTACCTGCGCGCGGTCGCGCGCGGCGTGGAGCTTTCGCCCGCGTCGGCCGACCCCGTCGTCCGCGCTCGGCTCGAGGAACGTCTCGCCGAGGCGGGTCTCGCCGCGCTCGCGGACGAGCTCGTCCGCCTCGCACCCAGGCTCGCCCGCGCCACGGACCTCGCGAACCCCCGTCGCGTGGTCCGCGCGCTGGAACGCGCGTACCTCCAGGGCGACGTCCTGCCGCCGGTCCCGCGTGGATACCCCGGCCACGTGCTGTGGCTCGGTCTTCGTCTCGAGCCGTCGGTCCACCGCGAGCGGATCGCCGAACGCGCCGCGGCGCAGTTCAGCACCGGCCTCCTGGAGGAGGCGATGGTGCTCCGGCAGCGCTACCCGGTGACGCTGCCGGCGTTCAGCGCGTTCGGGTACCGGGAAGCGTTCGGACTCGTTTCCGGCGAGACCGACCGCGAAACAGCGCTTCGGTCGACCATCGACCGGACGCGGGCGTACGCCCGGAGTCAGCAAACCTGGTTCCGATCGGAGCCCGGGATCGAGTGGCTCGACGGGGGAGGGGATGCCCTCGCCGATGCGACCGCGCGGGTCGCTTCGTTCCTCGACCGCAGGAAGCCCGAGGTGACCCGCTAGCCGAGGGCGCGCACCTCGAGCTCGTCGTTGACCTCGATGACGCCGTCGACGTACGACGCCACGGCAGCCGCGTTGTCGGTGTCCTCGACGTCGTCCACGACGCCGCGCAGGATCACGACGCCGCCACGAGTCAGCACCTTGATCTGGTCCGCGAACCGGGACGTGCTCGCATCCGCTCGCAGTGCCTCCCGCACGCGCGCGCTCATCTCGTCCTCGGCAGTCAGGAAGTCGCTGTGGTGGTCCGCGTCGAACGGCTCGTCGAGCGCGGAGTGGCCCATCCCCGCCGCGACCTCGATGCCCTCCGGGCTATCGGCACTGGGCACGACCGGGGGATCGATCGGCGCGATGTAGGTGAAGCCCTCCTCGGCGGCGATGAACGGGTCGTCGGTCTCGTCTCCGCGCAGCTCGAGCTCAGTGAGCATCTCCAGGTTCTGTTCGACCGGCTCGCCCGGCAGGTCGTCGTGGACACCCGCCTCGAGCTCGCCCTCGTAGATCTGCTCCGGGGTCGGCAGCCCGAGCTTGTCGACCTCGTTGACGGTCAGGTACGCGTCCTGATCGTCCTGCGTCTGGCCGGTCGCGATCTGCTCCAGCGACGTTTCGACGGGTGCGTCCTGGTACTCCCGTGTCCGGAAGTCCGTCCCTCCCGGTCGGCCCTCCGACGGACCCGTCGGATCGTCGGCGGTCGCGGCGGGGTCGGTCGGGTCCTGCGAGACGACGCCCGCGTCGCGCGCGGTCGTCCCGGGGCTCAGGCCCTCGCCCGCGAGCGCGTCGCCGGCCGTCCCTGTGTCTCGTTCCGTCATCCAGTCTCTCCTATCTCCCAGGCGCGGCGAGCTCCCGCACCTCGATCATCGGGTTCGTTCCGTGCACGTGACGACCTGGGCCAGCCGCTCGTGCGGGCAGTATGCTACGTGTCACACCATGAGTCGCAGGAATCCGGTCGACGTCGCCCCCACGCGCGAGAGGGCGTTCCTCGTTGCCGTCGACAGTGGTGAAGACTCCGGCTGGACCGCGGAAGAGTCGCTCCAGGAGCTGGCGAGTCTTGCCACGACGGCGGGAGCGGACGTGGTGGGCGCGGAGTGGCAGAACCGCCGTCACGTCGACCCCAACTGGTATCTGGGCAAGGGCAAGGCCGAGGAGCTCAAGGTCGCCAGGGCCGAGACGGGCTTCACGATGCTCGTCGCCGACGACGAGCTCAGCCCCAACCAGCAGAAGTCGCTCGAGACGCTGCTGGGCGTCAAGATCCTCGACCGAAGCGGGCTGATCCTCGACATCTTCGCCCAGCACGCACGCACCCATGAGGGCCGGCTCCAGGTGGAGCTCGCGCAGCTCGAGTACCAGCTGCCGCGGCTGACCCGGATGTGGGCCCACCTGTCGCGGACCGGCGGCGGCATCGGGACCCGCGGCCCCGGCGAAACCCAGCTGGAGACCGACCGGCGCGTCATCCGGGATCGGATCAAGAAGCTCAAGGAGCGCGTGGAAGGGGTGCGCCGCCACCGGGAGACCGCGGCGCGCTCGCGCGACCGGCGGCTCGTCCCGACCGTGGCGATCGTCGGCTACACGAATGCCGGCAAGTCCTCGATCCTCAACGCGCTCGTCGGCAGCGAGGCGGCGCGCGCAGAGGACCGGCTGTTCGAGACGCTGGACCCGACCAGCCGCGCCGTGAAGCTCGGCGAGGGACAGACGGCCGTCGTCACCGACACCGTGGGATTCATCCATAAGTTGCCGCATCAACTCGTCGATGCCTTCCGAGCCACGCTGGAAGAGGTGACGCGCGCGGACGTCCTGCTCGAGGTCGTCGACGCCGCCGACCCGCACGCGGTCGAGCACCGCGAGACGGTCCGCTCCGTGCTGAACGAGCTGGGCGCCGGGGACAAGCCGCGGATCCTGGTCTGGAACAAGTCCGACCTGCTCGAGGATGACCCCGACGAGAACGAGGACGTGCCCGAGGACGTGAGCGATGCCGTGCTCGTCTCAGCCACGACCGGGTACGGCATCGACACGCTCCGCCAGCGCCTGAGCGGACTGCTTGCCGACCTGTGGGAGGACGTCGATGTCGCGCTTCCGTACGCGGCCGGCGAGCTGATCGCGCGGGTCAGGGAACGCGGCACCGTCGACATCAGCTACCGGGGCCGGGACGTGCGCGTCCGTGGGCGCGTCGCCCCGTCGCTCGCGGGAGAGCTGCGAGCGGTGGCGGGCGGCTGGCACCGTGCGGGGCGCGACGGCAACGGGTGGGAAGCGCTGGACGACGGCACCGACGACGCCCTGGTCGAGCGGGACGAGCTCGACGCGGTGCGCGCGCGCGACCAGGGGGCCTGATCGGGCGGCAACGCTGAGCCGAAGGGGGGAACCGAAGAGGGGAGTCCGCGCGTCTTTCTCCGCGACACGGCCGGATCGATGGACCGGTCGCAGCACCGTACGGAGAGCGACATGCACCCCTGTTCGAGCCCACGCCTCGCCGCCCTCACCGTGGTCACGGTGGCCCTCTTCGCCATCACGGCATGCGGCGCCGGAGCGGCCGCGACCGGTGGCACAACGCCGCCCTCGGGCAGCGTCGGGCAGACGCCGGCGCCGGACGACGCGACGTCGGGCGGCCCGGGCCCGGGTGACCCGGCCGGGAGCGGCGCCATCAAGGTCAAGCCCGAGCCTGGCATCAGGGACGCGAGGCCGCACGCCTGGGATCACGTGGACGTGGCGGGCGACGGCAAGACGCTGACCGTCTACTACTGGGGTGGGGTCGAGGACTGCTACGGCCTGTCGGAGGTGAAGGTGGGGCGCGACCGGGACGGAGCTCTCTCCATCACGCTGCTCGAGGGCACACGGGCCGCGGCAGTCGGGAAGGCGTGCATCGAGATCGCCGTCCTCAAGGCCGTCGCCGTCACCCTCGACGAGCCGCTCATCGTGAGCGACCCAACCTGACCTGACGTCGTCCGCCGGCGTCTCGGTCATGTCTCCGGCGCTACCATCGACGCGGCTGGACGGAGATGGCGGAGATGCTGGGAGGTGGGCCGTGCGCGTCGCTGGGCTCGTCGTCGCCGCGGTGCTCATGCTCGGACTCGCGGGCTGCGGGAACGGACAGGGCGCGTCCGGGTGCGAGCGGGTGGAGCTCAAGGGGCCGAACGGCGAGGCCATCGACCTCACCGGAGACTGGACCGGGAACGACAGGGGCCGCTACTCGCTGAAGCAGATCGACGGCTGCCTGTGGTGGGTCGGCCTCAGCGACTTCCCCGGGGAGGACCCGGGCGAGACGTGGTCCAACGTCTTCCGGGGCAGGATCGGCTCCGACATGAGGATCACGGGCGAGTTCACCGACGTGCGGAGCGCGGACAAGACGGCCGGTATGCTGACCCTCAGGGTCGACGCCCAGGAGGTCGAGGGTGAGACCGTCGTGACGCTCCGGCGAGAGTCAGTGACGGGCGCGTCCTTCGGCGGTACCTACTGGGAGCGCGCGGGGGACACCGATCGGGAAGGCTCAGTGATCGGGGGAGGCTAGGGCACCGTCACCGACACGAGCGCCGCAGGGCCCATGTTCCCGGCCCTGTCGACGGCGGCGACGGCGTAGGTGAAGACGCCCGCACCGGGCCGATCCGTATCGGACAGCGCCCACACGGTGTCCACCAGCGAGCCGTTGCGGAAGATCCGGTACGCGGCGACTCCCGTGTCGTCGGACGCCGCGTCCCATTCGAGGTCGACGCGATGCCCGTGGTCGGGGCTCGCTTCCAGGTCCTCGGGTGCGCTCGGGCTGCTGAGAAGGGGCATCGTGAGCGACGTCTGGACCGCCTCGCTCTGATTGCCGGCGCGGTCGACCGCACGCACCGAGTAGCGGTACGTGGCGCCCGGCACGAGCCAGCTCTGGGAGAGCGACGTGGAGGACGTCGTCGCGACGAGGCTGCCGCCGCGGTAGACCCGATACCCGGCAACCGCGACGTTGTCGGTGCTCCGTGACCAGGAGATGGTGGCCGTGGTGTGGGACGTGGCGGTGGCAACGAGGTTCGTGGGCGCGGTGGGCGGCGTGACATCGGCGATCCATAGCGCGGCCGTCGCGGCCGCGCTGACGTTACCGGAGCCGTCGTAGGCGACGACGGAGTAGCGATAGGTCCTGCCCGCGCTCAGGCCGCTGTCGGACGCGGTCGTCCCGCTCGTGGTCGCGATCCGGGTCCCGTCACGGTACACCCGGTAGCCCGCGACTCCCTTGTTATCGGTGCTCGCGGTCCACGACAGGGCCGCGCTCGTCTGGCCACTCGCGAAGACCCTGAACCCGGTCGGGGTCGTGGGCGGGGTGGTGTCGCTCGCGCCGGGGGTCGTCAGCGAGACCGCCGCGCTCGCGCTGACGTTACCGGCAGCGTCGTAGGCCGAGACGGAGTAGCGATACGTCCTGCCCGCGCTCAGGCCACTGTCCGACGCGGTCGTGCCGGTCGTCGTCCTGATGTGCGTCCCGTCCCGATAGACGCGGTAGCCGGCGACGCCCCTGTTGTCGGTGCTCGCGGTCCAGGAGAGCGCCGCGCTCGTCGACGTGCTGAGCGTCGCCTTGAGGTTCGTGGGCGCCGTGGGGGCAGTCGTGTCCGCGGTCGTACCCATCGAGATCTTGACGCTCGCGCCGGAGGACGAGACCGACGTCGTCGTGACCGAGATCTTCGCGATCGGGTCGACGAAGGTGCGTCCCGCGCTCAGGGGCGCGTCGGAGAACGAGCTCGTCGAGGGCTGGGTATCGATGAGCTTGGACTGGACCTTGAACAGGTCGGGAGCGATGCGGATGGTCACTCCGTTGACGGCCGGATCCGTGGAGGAGAAGGTCTCGAAGTAGCTGCCGTAGGGCCGGCGGTACTCGAGGTAGAGGTAGCTGCCGTCGGGACGTGCGACGCGGAGCAGCTTGGGCGCGGCCGTCGGGAACGCTGCTGGCCCGAGCGCGTACGTCCCGCTCGTGGTGACGGTCCTCGTGTCGCCGGTGCCGTGGAAGCCGAGCTGGTAGCGGTGCCAGTTGTGGGTGTGGAGCGTGCTCGCACGTCCCATCACGTCGAACGGGTCGCCGTATTCGCTCGTCGAGCAGCTGCTCGAGAGGGGCACACGCGTCCCGGACGAGTCGACACACGTCATCGTGCTGCTGTGGTGGACCCCGAAGTTGTGGCCGAGCTCGTGGCTCGAGATGCGCAGCGTCATGGTGCCGTTCAGCCAGGTGTCACGGCCGGGCAGCGTGGCGATCGCGGGCCAGCCGCACGCCCACACGCGGGGGAAGGCGTAGACGATCTGGGTGTAGGTGCTGAGATCGATGCCCGCGTTCGCGGCCGCCGCCTTGGCGGTATCGCGCCACGTCCGGTAGCCGCAGGTGCTCGTGTCCGCGCTGATCGTCATCCAGGGGAAGACGCGTCCGGTGACCTGGAGCTTCCCGTACGACTCCTCCGCGAAGTAATTCGCGACCGAGTTCGCGTTGGAGAAGAACAGCCCGTTGACGTGCGAGGTCGTCCAGGGCTGGCTCGTGTTCGACTTGAAGTTGATCAGCAGCACGGCCACCTTCTTGGTCATCGTGGCGGTCGTCGTCGTGGTCGTGTTCGTGGTGCTGCCGCCGGTCGTCTCGAGCCCATCGGCCGCGACGTCGACGCCCTCGGCGGAGCGCCTGCCGTGGACCCTCGCCTTGGTTCCCGCGACGGGTTCCCTGTGCCCCTTCGGAAGCGTCAACTTGACCTGGCCGCGATCGGTCTGCAGCAGGTAGCTGAACGGGACGCGCTTCGCTCCCGGGACGTCGGGATGCTCGGACACGATGGTCCCTTCGAGGGTCACCGCCTCGTTCTCGGCGGCGAACACGCCGCCCAACGGTAGGAGCGTCAGGACGAGTGAGGCGGCGGATGTCCGGAAGAGCGTGGGCAGACGCATCGATTTCCCCTCGGGCCGGTCGCTGCATGCGACTTGGCGCCGGTCAGTCGAGTGGGACCTGCCGTGGGGCCGATCGCCGCTCTGGTTCCTTGTCGCGCCTACCCTCCCGTTTCTGCCCCTGTCTCCCCAACCCCCTATGGGTCCCCACTCCAGTAGCCCCAAGGGTGTTCCTCTTTCGGAGCCTCCCCCTGGGACCCTCGTCCTACGACCGACGTCCTACGCTGGGCACGCGCCGCCTCCGCCGTTCGTGGCTGGCGCGGGGCGGCGGGGTGACGGAGGTCCGCGAGCGCGACGAGCGGGTGGCCGAAAAGTCCTACGCTCGTGGCCGCGCGATCTCGCTCCCCGTGAGCCTCGGGGACACGATCGCCGTCCGGCCCTCGCCGGCCCTGCGCTGCGAGGGGCGAAACCCGCCCCTCTCGGCCTCCCGCTGCTACTTCCGATAAGAGAAGTTATGTAACACTATCGCGCGCGTCTCATTTCCCTTTGCGCTCAACCGCCCTCGGGAGCCGGGGTCCTCACCAGGACAAGGGAGTCTAGGTTGACGGCGTCGCGGACGAGGGCTTCCGGCTTCCAACCCTCGTCAAGGCCTGCGAGGTCAACGCCGACCGTTGCCTGCTTCAGCGCGGCGCCGACCGACTGGCTGTTTGCGATTGCTGAATAGAAGCGCGCAGCGAAGACCGCTGCGGCAAGGTCGCTAATGCTCGAACTCATAGCGACGACGACCGGAATCACATCCAACAGTCGCTCCGCTCCGTCGAGCGTGTCGCAGGCGTTGAGCACTAGCAGCGTGGGCGGCGTGTCCGTCGCGGCGACCACCTTGTGGAGCAACTCGAAGGACACTACCCGACCTCGTGGGTTCTGGACAGCGCCGTCATCGAACAGGACGGTTTCGCCGCCAGCGTGCCCGGAGAAGTGGATAACGTGAGGTCGAAGCTCGTTGATTCCATCGAGGAGGTCCTCGGGTGTGGCGGCTGGTCTGTGGTCGATGTCGACTAGATCGCGATGGAGCGCTTTCTTGACGGCTTCGCGGACTTGCCGCACCTCCGCGTCGACGCGGAGGTTCTGGTCTGGGTTGGCGGAGATACAACACGCGCAGTCGCTCGGGCTTTGGAGGTTGAACCAACCTGACTTCGTGGACATAGCGAACGGTCGGGCTTGAGAGGCGTGCCAGGTCTCGAGCGTGCTCCTTCTCCGACTCTCGCCGTCGCCGATCGTCGAGGTCCTGTCGGCGTTGGTTCGCGCGCAGCAGTGACGCCAGCGTGGCTGCCTTCGCCTGCTGTTTCTTCGCGTTCTCGGCTAGCTTCTTCGTCGCCTCCGCTGCTGCTCGCTCGTGGTCCGCCCCACGCTTCTCCAGGCGTTCAGCCTCTCGAAGGTACGAGCGTGCCGTCACGGGCGACGACGTCCGCGCGGCCTGCTCTCTCTTGCCTCGCGCCGCTGCGATCGCCTTGGCCGCTTCACCCTGCGTCTCGCCCCGCTGCTTCCGCAGACCGGCCTCTTCCATGGTGAGCCGTGCGATCTCTCGTCGTGTCTGCACAATCATCCGGTGACAACCGCCTCGCTTGGACCTGCGCTCGAGGCGGCTATGATAGAACGAACGTTCGAGCCGCTGCGTTTCGGCCTCACCAACGTCGGAGTCTGTTGCCGTGGTCCGTGCCCCGTTCCTCGACGCCTTCGCGCAGGGCGAAGCCTCGCGGCTCGCGCCGGTGCTACGCCCCCTGATTCGGGTCGTCGTCGCCGATGCGCAGGTCCTTCTGCGCGACATGCACCGCTCGCTGCAGCGAGACGAGATGACGGCGCTTCAGGTCGCGGCCGTCACGGGGTTCCTCCGAGTCTGCGCCACCGAGGAGGTCAAGCGGGAAGTCGAAGAGCACGTTCGGGAGTTCGCCGCTAACACTCGCGTCGACCCCGAACGACTCGGCGCACTGTGGCGGGAAGTGTACGTGCCCTGCATTCGGTTCGTGGACGTCGCCGACTTGCCCGACGCGCCGGCATCGGCACAGCTAGCGGCGCGAGATCCGAGCGATCTTCCAACCGTCCGCCTGTCGGTGCTTCTGCGCGGCGCGCCACTGCTCTCAGCAGACGCCGACCTGATCGACACCGGGTTTGCTCCGGATGAGTGGCTCCCATTTGCGTTGGCCGGTAGAGCACTCGGTACAGCAGGAAGTCTCGGCATCTTGACAGTGCAACTCGGCACGCTCGTCGGCGCACTGTCGGTCGAGGCGGCCCAGAAAGCCATTTCGGCGCCTGGGCGTGCCGGACTCTTAGCCGCCGGTGCTGCGGCCGCCGGCTTCCTCGCGATTCGCTACGTCGGCACCGCTCGCGTTAAGCAGCAAGCGTCGGACGCAGCGCGCGAAGCCCGCAACGTCGTCCGACTGATAACCGCACAGGCCGCGGAAGGTGCCGAGCTATTGCGGTCGGGGCTCCATCCGAACTCTCCGCAAACCGCGCTGCTGGAAGCGATGGCGTATCTGCTCGCGGTTTCGGTCGTACCACTCAGTCCGACCGAGATTGCGGCCGCTCTGGGGGACGGAACCTGGAGCCCGGACATCGACGCCGTTGACCGCCTGCTTCGGACGCACCGCTGCTTCGTAATGGCGACCCCCGACGGCTGGCAGCTAGGCCCGCGTCCGGTCTGACGTCCTACAGTGACCGTGGCGTGAGCGGTACCGCTCGTTAATGAATGCCGAGATAACGAGCGACCGCGCTGGCGAGGAGACCGGCGGAAGCCGCCTCACCTATCCGGCTCGCCGAGGCCGCGACCTTCACGGTCGTACGCCCTAACCAGTCGCGCGTTTGCTCGCCGAGACCCGGCGCGACAGCTTGATCCTTGGCAAGAGCTTCCCGCAGCTGGCTGACGTCGCTCTCCTCGAGCCCGAGGTTGCGCACGAACGCGAGCAGGCCGTCGAGGTCGCCTGCGACGACGGATAGCTCTCCTGCCTGGACAATCCCGCTGCTACCTTGGGCTAGGTTCACGATGTCCGCGGCGATGACGTTGTGGTAGATGGCGGCGACCCGAGCCTCAGCCACCGGGTTGCTACCTGGCGCAGCCTCGCCCGCAGCCGGGTTCTCCGCCTCAATTTCGAGCGCGAACAGCAGCGCTCGGTTTCTGACCTGGTCGAGAACCCCGACGAGTGCGGCGAGTGAGAGTTCGGCCCACAACGACATGGTGGAATGGCCCTGATAGATCGTCACATTCGCGTAAACCTCTACGGGGACGTGGCGCATCACGCTCCCATTTCCCTCGGCGCGCGATGCTCGGACGAGATCCTCTAGCTCCGCGACGGACTCGCGGAAGTCGAACCGGACGATCGACTCACGGTAAGGCTCCGGGATGGACGTGACCGGAACGTTCGCGTTCTTCACGAACGATTGCATCGGGCCCGAGAGGTCCGCCTTCAGGATCCCGCGTAGGCCGTATCGGTAGGCGGGAAGCTCCGCTTCCTGCGGGTAGCCGTTCAGCTCCCGCTCCACCCAAGCGCGGAACGGCGCGTGCCCGAGTCGATAGGCGAGGATTAGGCAACGCCTCAGTAGGTCCGCGAGCGGTCTGTCGCGGTCCGCTGCGTGAGCCTCGATGTCTTGGAGCAGCCCCATAACGCGCCTAAAGCCGCTTCTCGATTGACGCTAGAGCGCGGCGGACTGGGTTGGGATGGGTCTCATTTTCGAGCTGCACGAGGAGAGCCGCCGGCTTGCGTCGGAAGCTCCGCGCCGCGCCGGACCAGCTCTTGTAGAGCCAGCTTGTGGCCCCCGCAACTGCAGGGATGAGCGCTCCATCGATGACCGCGGCCAGCGATGGCGCCGCGAAGAGTGCCGTCCCGCCAGTCACGCCGACGTCCTTGTAGATCGAACGCCACTCTTCCTTGGCATCGCGATGCCGCGCCTTGAGTTCGTCGGAGAGCCAGCGCTCGCGCTCGATCGACTTGACGGCGTCCTGGGGGTCCGATGTTGACTTCCAGGTGTCCTGGAGAAAGGATCGGAACGCGGACAGCCGTCCTGATTTCCGGAGGTCGAGCGCCGTCGACAACGTGACGTTGTTGAGCATTGGGAGGTCGGCCGCCGCAAAGGCAGTCGCTAGGGCGTCAGTGCTATCGGCGCTCTCCCGGCCTCGGGAGAGACGCCGGAAGGTTGCGCGATCGTGGGCGCTTCGCGGGACGAGGTACCCACCGACCTGTTCGACCGTCCAAGTCGCCTTGAAGACGTTGTAGCCGTTGCCGTGGATGATCAAAGAGGCGTACTTGGGGTCTAGTAGCGTATGACGCGTAGGGTTCGCCGCCAAGTAGGCCTCGAGGGCCAGAGCGACTTCCTCACGCTGCTGAGTGGACACCTCGGCGATTGCCAGCCCGAGGAGAGCGCGGAGTTCATCAGGGTTGCGTGAGGTGAGGGCAATCGCCTCAAGCATGTCCTCCATCACGTCGATTGTCGGCTCGGACGAAAGCAGGCCGCGCTGCATGGCATCGATGGCCTGCTGCTCAAACGAGGGATGGTCCGGTCCGAAGTTGTCCGGATCGGGGATAAGCACCACGAGCCGCGCTACGAACCAAGGCTCGAGCGCAGAGACCATTAGCGCCCAGTTCGCAAAGTGCTGGACAAAACGGTCTGGCCGGTTCCACGGACCCTCGGGACCCGGCGTGAAGCGGCGGCTGCTGACGAACTGGCTGAATGGATCCGGAACGAGAATCTGATCGGAGTAGAGCGAGAGGCGCACGACGTCGTTGAGAACGGCGTCAGCGAGCGGCCGCGTCCAGAGAAACGTCCGCAGCTTCGTCTCGTCGTGTCCGGGCAGCGCCTTCGATACGCTCAAACCTTGCGGTCGGATGGCCGCAGAGTACTCGGCCAGGAAGGCCGTAACGTTCTTCGGCCCGACGTCGTCCGCGACTCGGAGGTTGTCGTCGCCGCCCTGAATTGCGAAGTGCTTCCGGCACAGGCGTGCAAGTCGAACGCCGGATCGCGCGAGATAGTCCTCCCCGGCATCGGCAGTCCCCGCAAACCCCGTTTGAGTCACGTCAGCGAGTGAGCGACGCTCGCCGAGAACCTCGGGCAGATGGTCATGGTGCTGAACGTTGCCGGCTGACAGAGGTTCACCGATACCAAGGCGCTGATCCCCGACCACCACGCCGGTCGGTCGCATCCTTGGCTAGTTCCGGATGAAAGGGTCGGTTCGCCGAGCACGACAACAGGTACCAGCGGGTGCGCCGCCGCCACGTCGAGAGGGCGATTCGACAATCGCGTTGACCGGGACGACGAGACGAGGCGCTCGTGACGCTGGGCGAGCCTGATGTGAGAGGTCGTTGCGACCGCGGGGGGTCACGCGCCAGTAGCACGGTCGGGCCCTCTCCGGGCCGCATAGCGGTCAGCGTCATAACGCCGAAAGTGCTGGAGAAAGCGTGCGAAGGCGCGCAGGGTCTCGAGATCGCGAGGGCCGACTCCCTCAGGATCGAAGTGCATGACGTCGTTGCGGACATTCCGCACCGCGTCACGATCGATTCGCGGGAGCAGGTCGTCGGGAAGCGAGATCAGGACTTTCGCCATGCCTGATGGCCCTCGTTCAGCTAGCGTTCGCGGGCGTAGTCCGACAATAGGGTCCGAACGACCTCGCTTACCGTTCGACCTTCCTTCGCGGCGCGATCGGCGACACGCTCATGGAGCGGGCGAGGAACCCGGACGGCGATGCGTGGAGACGGCTCGGTGCCTCGGGCATCCAAGGACGGCCGACCGCGCCGCGGCGCCCAGCTCGAGAGGTCGACCCCCTCCTCTGCCCTGGAGGCGATGCGATCGATGTCGACGGCGGTCAGGGTGCGACCACTCCTGGTCCTTACCGTCCGCGGCATTCCATCACCCTCTTGTAGGCGTCTCGATACTTCGGCCGCAACTTCATCGCATGGATCACGAGGAGCTGCTCGTCCGCCAACTCGATCCCCATGACCTCGAGCGGGACGCCGTTCTGGTCTGGGCCGAGGAAGATGACGAGGTCCTCGTCGCCTGGGCGCCCGGAGTACAGCGGGCAGGCACAGGTCTCGGCGACATAGCGGGCGCGGTCTTCGCTGATCCCGTGTCGAGCCGACGATGGGGCAAAGCTGATTGCCAAGTCATCAGCAGATTGTGTCCGACAAAACTTAGCGCGTCAATCGACCCGTGACCGCCGCGCGTCTTCCAGCATCTCGAGCGCGTTCCGGTTCGAGGCCAAGAAGTGCGCCTCCCGCTCGGCATCGCTCATGCCTACGAGGCGGCGAACCTCCGCCCGGTCAGCTCGAGCCTGCGCCTCGCCGATGTCGCGTGAGGCGAACGACGCAGCCTCCGGCTCGCGCTCGCCGACCGAGAGCACCTTCATGACCTCGTCGCCGTAGTGGTTGATGACCTTGACGGCGACCTTGCCTGTCCCTGGGCGCGGGAAGGGGCGGCTGAGCGTGCTGTTCACGGTCGCCCAGGCCTCGTCGCTGATGTCGGCACGGAGGGCACGACGGAGCTTGTCGTAGGGGTCGTCGGCGCCCGTGAAGTAGGCGTGGCGGACGAAGAAGGCGTCGCCGTCGTAGTTCGTGTCGAGGAACCAGGCGGCGATGTCGTCCACGGACGATGAGCGCAGGACGCCGGTCGTCGGGTCATAGACGTCGAGGCCGCAGATCCTGACGGTGAGCTGGCCGTCGCCGGTCGTCCGGACCTCGATGTCGGGCTCGCCGAAGACCATGAATAGGTTCCCCGAGCCGGTCTTCTTGAGCAGCTCATCGCCCATCGCGAGGTCGGGGTTCATGCGAGCCTGGAGAATCGTCAGCCGCCCGAGGGTCGAGGCCTCCTCCCCCGCCAGCGGGTCGAAGGCGAAGCCGCACACGACGAGCAGGTCGGCGATCCTGACGGCCTCCTTCGCGGCATCGCGGATGAGCTCGGGACCGACCGTGCCGAACTCGGGGCCGATCGCGACCGCGACCGTCTTCGTCTGCCCGTTCTCGGCGTACTCCCCTACCCCTTGGACGAAGACCCCCGGGTAGGGGTCGAGGCGGGCGAACTCGAGGCGCTCGTTGCGCTTCGTGTTCTGGACGCCGGCGCGCCGGAGGTTCTCGAGGATGCTCGTGACGAACCGACCGGCATCTTCCGCGGGCGCAGACTCGGCCGCCGGGAGGTCCCCCGGTCCGTCCATGAGGACCCGGTGGGGTGACAGGCTCTCCACCGTGAAAGGGCCCGACACGCGGACAATTCGGCGGTCCTCGTACGGGCGATCGAACAGCGTCTCCATCTCGGCGTGTCGCCTGATTGCCGCGTCAATCTCCTCGCGCGTCATCCCCTCCCGGATGTCGGGATTCTGAGCGATCGACTTGAGCGTAACGTGCGGCACCCGCTCGTAGACGAAGCCACGACGGACGTCGTTCGACGTCGGTGGCATCGGTGCGGGCGGCGCCTGGCCCGTCAGCTCGGCTTCCTTGCGAATCCCCGCCTCCGAGTCGGCGAGGAGGTAATACGGGTACTTTGCCGCCATCAGCCGCGACCGTGCGAGCGCGAGAGCGACACGACTCGTGTCAATCGTGATCCAGCGTCGGCCCCATTGTTCGGCGACGTTGGCCGTCGTGCCGGACCCGCAAGTGGGGTCCAGCACGAGGTCGCCGGGGTCGGTGGTCATCAATACGCACCGCTCCGGTACGCGTGTGTGCGTCTGAACCACGTACACCTTCGGCTCGGCGAAGCCGCTGATGGCGGTATCGAGCCACAGGTTGGAGAGTGGCACGACAGGGTAATCGGTAGCGTAGCGCTTCATCCGCAATGTGTTTCCGAGGACCAGAAGTCGGCCCGCCCAGTCCAGCCGCCTCATTCCCTCGAGCGTCGTCTTCCAATGTGTATTGACAGGTGCAAGGAAGGTTCGGCCGGCAAACTCGAACGGCTGCCGATCACTGCCCGACTGCCCTTGAGACGTGATGTTGTCGTGGGCGAAGATGCGCCAGTCTGGTGGGACCCTAGCCGGGTCAGCCTCTTCCTCGGCAGTCATCGGCCGGGACTCACCGGAGGGAGACTCGACGTACTGATACTGGCCGGTTCCGGTACGGCCAAGTGTGCGGGCGACATACAGACGCCGGAACTTCAACCGAGCGCGGTCGCGCGCGTACCAGAGCACGTAGTCGTTAATGCTGCCGAGGGCCGACGCGCTTTGTCCGCCGGTCGTGACGAACGAAATGAGACCCGTGAAGTTGTCCGCGCCAAACACTTCGTCCAAGAGCGCTCGTGCTAGATGAACATTTTGCTCGCCCATCTGAACGAAGATCGATCCGGACTCCGTCAGGAGTTCGCGCGCAACGGTAAGGCGATCGCGTAGATACGCGAGATAGGAGTGAATGCCGAGCTCCCACGTGTCGCGGTACGCGCGCACCTGTTCGGGTTGGCGGGTCAGGTCGGTGTCCTTGCCGTCGCGGACGTCGCGCTTGCGGGTCGAGACCTGCCAGTTGGAGCCGAACTTGATGCCGTAGGGCGGGTCGATGTAGATTGTCTGGACCTGGCCCTTGAGGCCTTCCTTCTCGGCGAGGCTCGTCATAACGAGCAGCGAGTCGCCCAGGATCATCCGGTTCGCCCACTTGCCGGCGTGCCGGTAGAAGTCGACCTTCTCCTCGAACGTCAGGTCCGTGTACGGCCCGAAGAAGCCAAGCTGCTGCTCCGACCGGCGGCCCTCGCTCTCCGCGCGGAGCTCCTCGACGAGCGCGAGCGGGTCGGTCGTCTCCTGGATGTAGATCGGGACCGCGGGGACCTCGAGGTCGTGCGAGTCCTGCTCGTCCTTGCCCTTCCAGACGAGCTGCGGGTCGAGCGTCGGGTCGCGCGGGTAGCGCACGGTCGCAGGCCTCTTCTCTTCGGGGCGGGCGAACGACTCGAGCTCGGCGGTCGGGATGTTCGGGCGACTCTCCGACGGGTGCGTCGTCGCACGGACGATCGTCCGCGGCTTCATCTTCTCAGCCATCGCTTACCACCCGCTCATCCCGCGTCGACTCTTCGAAGAGCGCGTCGAACAGTCCGTTCGTCCACGCGCGGAGCTCTTCGACACGTCGCCGCCAGGCGTCATCGTTCCACCGCCGCAGGTCATCGAGCATCGCCTCGAGCGCGAGCACGTCGGCGAACCCGAAGGCGCTCTTGGCCTCTTCCTGCCCCTGCCCTGTCGTAGCGCCCCAGACAAGGATCGCCCCCGCAACCTTCACCGGCCGCCCCTCGACCTTGACGACGTACCGGTCGGGCTCCGTCGCCGTTTCGAGGAACCAGTCGAACGCCCGCTTCCCGCGGTGTCGGGCGATCTGGGCGGCATTGACGAGTCGAAGCTGGGAGTAGCCAGCCCAGGCCAATTCCGCCTTCTGCTCGGCTACGAACAGCTGGCCGTCCGCATGCCGCGCAAGGGTGAAGTCGAGCGTCGCGAAGGACGAACCGGCCCAAAGGGTCGGACGGCCGATCTCGCGGTATGGCGCTCGCTCGTTCCGCCCCCACGCGCGGACGATCTCCTCGCTGAACAGCCCGAACAGTCGCGACCGATAGTTGTCGAGCGCGACGATCTCGGTCTTGAAGAGCCGCTCGAACAGCCCATGGTCGAGATTCGGCGCCTGCTGCCCGAGCGTCATGCCGCCGCCTCCGCTGCTCGGAACAGCTTGGCTCGGATCAGGTTCGCCGCGTCCCAGGGGTCCGTCACCTCGAGGAACGCCCAGCGGCCGAGACCACCCCAGTTGTTCACCGCGACCGTCCAGAGGTGCTCCGCGGCGGCGACCTTCGCCTGCTTCTCCTTCTTCGCCTCGCCCGTGACCTCCAAAACGAGCGTGAGCAGGTCGTCCGGGCCTGTCGACGCCGGGTCGCGTAGGCGGATGAGGAAGTCGGGCACGTAGTTCCCGGGTCGGCCCTCGTAGGTGTAGGGGATCTTGAAGTTCAGGCCCTGGTTCTTCGCGTAGCTGACGACCTCCGGCATCGACTCGAGGACCTCGGCGAGCTTGGACTCCCAGCCGGAGTCCTGGACGACGAGGTTGAGGTGGCTCTTGGTCGTCTCGTAGCAGACCTTCGTGGTCTCGAACCAGACGTCGTCCGTCGAGCCGATCGGCTCGTACGGCCGCAGGTTCGGAAGGAGCCGCTTCTCCCCCTTCGTGCCTGCGTAGATCGCCCGCTGGATCCGCTCCGCCGCCGCGTGGCTGTACTCCACGAACAGCAGCATCTGCGGGAATGCGGCGTCCTTCAGGTACGGGATGACGCACTCGTCGACCCAGCGGCGCGTGATCCGGACGAGCTGCGGGAACAGCCACGGCCGCTCCCCGCCGTCCTCGTCGCGGAAGTGGTTGTCAAGGGTCCGCTTGGCGACAGCGAACACGACCGTCTGCATCCGATGGTCTCGCAGGTCGATCCGGTGGATTCCCATCTCGCCGACGATCGGGTCGAGCTCGGTCCGGAGGGCGACGTCCTGCGTCGAGAGCTGGAGGATCGAGGACGCGTCGAAGGTCGCCTCGAGCGTCTCGGTCGGCATCTGGTAGCGGTAGCCGACGAGCCGCGGGAACTCGATCCGGAGGTGGGCGCGCTCGGGCAGGGCGCGCACCTGGAGCACCGGCTTGGCCCGCTTCACCCTCCCCTTCCCTGACACCGACAGGAAGCTGAACGGGACGCCGTACACCTCGGCGTACTCGGGCTCGAACATCCCTTCCGGCGTCGGGTCGTAGCTCGCCCGGCGCAGCGCCCGCCCGACGACCTGCTCGCACAGGAGCTGGGTGCCGAACGCGCGGATGCCGAGGATGTGCGTGACGGTGTTCGCGTCCCAGCCCTCGGTGAGCATCGCGACCGAGACGACGCAGCGGATGTGCTCGCCGAGCCGACCGCACTTGCCGACCGTGTTCATCACCTCGCGGAGGATGTCCTCGTCCGTGATGTCCTCGGCGCTCCGCCCCGGGAACCGCGCGACGTACTCCTGCTTGAACCGCTCGATCTCCGCGTGCGCGGCCTTCCGGAACGCGGGATCCAGCGCGTCGCCGCGGTCGAGCTGGGCAGAGTCGACGAGGAGGGTGTTCGGGCGGTCCCGGAAGCGCCCGTCCTGCTCGTTGCTGAACAGCGCGAGGTTGCCGGGGACGACGACCTTCGACCCGTCCGGCAACTCTTTCTCCCAGCCGGCGATCCAGTCCGAGACGAGCTTGGAGGTCGCGGTGTTCGAGCAGACGACGATGAACACCGGCGGCGTCCCCATGCCCGCTTCCGCCCACGCCTGGTGCCCGCGCTCGTAGTCGTCGTAGAGCGAGCGGAGCGCGCCCTCGAGCTCCTTGGGAATGATCGGTTGGCCGTCGACGGGCGTGTCCTTGATGCCCTTGCGCGGCAGCGCGTCACGCACCCGCAGCCACAGGTCGCGGTACATCGGACCCTCGCCGGTCATCGAGTCGTCGCTCACCGGCACGCGCGGGATCTTGACGATCCCGGACTCGATCGCGTCCATCAGCCCGAAGTCCGACACGACCCACGGGAAGAGCGTCCCCTCCGGGTAGCCCGAGCCCTTCAGGAAGAACGGCGTCGCCGAGAGGTCGTAGACGGCGCGGACCCCAAGCTTGTCGCGCACCGCCTGCAGGCCGGACAGCCAGACGCGGGCGTCCTCCTGGTCCTTCCGCGCCAGCGGCCGCTCGTCCGGGTCGAGCACGCCTTCGCCCTCGTCCTTCGGCGCGGGCACGTAGCAGTGGTGCGCCTCGTCGTTCAGCACGACGATGTTCTTCGCGTTGCCGAAGACCCGGCAGACGCGCCGGACCATCTCCGCCGGCGTCTCGCGGAAGCGATCGTCATCCTCGCCGCCCGCGAGGACCTTCTTCGTCAGGCTCGCCGCCTCGATCTTCTCGCGACGCAGGAACGAGTGGAAGTTCGTGATGAGGACGGTCGCCGCCTGGAGCCGGTCGAGTTGCTCGGGCGTCACGAGGAATAGGGACCGGTAGTAATTGCCCGGGTCGTTCGGAAGGAGGACCCGCAGGCGGTCGCGGATCGTGATCCCGGGCGTGACGACGAGGAACCGGTCGGAAAAGCGGCGGTCCTGCGCGTTTGCCGCCTTGTTCAGGGCCTGCCAGGCGATGAGCATCGCCATCAGGACGGTCTTGCCCGACCCCGTCGCCATCTTGAACGCGAACCGCGGCAGCCCGCCGTTGAGGGCGGCGTTCTCGCTGCGGATTACGTTCAGCGCCTTGGTGTCGCCGAGCTTCTCCGCGGCCTCCGTCAGGTAGATCGCGGTCTCGGCTGCCTCCAGCTGGCAGAAGAAGAGCTTCCGCTCGCGATCGTCGTCGCGCCAGTGCTGGAGGAGGTCGCGCGTCGTGGACGTGATGTGGGGGTAGTCCTGGAGCCGCCAGCGACCGACCGCCTGTCGGATCTCGTTGACGATCTCGTTCGGCTGCTGCCGGCTCGGCCCGCCGAACGCGTCCATCGTCATCTGCGCCGACAGCTTCTTGGGCCGCGCGACGGGGACGAAGAACTCGGAGGGACGGCGGCGGGCCGCGATCTCGCCAGTGACCTTGCCGTCCGCGGTCGTGACGAAGTGCTGCGCAGGCTCGACGAACGGCGAGTTGATGACGGGGTTCTCGATGTGCGTCGACGCCGTCGTGCCGACCGTCTCCGTCGTCACTGCCCCTCTCCCCCTCGCGCCGATCCCGCGGTCGACTCTTCCTCGACTATACGACGGGGCGGGCGTCGCGGCAGCAACCGCTCACCCGCCCGTTGCTGCTCGGCTGGACCGTCCGTCCTGGATGGTGACGATCGCCACTCGGTCCGCCGCTTCGTCGTACTCGTACACGACGATCATCCAGCGCCACGGCCCGAGGATGAACCGGAAACCCTCCCAGCGCGCACCCAGCGCCGCGCCGAGCAATGGAAAGCGCGCGAGTGGCGCGAGGGCCCGCCGTACGCGATCGCGCGTATCCGCGGGGAGGCTGTGGGTCCGGATGAGCCGCTCGAGATCGTCGCGCGCCGTCGGGGTGACGATGACGGCGGTCACGGGTCACAGCTCGTCGAGCGGTACTCCCAGCCCGGCGCGTGCCTCTGCCTGCCCGCGCCACGCCCGCTCGTACGCACCATCGATCCCGTCGAGGAGGGCAGTGATGTTCCGTGGGTCCGGGTCGGCTTCCTCGATCGCCGTCGTCAGCATCGACCTTGCGAGCGTCCCCGGGTTCATGTGGGTCCGCTCCGCGAGGCGACGGAGCTTGAGTGCGTGCTCCTCGTCCAGCACGACGTTCAGCCGCTCGGCTCGTCTCGTCACAGCCGCCAGCCTAGCACCGGCCGTAACGTTTCGTGTACCCCGCACGTCGGGGCGCCCCGCGACGTGCCCGCGGAGAGATTGAGGTAGATCGCGGTCTCGGCCGCTTCCAACTGGCAGAAGAACAGCCGCCGCTCGCGCTCCTCGTCGTGCCAGTGCTGGAGGAGGTCGCGCGTGACCGAGGTGACGTGGGGGTAGTCCTGGACGCGCCAGCGGGCGACCGACTGGCGGATCTCGTTGACGATCTCGTTCGGCTGCTGCCGGCTCGGTCCGCCGAACGCGTCCATCGTCATCTGCGCCGACAGCTTCTTCGGCCGCGCGACGGGAACGAAGAACTCCGAGGGCCGGCGCCGGGGCTCGATCTCGCCGGTGACCTTGGCGTCCGCGGTCGTGACGAAGTGCTGCGCAGGCTCGACGAACGGCGAGTTGATGGCGGGGTTCTCGATCGGCCCCTCAGCCACGCTTCCTCCCCCATCGCCGACCAGACGGTCGGTCGCCGACGAATATACCCGCAGTCGACTCGACGGCACATACGTGCGAGCTCGCGGCTTGCTTTCCGCGCGTACGCTCGATGCATGGACGCCTCGTCCGTGGTCATGACGATGCTGCGACCGCGTTGACGCAGGCGACCGACAACGCGCTTTCCCCGCGAGGCCCGTTTGCCCGACGTCGACTTCACGATCCTCACCCCGCCGTCCTCGACGATGAAATCGACCTGATATTCGGCAGGAGCTCGGTCTGCTCACGAACCCGCTGCGGGATCGTCACCTGTCCCTTGGATGTGATCCGCATGTCATCGCCTCACCTTGTTTCTTACTCACGAAAGTAAGACCTGCGACCAGCCCGTCAAGTCGCCCCCCGGGAAGCTCGCGCACCTGCCCCAGCTCCGAGCGGGATCCGAGGCCGGCTCAATCGTCATCGTGCGCCGCCGACCTTTGCTCTATGGCCGCAGGCGGTAGAACCTGAAGAAGTCGTTTTCGATGGGCAGGATCTCTACAGAACGAAAGCCGGCTTCCGTCGCGTACGTGCGCAGCGTTTCGGTCCCCATCCTCCTATCGTCCCGGCGTCAGTCCTGCGGCCTTCGAGGCTCCTGCGTCGTCAGCGTTTCCACGACGACCGCGGGTCGAGGCGACGTGTCGACGTGGAGCCTGAACACGTCCGGACGGTTGTAGTGGCCGACCGGATCGAGAAGCCGGCGGGCTGCGGTGACGGCCCCGAGGTCGAGGTCCGCGAGGACCGTCTCCTCCCGCTGGCGAACGGGGCCCGCGATGAGCTCCCCGCCGGGTCCGACGATCACGGTGTTCCCCTCCTCCAGCCACGGCCCCTTCTCCTGCACGTAGCGGGCAGGCGCGAGCCGCTCCCGATGCGGGAAATCGGCCGGGATCCTGTCCACGTGGAGGACGGGGTTGACTGCCACCACGAACATGCGGTTCTCCCGCGCGAGATGCCGCATCGACGCGACCCAGGCGTCGCCGGGTGCGAGCGTCGGCGCGAGCCAGACATCGATGCCCTGGGCGTACAGGTGGAACCGCGCCAGCGGCATGTAGTTCTCCCAGCAGATGAGTCCGCCGACGCGTCCGAACGGTGTCTCGACGGCGCGAAGCGTCGAGCCGTCGCCCATGCCCCACACCGTGCGCTCAGAACCTGTCGGGACGAGCTTTCGGTGCTTCTCGACGACCGTTCCTTCCGGCGACAGGTACAGCAGGGTGTTGTAGATCGTCCCGGCGTTTGGCTCCTTCTCCTGGACGCCGATCGCGAGCCAGACACCATGCTCACGGGCGATCGCGCCGAGGCGATCGGTCGTCGGGCCCGGGACGGCGACCGCGTTCTCCGCGAGGAGCCGGAACCAGTCCGCGTCACCGTCCCAGATCGGCTGCGTGTCGATCCAGATCGGAGTGCCCGGGACGAACGCCTCGGGAAAGACGACGAGTTGCGCGCCCTCTGCGGCCGCGCCGGCCGTCAGCTCCGCGACGCGATCGATCGTCGCTTCGCGATCCATCAGCACATACGTCGCCTGCACCGCCGCGACTCGCAACGTCGTCATACCCGCTCCTCACGCACCCCGTCTGAGCCACCCTTCGACATGAATCCTTAGGGTCGGCTTGGCTACCATCGTCTCCAGGACACTGCGCGTGTCGTCCAGCGTACGACGTGGTGGTCAGCCGGAGCAGAACGAAGGAGGCAGACCATGGAGATCCGAGCCAGGCAGCCGTCCCGCAAGGGCGCCGCGGCCGACGCTCCCCCGTCGATGGCGCGGGGATCACCGAAGAGCGCGCCCTCGATATCCCAGCCGTACGCCGCGAAGAAGAGGAGGCTGCTCACCACCGCGACGACGATGGCGAGCACGACCGAGTAGCTCGCGAGCCGTCGCAGCGCGTCGAGATCGCCAGCTCCTGGATCGCGCGTCTTGGCCGACAATGCCGTGCCTCCTTCCCGATCCCCCGGCGACCGACCACCGCGGTCGGAAGAAATACGTTGTTTGCATGATGACGCGGGCAGTCCCTCCGGATACGTTCCGGATCCGGACCAGTCCCGTCGGCTTCGCAGCGCGACCCGGTCGCCAAAGGGAGGCGCGCCGTGCGATTCCGAGCATCGGCCGTGGCGTCGTCCATGGCGGCTGTCGTCCCGGTCCCGGATCGGTCGACGCGTGGCTGGCGTGGCTCGTCGCCGGCGAGTTCGGGGTACAGGAGCCGCAGCTGCTCGACGTCGACAACAGGCAGCTGGTGCTCGACGGTCAACGCATCGATCTCACCCCGCTCGAGTTCGGGTTCCTCCAGCAGCTCGTGGCTCAGCACGGACGGACCGTCACCCGGCGGGAGTTGCTCGAGAAGGTGTGGGGTTACGACCACGCCGCCGCGAGGAGCAACGTCCTGGAAGCCGTGGCACGGTCCGTGCGACGTAAGCTGGGCGATCGGGCCGCGATGCTCGAAACGGTCCGCGGGCTCGGCTACCGGATGCGCCGGGTGCCGTAGCACGACGTTCGGCGCGACGCCGGCGGTGCCGTGCACGCGCTCGATCCCGCGGCGATCGACCCTCAGTCGCGGGCGATCGCGGTCGCGATGGGCTCGGGCAGCGTTATCGCGGCCATCCTGACCCGCCGGCTTTCCGCCGCCAGGAAAGATCGGTGGGACGCCCTAGGCCCGGGCGAAGGTCTCGGCGCTCTCGAATTCCAGCGCCACGACCGGCTCGTCGCCGACCACCCATGCATCGTGGCCCGGCTCGATGACATACGCGTCGCCGGGTCGCGCCTCTTCCTCGCTGCCATCGTTGTGGACCACGTGCAAGCGCCCGCTCACGACCGCACCCGGAGCCGACCGGCGTCGCCTGGATGCGGGATCGCTCCCAGGCAGCGACTGGACTGGCACCGCATTCGAAGCGATCCGACACCAGCGCTTGGTCGGCTCGTCTAACATACCGAGGCCGGACTCGACGGATCTCCGCCCGCGCGCGGACCCCATCGCCGAGGCCGCGTTGGAGAGTGAAGGCATCGACGGGGAGTGCCCCGCGAGGCGCGCGGCGTCGGTACCGTCCCGGAGGACCCGCGCCACCGGCCGAGGCGCCGTCGCAGCGAGCGACCGACCCGGTCGGCGAAGACGACAACGAAACACCACGTCGACAGTCCCCGTGCCGATCGAGACCAGCGTCCTCGGATCATCAGGCGAGACCTCCCCGGAGCCACCGTCGGCGGAGCGACCCCAGAAGGAACGATCCAATGACCGACAGCTTCATGACTCCCGCACCCGTCGCCGAGCACGGGCTCCGCTGCCCGAAGTGCGCCGGTGCGATGCGCACGTACGAGCGGAGCGGGATCATCGTCGATCAGTGCGGCGAGTGCCGCGGCCTGTTCCTCGATCGAGGCGAGCTCGAGCGTGTGATCGACGCCGAGGCAGAGGCGGCCGTCCGCGAGGCGCGGGGCGCTGTGCCGGATCCGGGCCGGGCGGCAGGCCCCGCCCCTGCATGGCCCGACCCCGGACCCCACCCGCCGTGGCGCGACCGAGGGCCGGACCCGCGCTACGACCCGGGCCGCTGGGATCGCGACCGGTACGACGACGAACGGTATGACGACGATGACGACGATGACGACGATGACCGCCGCTACCGACCGGGCCGGCGCCGCAGCCTGCTGGGCGACCTGCTCGACTTCAACTGAGTCCCGCCG
This sequence comes from Chloroflexota bacterium, assembly GCA_016781485.1. Classification (GTDB taxonomy): domain Bacteria; phylum Chloroflexota; class Limnocylindria; order Limnocylindrales; family CSP1-4; genus YB3-1. The sequence continues at coordinate 337 of JADDQH010000016.1, read as the reverse complement.
CTCCCGGCACCGAGAGCGGGCTTCCCGTTCGTGTCTCCTGACCGACCGTCACGCCTGACGGCGGTCGCGGGCGAGACTCACCGACGCCCTCCTCGACGAGGGCGAGCTCGTCCCTCCTCACAGACGCCGCGCCAACGACTTCACGTGCTCGTCGCGGTCGGGTGGATCGGGCGTCGTCCGGCGGCGTACCGGGGCCGCGCCGGCGACCGGCTCGTAGCCGGAGAACCGCCACTCGACCACCCCCTCCCCCGCTGTGAGCGCCGGCAGCCGTCGCTGGAGGTCGTGCAGCAGCGCCATCGGCAACACCGCGTGGACCGTCGCCAGGTCGCCTTCCGTC
>JADDQH010000015.1 GCA_016781485.1 Chloroflexota bacterium | reverse complement strand
GAGCTTCCGATGGACCCGTACGCGCCGCTGAAGGAACGCGCCTGGCGGGAGGTCGCCGAGATCGACGCGAGGCTGGAGCGCGGCGAGCTCGACGAAGAAGGCTGGCACGCAGAGATGGAACGGCTCGTCGTCCCCGCCTACCTCCGCGCGGACACGCCGTGGGGCGGCTCGGGGAGATCGGGTACGGCGGAGGACTGGGAGTATTCCTGGGAGTATTCGCGGAGCCACATCGCGCACGCGATCGACCGGGACGGGTCGTTCCTCGACGTCGGGTGCGCGAACGGCTACCTCGTGGAGTGTCTGCCGCGGTGGACGGCGCATGCGATCGACCCGTACGGGCTCGACATCGCGCCCGAGCTGGTCGAGCTCGCCGGTCGTCGGCTTCCCGCCTGGGCCGGTCGCTTCTTCGTCGGGAACGCGCTCCACTGGAAGCCGCCGCAGCGGTTCACGTTCGTGCGGACCGGACTCGAGTACGTCCCTCGTCACCGCCGCCGCCGACTCGTGGAGCACCTGCTGTCATTCTGCGACCGCCTGATCGTCGGCGTCTTCAACGAGGAGGTCGAGGCGCGACCGACCGAGGAGGAGATCGTCTCGTGGGGCTACAGGGTCGCCGGCCGAAGCGAGCGCGCTCACCGGACGAAGCCAGCGATCGACTACCGCGTGCTGTGGATCGATTCGACGTGACTCCCCGGTGGCGACGAGGGTGAGCCGAGAGGACGTTCGGCGGTACTACGCGGCGCTCGGCGAAAGGGAGTGGGAGCGGCTCGAGCAGATCCCGGACGGCATCGTCGAGTTCGCCGTCAACTGCGACGCGATCGCTCGTCGGGTGCCGCCAGCGTCACGCGTCCTCGACATCGGTGGCGGTCCTGGCCGTTACACCGTGTGGTCAGCCCAGCAGGGGCATCGCGTCGTGCTCGCCGACCTCTCCCATGAGCAGCTGGAGATCGCTCGATCTCGCGTCCGCGTCGCGGACGTCCACGATCTCGTCGAGGAGATCGTCGAGGCGGACGTGTGCGACCTCTCCAGATGGCCGGACGGCAGCTTTGACGCGGTGCTATGTCTCGGTCCGTTCTATCACCTGCCCGACGCGGCCGATCGGGTGCTCGCCGCGCGTGAGGTCGCCCGTGTCCTGTCGCCGGGCGCCCTGACGTTCATCGCCCTGATGCCCCGCTACTCGCTCCTGCGCCGGGCGCTGGCACTTCCCGATGAGCGCCGGCAGGCCGCGGACCCCGAGTTCCGGCGACGGCTGCTCGACGAAGGGACGTTCATCAACGAGGTGCCGGGGCGGTTCACGCGCGGGTATGGCGTTCGGGTGGAGGAAGTGGAGCCGTTCTTCGAGCGGCACGGGTTCGAGTCGCTCGAACTGCTCTCGTCCGAGGGCGCCTCGGTGGGACTCAGCGCCCTGGCACCCGACCTGCTCCATGATCCCGAGCTCCGCGCAGCCATCAGCGACCTGGCGCGCGACACGGCGCGCGATCGGTCGATCCTCGGCCTGGCCGGCCACCTCCTCTATGTAGGGCGGAAGCGTTGATGGAGCAGCCGCGCGTCGTGCCGTTGGACCGAGCACCGATGACCGTCGAGCCCGTCACCCTCGAAGGCGACGTCGTGCGGCTCGAGCCCCTGGATCCGACCCACGTCCCCGGGCTCGTTCGCATCGGTCTCGATCCGGAGACGTGGCGATGGACGCTTACGCGGATCGAGACGGCCGACCACCTCCGCCGCTACATCGAAACGGCTCTCTCCAATGCCGCTGCCGGGACCGAACTTCCGTTCGCGATCATCGCGCGAGAGCCCGGACTTCCGGTGGGCAGCACGCGCTACCTGAACATCGACCGAGCGCATCGGCGGTTGGAGATCGGCTACAGCTGGATCGGGACGGGCTGGCGGGGCACCGGGGTGAACACGGAGACGAAGCTGTTGCTGCTGGAGCACGCGTTCGAGCGCCTCGCCGCGCATCGGGTCGAGTTCAAGACCGACTCCCTCAACGCGCAGTCGCGCGCTGCGCTCCGCGCGATCGGTGCGACCGAGGAGGGGACGCTGCGGAACCACATGATCACGCAGGGCGGACGGCTTCGGCACACCGTCTACTTCAGCGTCATCGACTCAAAATGGCCCGACGTGAAGGCACACCTGACGCACCGACTCGAGCGACAACGAAGGACATGACGGAGGGAGCATGGGCATTCGATTCCGAAAGAGCTTCTCGTTCGGCAAGCTCCTCAAGCTGAACGTCGGCAAGTCGGGGATCACGAGCGTCTCGATCGGGATACCGGGCCTGCGCCAGACGCTCGGTAGGAAGCGCCGCACGACGACGATCGGCATCCCGGGCACGGGGATCTCCTACGTGCGGAAGAGCAAGAGGCGCAAGTAAGGCGTCCGCTTGCGTCAGTGCAAGACGATGAATGCGTCGACGTCGACCCTCGGGTGGCCGCTCGTGCCCACCACCCGGATCGTCAGCGAGTGGGTGCCGGAGCGCCACCACGACCTGGAGAAGACGACCCGGCGCGAGAGATACGTGCTCGAGTAGAGGTTCACCGTCGTCACGTAGTTGCCGTCGACGTAGACATATGCACGACCGCGCCCCGTGCTCTTCGGCGCGATCCAGGCCACGTTGCGCCCGGTGAAGCTGAAGGTGGCCTGGGCGCCCGCGGCCGTCGCGTACTTGAGATAGGTCCCGTAAGCCGAGCTGGCGTAGCGCCGCGTCCAGGTCCCCGTGTACCTGATCGCCGAGTGCGTCTCCTGGAACCGGCCGACGACGAAACGCGCGCCCTCGGCCCATGCGCTGGTGTTGCCGACGCCGTCAGTCGCCCGAACGCGAAAGCGGTAGCTGTGCCCCGGGGTCAACGAGCGGAGGATGCTGGTCGTCGTGCTGGTGGGAAGCGTCACCCGACTCCATGAGCCACCGTCGGTGCTCTGCTGGAATTCGTACCGAGCGATGCCGTTCCGATCGTCGGTCGCGGACCAGCTCGACATCACAGGGACCGCACTCGTGCCGAGTCGCGAGCCGAGGACGAACCGCTGGGCCGGAGCCTTCACCGTCGGAGCGACCGTGTCCGGCGGCAGCTCCTTGACGAGTGTCATGGAAGCCGTCCGCGTCACGCCTCCTCCTGTCGCCGTCACCTCAGCGGCGTAACTGCCGGCTGGAACGGAGGAGGGGACCTGGACGGTGAGCGCGGACGAGTCGGAGGCGGTCGGGTTCGGGTCGAAGGACGCGCTCGTCCCCTCAGGCAGACCGCTCACGCTGAAGCTGACCGGGTCGGCGAACAGGCTCGACCGCGTGAGTGCGATGGAGTAGCTGCCGGTGCCCCCGCCGTCCGGGAGCGTCACCGAGGAGGGGCTCGCAGAGACGGAGAACGAGGGCTCCTCCTTCAAGAGTCTGATCGAGCTGGTTCGCGCGATCGCTCCCGATGTGCCGGTGACCGCAAGCGTGTAGACGCCCGGGGCGACCGAGCCCGGGACGACGAGCGTGAGGGTCGAGGAGTCCCCCGTGGTCGGGTTCGAGCTGAACGTCGCGCTCGCGCCCTCCGGTAGGCCGCTGAGGGTGAAGCTGACCGGGTCGGAGAAACTCGACCGGGTCAGGGACACAGTGTAGGTGGCCGTCCCCCCGGTCTCGGGAAGGGTCACCGAAGAGGGCCCCGCGGACTGCCAGAACGTGCTGCCGATCCGGGCCGCGACGCTCTTTCTCAGTGATGGGAGGGTGTCGTAGAAGTAGCCTCCCGGGCACTGCGTCTCCCGAACGTCGCGGTGGCCGGCGATGTTCGCGAACGTGGCTTCGGCCCCGTTGACGGGGTTCACGTAGAGCGCCGACCGCTGCGGGTCGATGTCGTGACGATCGGCCTTCCACGCGACCATCCGCTCCACGGCGCTGCGAGCGGCCGGCGTCGCGTCCTGTTCGCTCAGCGTCCCGAGGAGCGAGATGCCGACGGTCCCCGCGTTGTGGTTCAGCGCGTGTCCCCCCTGCACGCTGTTCCCTTCGAGGTCCTCGCCGGTCGGATACTCGCCCGCTGCGTAGGACCGCGAATAGCGCCCCTCATAGATGTTGCCTGCTTCGTCCACCAGGAAGTTGTAGCCGTGGTCGCCATATCCGCGCGTGACGGAGTAGTAGTAATAGATGGCGCGGACGGTGGCAGGCGGGTCCGGGTCCCCGTTCTTGCCTGCGGTGTGGTGGACGATGAACTTCTGCACCGGGTGGAACCGGCGCGGCCAGATCTCCTTTCCGGACGCGTCGAACCGCAGTGACTCGTCCGCGCCCCACGCCGCCCTCGAGATGACACCGGGCTGCGTCGTCGCTGCCGCTGCAGTCGGTGCCAGCGACCACGCTTGCGGGCGAGTGTCGCGACTGTCGATCGCGACGACGGACACGCGGGGGATGGGCCGGTCGCTCGTCACGCGGACGGCGGTGGCACCGCCGGCGACCATCACCGAGCCGTATGTCTCTTCGTCCTCGTCGTGACCGCCGGCATCCTCGAACTCGTCGTGCGCGACCGGGACGGGCGGGTCGAAGTCCACGCCGTCGCGGCTGAAAGCGACCAGGATCCGAGCGTGCGGCTGTCCGGGCCAGTGGAGCGCGACGTGCGACGCGTCCAGGGGGAGCGCGAACGTGTGCTCGCGAACGACCGGGTGCGAGAGCTCGCGCGCGCGGATGCGCACGGGCCCCGCGGCGTCGACGCGGACGGCGGGTGCGGACGCGCTGAGCAAGCTCGCGACCGCGACGGCGGCCACGACCCGGAGGCGCGAACGGGGGCTCTTGAGGATCATGGTGGGCGCTCCAAGGGGAAGTCGTTCCGAGGGGGCGAGCGGTACCGTAGCCATGGCCGACCGCCCTCGTCACCCCCCGAAGGGACTATTTCGAACCGGACCCCCCCTGGGTCCGAGGTCGGTCTCGTTCGCGCCGACCCGTCCTGCCGGTAGATCGTCCCGGGAGCCCGAGCGGCGGTCGGCACGTCGACGCGCGGGAGCGAGAAGATCGGTCCGGCGACAGGAGAAGCAGAAGAGGTGCGCTCATGAGTGTGGAGCGGCAACAGTCGAACCAGGCCGAGCCGGAGTCGAGCCGGCCCGTTATGCCGAAGGGGTACGGCGTCCCGGAGGACCCGGAGGGGATGCTGCCATGGAGCCACGCGCGAGCGCTGCTGCAGGACGCGAGCATCTACTGGATCGCGTCGACCCGGCCTGACGGACGCCCGCACGTGATCCCGATCTGGGGGGCGTGGGTCGACGATGCGCTCTACTTCGAGGGCGGGTCGGAGACGCGATGGGCTCGCAACCTTCGGGAAAACCCGGACACCGTGGTCCATATCGAGCGCGGCGAGGATGTGGTGATCATCGAGGGCGTTGCCGAGGAGCTTGCCGGTCCGACTGCGACGTTGGCGGCGACGATCGCAGACGCCTTTCGGCGGAAGTACCCGTACCACCCCGACCCTGACTCCTGGGACGATGGCGGGCTCTACGTGGTCCGGCCGCGGGTCGCGCGAGCGTGGAATGACTTTCCGCGGACCGCGACGCGATATCGGTTCAGCGGGTAGGCGCGAGCCCGAAGCTTCGCCGGGTCGCCGCAAACGGACGGCGCGCCTGCGCGACGAGGCGTAAGCGCAGAGGTCAAGCTGGTCGAGTACCGCCATGCGCTTGGACCCGAGACATCAGTGCCAGCGTATTTCCCTCACTGTCTTCGAAGAACGCCATCCAGTCCTCTACGCCCGTCGCGTCGTCCGTGAAGATCAGGTGCGGTGCGCCCTGGAAGCCCACGCCGCGTCCGGTCAGCTCGTCGTGGGCCGTCCGGATGTCGTCCACCAGGAAGTAGAGGATCGAGCTCGGCCGCCACTCTTCGTCCCCGACGGCCCGGATGAACAGGCGGGTCCCGCCGCAATCGAAGAACGTGAGGTCGCCGAACGTGAACAGGTGGGGTAGACCGAGCACGTCTCGGTAGAACTCCTCGGCTCGGTCGACGCGCGTTGCGAGCAGTGACACCTGGCCGAGCGGGCCGAGCAGTACAGAACCTTCCATGCCGTTCCTCCTGGTCGATAGCGGGCTGGTGACGGGATATCCGAGCCAATGGCGGAGCTGGCGCGAACTGTCCACTCCGAGCTTGGCCACGATGTTCTCGATGTGGTACTTCACGCCGTCCGGTGTGATCCCTCGTCGGCGCGCGATCTCGGCACGGCGCATGCCGTGTCGGAGGGCGTCAAGGACGGCCCACTCAGCGGGCGTCAGGATGTCGGGATGAGCCGGCCGACCTCGCCTTCGCTGCGCCACGACGAGAGGTTAGTGTCGGGAGCCGGGAATTACCCTCCCCCTACAGAAGACTCACTGCCAACTTCGTTGAGGTCCGGCAGGTCCTCATCCGGCCGATGGCTCCGCGCGCGCGGCTGTCGCGCCGTGCAGCTCACCACGGGAGGGCTCACGCGGGGCGGCTGGTGGATCCGGGGCGGACGCGATGGTTGGGAGAACGATCGACGGGCGCCCGCTTCGTCGCCCGGGCTGTGGTCTTTGCGATCAGGGGAAGCGCGTCGGGAACGCGAAGGAGCGCCGTCCGCCGGGGGACCGCCGCCGACTCGCGGCCGGTGGTGACCATGAGGAACGCGATCACCGACGGTGGCGAGGCTTCCCGCAGGGCTGGTACGGGCTCGAGCGGGACCCGCGGGAGAACGGTGACGCCGCGGACCCACGAGTACGCGAGCCTGACCTAAGCGGAGATCGCGACGGCGGGGTCAAGCGGTCGGCCGCGGACGATGTCGGTCGCTCACCCAGGTCATGACTTCGGGCAGACGTTCCGAAAAGTCGGGCGGGAATTCGTGGTCCAGTCCCTTGATCACCTCGAGTGTGACGTCGACGCCGGATGCGACGAGCTGCGCGACCAGCGCCTCGGTCATCTCACGCCGAGGATCGTGCTCCCCTGTGACGACATACCCACGCGATCCATCGCCCCCGTCGCGCGTCCCCTGTTCGACCAGCGACCGCGCGAAGTCCGGACTCGGTGCTACCGCGATGAACCCGATGGTCTCGGGCAGCTTGCCGAGGAGCGCTAGTCCGATCGCTACTGCGCCGCCCTGCGAGAAGCCGGCGGTGACGAGCGGCAGTCCAGCGAGGCGCAGCTGCTGTGATGCGCGTGCATGCGCGTGCATCACGTCGTCCTGCGTACGCCCCGGATCGTCCCAGGCGAAGGTGCGCATCCCGAACCGCTGCGTGGAGCGCGGTGCGACGATGACATGGTGACGGAGCGGACTCCAGCGATCGACGAAATCATCCGCGTTGGAGTTCCGGCCGTGGAGTGCGACGAGGACGCCCTCCGGTCGTCCGTCAGGCAGTCGCACCACGGGATCTCGCGGCCCGCTTGTCTCGGCGCTGCTGTGGCGGCGCTCACATTCGGCGACGATCTCCAGGAAGCGCGGTTCGGCACGCAGCGGAGCGAGGTCGTCGTCGAGTCGCATCAGGTCCGGCCCCCACCATAGCCCCCGCGCCAAGGCCTCCTCGAGCGTACGAAGGGCGCTTTCGGCGTCGCCGAGCCGAGAGTGCAGACATGCGATCCAGAAGCTGCTCTCGTCGGCCCGATCCGGGAAGTCGGAGGCGGTCGACCGGGCAAGGTCGAGCGCGGGTCCGTACTGCCCCTCTCGGTAAAGAGCGAAGATCCGGCGCGTGCGGGCGCGAAAATCGACGGCCATGGCGCAGTCTAGTGCGTATCGGCGCGCGGTGACCCGCTGGTGCTCGCTGGCGCAAGTCGGCGATAGGAGGCCGATGAGGAGAGGGGTGACGACCGGGTGCACGCGAGGCGCTCCGATGGCCGTTCGAGGAAGGGCCGCTGGCCGTGATCATCAGCATCACGCAGCCCGGGAACGTGCGGTCGCGACGCGTGATGGAGAGGCTCGGACCGACCTACCGCGGCGAGACCGAGTGGCGTGGCTTCCCGGACGTCTGGTATGGGATCGAGCGGGAGGCGTGGGAGCGGCGAAGTGAGGGATCGCGGTCACGAGTACGCCAGCCTGACCTACGAGGAGATCCGGGTGCGCGCGCCGGAAGCGGTAGCGGTCGTGCCGCTCGGATGCACCGAACAGCAGGGCCCTCATCTGCCCGTCGGCTTCGATACCTGGTTCGCCGCCGCTCTCTGCTCTGCCGCTGCTGTTGCCGCCCGCCAGCGACCGGGGCCGGACGCCATCGTCCTGCCTGCGCTTCCGTTCGGACCGACGCCCGAGCATCGGGGTTACGGAAGTGGATACATCGATCTCCCGGAGTCGGTCCACGAGGCCGTGCTGGAAGCCGTCCTCGCGTCGCTCGCGGAGCAGGGTTTCCGCAGGATCATCGTGTGGCGCGGATGCGGCGGCCACAGGATCGACGAGGTGGTCTCCCGCTGCGTCGGGAGGCGGCCGGGCATGAGGGTCGAGGTCCCTGCGTGGCCTTTCCACGATCTCTGGTGTCGCATCGCCGACCCCGGCGTTCCCGGAGGCCACGCTGACAGCTTCACCACCTCGATCGCGCTCCACCTCTGGCCAGAACACGTCCGACTCGATCGTATCCCCGGGCCTTCCCCTGCTCCCGACTGGGACGATCCGAAGCTCGACTTTTCCGCGGTGTCGCCGTCCGGCGTCATCGGCGATCCTCGGCACGGGAGCGCGGACCTCGGTCGTCGACTCTGGGAGGCTTCGGTCGACTCGGTCGCGGATGCGATCGCTCACTTCGACCGACCGTGACCGGGCGCCCAGGGGGTTACCGGGTCGAGTCGATCGCGGATCACCCGGAGGCGGTCACGACGATCGGGAAGTGGCACTGGGAGCGGTGGGGCGTGTCCCTACCCGGCGCTTCGCTCGAGGCGTGGACGGCGAACCTGCGGCGTTGGGTCTCCCGCGAACGGATCCCGACGATGTTCGTCGCGCTCGTGGGCGACGAGCCCGTCGGTTCCGTGAGTCTCGTGGAGCATGACATCGACACGTCGGACCAGACGTGGCGGGACGTCGTCGTTCGCTGGCGGTCGCTCTCGCCGTGGCTCTCGGGGTTGTATGTCCTGCCGGAGTACCGGGGCCGGGGCATCGGAACGGCACTGACGGCCGCGTGCGAACAGCAGGCCGCGCGGCTCGGTGTTCCGCGCCTCTACCTCTACACCTCGGCAGCGGAAGCTTTCTATTCTCGTCGTAGGTGGACGGTGATCGGGCGCGACTTCTACGAGCAGGTCGAGATCGCAATCATGGCCAAGGATCTGTCTCGGGACCCGATCGAGCAGACGAGCGGCCGGCGCCGTCCGTCACGCGAGTCAGCTTTCTCTTGCCCACCAGGTGGATCAACCGGGCCACCGATCGGTACGGATCCCTGCGACCCGCCTCCCATTCGAGCTCGAGGATCTCGGGCAGGTCCGGGCCGGGTGCCTGATCGCCCAGATGGTCGGTGAACACGCGCAGTCCGTACCAGGCAACGGGCTCGACCGATACGCGGCGGAACAACGCGAAAAGGTCAGAGACGGAGTCCCCGCGCGTCGGCACGCCGAGGCCGCCGACGTCGCAGTCGGAGCTGAGCGCAGCGATCGCGTCGCTCCAGCGCCCCTCGAGCCCGGCGCGCATCGCGAGAGCGTCGCGGTTCTTCGCTAACACCGAGATGACGGCTCCCGGACGCGCGAGTGACGCCAGTGCGGCGTTCAGGGAAGCAGGGTCTTCGACGTGCATCACGACGCCGTGGCACAGGACGACCTCGAACCGCTCGGCTCCGAGGAGCTCCCTCGCCTGTTCTCCTACGCCTTCTACGAGCTCGACCCGGCCCCGGACAGCGTCCTCTTCCGCGTCCAGCGCCTTCCGGGCTTCCCCGAGCATCTCCTGCGACGGGTCCAACAGCGTCACCTGATAGCCGCTCCGGGCGAGCTGGATCGCCTGGTGCCCCGCGCCGCCGCCGACGTCCACGACGAGTGCAGGCGACGGCGGAAGGTGGAGCTCGAGTTGCCTGGCCACGAGGGCATAGCGGACCTGCCCCCTGACCGTCGCGCAATGGGCGCGGAACGTGCGCCACCTCGCCGAGGCAGTCACGTTCGCGGCCCCGCCGATCTCTCACCGCGGGGTGACGGCGCGGTGACGGGCGTGCTGGACCTGCGGGGCCACCGGACGCTCGGCGACATCACGGTCGTCCTCACCGGGGTCGATGACGGGGAGCGGTACGTGCTCGCGGAGCCCCTCTGGGATCGGTGGACGCTCGTGGGCTCGGTCTGGGACTGGCTTTTCGCCCGACTGACGCGGCGTCCATCGCCGTCTCACCTCAACGCTCCGCGCGTGCTTCGGAGGGCGGGTCGGAAAGCGTTCCCGAGTCCGCCTTCGCGAGAGGCTTCAGTGTCTCTCGGAGCCTCCGAAGCTCGCTCTCGCTCCGCGGCGAAGCCTCCCGACCATCGATAGGGCGGCCTTGGAATCGGTCTCCTTCCGTCCGAGGGTAGAGATGCAGGTGAAGGTGGGGGAGCGTGTTCCCGTGTATCTCGTAGTTGAGCTTGGCCGGCTCCAGCTCGGCAGCCACGGCAGCAGCGACTTCGTCCACGTCGTCCCAGAAGCCTCTCCGCTCGGCCTCCCGGTAGCTCGAACGGCTCGCGGACATGCCGCTTCGCGACGAGGCACACGTAGCCGGCGAGCGGTGCGACCGCCGGAACGGTGACCCAGGTGGCGCGGAGCTCAGTGACGACGTCGCGCGGCGCGCCGCTCTCGCAGATCGGACACTCAGCTGACGGCATCGATCTCCCTCGCACGTCTCCGAGCGTAAGTTGGTCAGATGGAACCGACCGGTCGCGACTTCGACTTCGACGGCGTCTTCGACGAGGACTATCTGTACTTCTACGAGCAGGTCCTGACCGACGAGCGGAGCGACCACGAAGCGGAGCTTGTGTCGCGTCTGCTCGATCTGGAGCCCGGGATGGTTGAGGGTTGCCAGCGCGCTCCGGCTAACACGACTGCCGGCGCAGGGAGTCGAGTTGCGCCGTCCACCGTTCCTTCGCTTGCGTAGCGATCTGGCGCGCGCCCTCCGGATACCCCTCCCCATCCCTCCCCAGGCCGAGCTTCCGGGCCCGCTCCTGGTTCGCGTCGACAACGCCGACGTCGACGGTGATGCGGACGCCGGTGAGCACCGCGAGCGCGAGGGCATCACTTGGACGGCAGTCCACGGCGCGCTGCCCGTCACGCCCTTTGACGACCGCTTCCGCCAGGAATGTGTCTTCGACGAGGCGAGTGATCCTGACCTCGGCGAGGCGGGCGGCGCCCGCCTCGAGCAGCTTCAGCATCAGGTCGTACGGGCCCGGCCGAGGGGTCTCGATCTTCTCGAGGCTGAGGGCGATCGCGGTGCCTTCGAACTCGCCGATCCATATCGGGAGCCGCCTGCTTCCTCCGACCTCCTCGAGCAACACCACGCTCCGGCTCGGGAGGTCCCCCTCGGCCGCCCGACGCCGGACGTCCGCCACTCGCATCTCGACCTCGCCACTCTGCGCCTCAGCCTGCATCCGATGGTCCTCCTGCCACTCCCATAACTCCTCACGCAACCTCGCCCGTGCCTTGTGGAGCCGGTTCTTGACCGCTCCGAGCTCGATCCCGAGCAGGGCAGACGTCTCGCGCTGGGTCAGCCCGCCGAGGTAGAAGAGCGTCGCGGCTGTGCGCTGCGCCTTCGGTAGACCGGCGAGAGCGCTTCGCACGCTCGCGGCAGCCTCGGCGGCCTCGACGATGCGTCCCGGTTCCTGTTCAGGCGAGATCGTCGGCTCGAGGCGCCCCCCGTAGATCGCCTCCCACGACTGACGTTCGCCGTCGGACTGCCGTCGCCACGTCCGCAAGACGTTCAGCGCGATGCCGGTCAGCCATGCTCGGAAGCGCTCGGGTCGCTGCAGCCGGTCGAGGTTGAGCAGGGCGCGGATGGAAGCCTCTTGCACAGCGTCCTCCGCGGGCGCAGCATCAGAGAGCAGGCGGGCGCACGCCGCGATCACCGCCTCGCGGTGGCGCCCAAGAAGCATCCCGAAGGCCGTCTTGTCACCGTCGCGCGCAAGCGCGACGAGTTGGGCGTCCTCGGGCTCGCCCATTGGTACTCGCGAAGCTCGCCTCTCTTTCACTTCTGCCCGCCACTCAGTAGTTGCGAAACCCGCTCCTTGGGTTAGCCGAAGCCGCCCCCTGCACGGCAGCTATTCCCCTGCGACGTGTCGAAGACCGATGGGACGCAACGGGTCGGGTTTCGAACTCGGGGTACAGGGGAGGTCGACGGCGGAGCGGGCGAATGATGACACCGGCTGTCATCTATCCTCGCTATACCTTTTTTTGACGGCGGATCGCGTCGAAAGAGGACGGATGAGCGGCGGAGGTTGGATGAAGGCCGTCCTGGCAATCTGGGTACAAGACGCGACGGCTCGCTGAGGTGCGCGCAAGCCGTCTCGTCAACCTCCTGCTGCTGCTCCAGACCCGCGGCCAGCTGTCCGCACCGGAGCTGGCGCGCGAGCTCGAGGTCTCGACTCGCACTGTGTACCGGGATGTCGAGGCGCTGAGCGAGGCAGGCGTCCCGATCTATGCGGAGCGCGGGCCGCACGGCGGGATCCGGCTCGTCGACGGGTATCGGACGCGGCTGACGGGGCTGACACCGGAGGAGGCCGACGCGCTGTTCATGTCGGGGCTGCCCGGCCCGGCCGCCGAGCTCGGGCTCGGCACGGTCGTGGCGGCGGCACGGCTCAAGGTCCTCGCTGCGCTTCCTCCGGAGCTTCGCACGCGTGCCGCACGTCTGACGGAACGTTTCCACCTGGACGCGCCCGCATGGTTCCGGACGCCCGACGAAGTGCCGCACCTCGAGGTTCTGGCAGGAGCGGTCTGGGACGGTCGACGGCTGGAGATCCGCTACCGCCGTTCGCCCGACCGCGTCGTGACGCGACAGGTCGAGCCGCTCGGGCTCGTGCTCAAGGCCGGGACGTGGTACCTCGTCGGACGATGCGAAGGCCAGGACCGGACGTATCGGGTCTCACAGATCGTCGAGGCGAGCGCCGGGAGCGAGAGGTTCGACCGGCCGCCCGAGTTCGACCTCGCGTCGTTCTGGGCCGAGTCGATCGCCGCGTACGAGCGCCAGCTCCCGCGCCTCGCGGTCACGCTTCGGCTCGCGCCCGCCGGCGTCGCGGTCCTTCGTGACGTGATAGGGCGAAGGGCGACGGAAGCTGCGGTCACCGCGGCAGACCCGGAGCCGGAGGGATCGCTTCGGATCCAGCTGACGTTCGAGTCGATCGAGGAGGCGATGGGACCCGTGATGCGGCTCGGGGCATACGCGGAGGTCCTCGATCCGCCGGTTCTCCGGGACGCGGTGCTGGACGCGGCTCTGGGGATCGTCGGCAGGTACCGATCGGCGGTGCCCGAGGTCGCGCTCCCACTTCCCGGCGTCGTTTCGCCTCGGCCGGGGTCACCGCAGCCGGGCCGTCGCGATCCGCCGCGCACCCGCGACTGAACCCCTCACCTCGCCGGCTACTCGAACGAACCACGCGTACCAGGTGACACGCCTCGATCCCCCGGTTCCCGGAGACCCCTCCGCTGTCCGTGCCAGCCTCGCTCTTCCAAGCTCGGCTGCCCGCTCCGCCTCGACGATCTTCACCAGCTCCGGAGTGGACATCTCGTCCCCTTTCCGACTTCCGAGGTCATCTACCTCGCCTCGCAGGCTACGGAACGTTCGTGACAGCTACTGTCAGGATCGGTTCCCCTATTCGACCTGGGTCTGAAGGCTTGCTCGACGCGGCGGTCGCATGTAGCGGTCAGGCGTGAACAGGGGGTTGCGGCGGGGCCGGCAGTAGGATCGGCTGCTTGAGCATCTTCCCCGAACTTCGCCTCGAGACGCCGCGCCTCCTCCTCCGCCCGTACGGCCCGGAGGATGCGCCGGACGTCGCTGCCGCATGCCGTGATGAGCTGATCCAGCAGTGGTTGCCGCTCCCCGACCCGTACACCGACGCCGACGCGCTCGCCTGGTGTACGGATCTCTCGCACCGCGTCCGGACTTCGGGAGACGGCATCCAGCTCGCCGCCATCCGGCGCGCTGACGGCCGGCTCGTCGCATCGTTCGGCCTCAACCGGACCGACTGGCGGGCGCGGACGACCGCGGTCGGGTACTGGGTCGCTCCCTGGGCGCGCGGGCAGGGGATCGCGACCGAGGGAACCCTCGCGCTTGCACGCTGGCTCCTCCTCGAGCAGGGCTTCGAGCGCGTCGAGCTCCGCGCAGCGACCGGCAACGTCGCGTCTCAGCGTGTCGCCGCGAAGGCCGGCTTCGTCCGAGAGGGGGTCGCCCGGAACGCCGGGTTCACGCACGCCGGCCGGGTCGACCTGGTCGTTTTCAGCCTCACGCCTCTCGACCTACAGGGTCCGCCAGCTCGTCCCGACGTGCGTCCCGAGGACCCGGAGGCGTGGTACCGGTCGCTGCCAGGGAAGAGACTCGGCGGTGGCATGCTGATCTCGAATGCCGCCGGTGACACCCTGCTCGTTCGGCCGACCTACGAACCGGAGTGGGAGATCCCAGGTGGTGCCGTCGAGGAGAACGAGCCGCCCGACGTGGCGGCCGAGCGCGAGGCCCTCGAGGAACTGGGCCTTTCGATATCCGCGGGACGGCTGCTCGTGGTCGACTGGGTCCCGCCCAGGCCTCCCAAGACCGACGGACTCATGCTCATCTTCGACGGCGGCGTGCTGGACGACCGCACGCGGACGGCCATTCGGCTTCCTGCAGACGAGCTGAGCGAGCACCGGTTCGTCACGATGGAAGACCTCCCTGCCTTGCTGCCCGACAACAGGACCCGTCGCGTGGCGGCGGCGATTCGCGCGCGTGCGGAGGAAACGACGCTCTACCTCCGAGACGGGCACGCAACATGACGCGCCCAGCTTCGTGAGCCATCGCGACGACCGCGAGCGGCTGCGCGAGACGTTCGACGAGGCGGCGGAGCTGTACGACCGCGCGAGGCCCTGCTACCCACGCGAACTGTTCGACGACCTGGCGGAGCTTGCCGGCATCGGCCGCGGGTGCCGGGTACTCGAGGTCGGGACTGGAACGGGGCAGGCGACGTTGCCGCTCGCCGAGCGTGGGTGCGAGATCGTGAGCATCGAGAAGGGCGCTCACCTGGCGGCCGTCGCACAGCGGAAGCTCGCGGCCTTCCCGAACGTCCGGATCGTCGTGGCGGCGTTCGAGGACTGGCCGTTGCCCGAGGAACGGTTCGACGTCGTCTTGTCCGCGACCGCGTTCCACTGGATCGACCCGGCCGTCCGCGTCACGAAGGCGGCCGACGCGCTTGGACCGGGCGGCGCGCTCGCCATCATCGAGACACATCACGTCGCGGGGGGGACCGAGCAGTTCTTCATCGACGTTCAGGCGTGCTACGAGCGATGGGACCCCGCGACGCGCCCGGGCTTCCGTCTCCCGGCCCCGGCCGACGTGGAAGCGGATAGCGAGGAGCTGGACGCGTCGGGTCGATTCGACCGTGTCGTGTTTCGACGCTATGAGTGGGAGTCGACCTACACCACCGCCTCCTACCTCGACCTGCTGCTGACCTACTCGGGCCACCGGGCGCTCGAGCGGGAGGCGCGCGAAGGGCTGCTCTCCTGCATCGCCGACCTCATCGACTCGCGCTACGGTGGTCGGCTGACGAAGCCGTACCTGACGCAGCTGCTCGTCGCACGCATACGGCGACCAGCCGGATAGCTGGCGAGCCGCCCAGACGCGCTTGCCACGGTTCGTCACGAGCGCTAGAGTCCCCTCGGCGCCGTCCTGCGCCCGACCTTCCGACGCGGTGCTCACGCCATCGGCCACGGGGAGGTAAAGGGGGCCTCGAGCTCTCGGGACGCCGGTCATCGAGCCCTTTCCGGCGGGGTGGCGGGAGCGTGAGTCCCGGCGCCGTCCGCGACGTGGAAGGGACATCGGACATGACCACGCACAAGTCCTTCAAGCGACGCATCCGGGTGCGGATCGAGAAGACGGGCGAGAGCTACACGGCCGCCCGTAGGCAGCTGATCTCGAGGGCGCAACGACAGGCGCGCGAGACGGTGACCGCGGCTGCACCGGAGTCGATCTCGGACGACGGAGCGCCGGCCATCTCGCCGGACTCGTCCACCCGGTCCCCCTCCCGCGGCGGCGAGTATCCGATGTCCGACGAGGCGGTCCGGAACGCGACCGGGCGCGGCTGGGAGGAGTGGTTCGCGCTCCTCGACGGATGGGGAGCAACGAGCCGAACGCACCGCGAGATCGCGCGCTGGCTCGTCCGCGATCAGGGCGTCGCCGGCTGGTGGGCACAGAGCGTGACCGTCGCGTACGAGCGGGCGCGAGGCATGAGGCGCCGGTACGAGCGCCCGGAAGGCGGGTTCGGCGCCACCGCGAGCAAGACCGTCGAAGTGCCCGTCGAGCGGTTGTTCGAGGCGTTCGCGGACGAGGGGCTGCGCGCCCGGTGGCTTCCGGACGGCAGCCTCCGCATCCGCACGGCTACGCCGCCGAAGTCCGTCCGCTTCGATGGACAGGGTGCGACGCGCGTGAGCGTCGGCTTCTACGCCAAGGGGGACCACAAGAGCCAGGCGTCACTCGCGCACGAGCGACTGCCGGACGCAGACGCCGCGGAACGGATGAAGGCGTACTGGCGCGAGCGGATGGCGGCGCTCAAGGAGATGCTGGAAGGCTGACCCGCGCGCAACCGCCTGGCCGAGCCGCCGCCCTAACGACGCCCGGGATGAAGGCGGCGCGGGAAGCGTCGCGCGCGGATAGTCAGAACGCATCTCCCATCCATCAGCGCCCGATGGTCCCTACACCGGTGACGTCGGCGGCACCGGTCGCCGCTGCGTTGCTATCCGGCCAACACCAACGCCCGACCCTTCCCGCAACTCTTCTTTCTTTCCCGATCGGTCGACGGCTCGAACAGGAGACGAAAAAGGGTGGGAGCGTCGTGCTGACGGCGCTCCGCGCGAGACGCCCTAGACCTTCCCTACGGCAAGCATGTACACGGCTGCCTCCTCCACGCCGTCGACGCCGAGCATCTGGTTGATCTGGTCGTCCATGAAGGCACCGATCGCGCACGCACCGAGACCCATCGACGTTGCGGCAAGGTACAGGTTCTGCCCGATGTGACCGGCCTCGATCAGCCCGTAGCGGTAACTCCGGTCCTGGTATTTGAAGCGCATCCGCTGCTGGATCATGGTCAGGAACAGGACGGCGTTGCACTGACCGAGGTACTCCTGCCAGAGTCCCTGCTCCACCACGTGGCTCCGCAGGTCCTCCGCTCGGACGAGGCTGAGCGCATGCTCCCGGAACCCATAGTGGTAGACGCCCGCGTCGAGTCCGCGGACGTTGTGGACGACGGGGTACAGCTCGATCGGGTATAGCGCGCCCGAGGACGGCGCGGTCCGGTGGGGCTGCCCCCACTCTCCCGCCGCGATCCCGCTGGCGAGGAACAAAACCCTCGACAGCTCGTCTAGGTCCATCGCCTGCCCGGAATAGTGGCGGACCGAGCGGCGACGAGCGATCGCCTCCTCTGTCGGTAGGCCACCCTCGAGCCTCGGTCGGGGCAAAGCGACCTGGGGCGACCCCGGGTACTCCTTGTAGAGCGACGGCTGCTGGCCCCAGTTGGCGACGCTGCCCAGGGCGTCGATGACGCCCGGCTTGCTCCACTGGTGGTAGAGGACGCCGAGATCCTCGCCGCCCGCGACGGGTGGCGGCTGTCGCAACCCGCGCCCGAGGACCAGACCGGCCGCGGTGCCCATGGACAACCCGAGCAGCCCACGACGGGAGACGAGTCGCGCCCCGACCGAGCGGAGAAGGCCGTGCGTCTCGAGCGACGCGTCGCCGGGCAGCTGGCGGGGTGTCGCGAGCGCCGACGGGACGCCGCCGGCGGCAGGCGCGGGACGAGTGGGCGTCCGAGACCGCGGCTTCCGGCTCAGCCGGAACTTAGCGTATCCCAGGAGGCTGCCCCAGTTGAGCACGACATGGGCGATCGCGAACCCGCCCATGACGTAACCGGCGAGCGTGTGGTACCAGAAGTCGTTCAGATCCCAGAGATCGGCAACGATCCCGGTGAAACCCGTGACGAGGGCAGTCACCAGCAGCCCAGCGCTCGTCAGATAGTTCAGGTCATGCCGTAACCGCTTCATTTCCCTTGACCTCGCGTCCGCGTCGTGTGGCCTCGCGACGAGCAGGTCCCGGGCGGTGGCGGCCCCTCCCGAGCCCAAGAGTCTAGTCCCGTCGGGCTCGGCGGCTCGAACCCAGACTTCGCGCGGCTACGGCGCGTCGCCATGTAGAGGGTGCGCCCACTGATCCCCCCGGCGTCGTCCTCCACCGCCAGCCCCGCCTTCGGACCGAAGGCGACGCGATCGGTCTCCCCTCATCTGCGCAGCTGTGCGTCGAGGTGCTCGCGCGCATAGCGTCCCATCCGGACGGCCACATCCTCCTGGAGTTGGATCGTCAGTCCGCCATCGACGACGAGCGCGTGGCCGGTGATGAACGACGCGTCGGCGGAGCACAGGAACGCTACGGCGCCCGCGATGTCATCCGGGACGCCGGTCCGCCGCAGCGGGTACTGCTCGGCGAAGAACCCCGGCCCGCCCGGATCGCCCTCCCACCTCGAGGCGCCGCGCTCGGTGACGATGAGCCCAGGGCAGATCGCATTGACGCGGATCCCGTCAGGTCCGAAGTCGCACGCCATCTGGCGCGTCATCCCGATCACCGCCGTCTTGCCGGCCTCGTAGAGCAGCGAGTCGGGCGACTGGAGGAGCCCGTGGACCGACGAGATATTGATGATGTTCCCGCCCCCCGTCGCGCGCATGTGAGGGACGGCGTGCTTGGCGCCGAGGAACAGCGCTTTGGCGAGTACGCCCATCCCCCAATCCCAGCCCTCCTCGGAGAGATCAACGGCGCTGCCGTGGATCGACGGCTTGTCGGGGGCGGGGGAGAAGGCGTTCTGGACGAGGATGTCCAGCCGGCCCCATCGCTCCACGGCGTGTTCGATCATCCGCTCCGACTCGTGCGCGTCCGCGACGTCCGCCTGGATCGCGGCCGCTGTCCCGCCGGCGTCCGAGATGACGCCGACGTTCGCTTCGGCGTCATCGATCATCACATCCGCGACGAGCACGCTTGCGCCCTCCGCCGCCACGCGTCGTGCGGTCGCGCCGCCGATGCCGAGCGCGCCGCCGGTGACGATCGCCACCTTGCCTTCAAGCCTTCGCATCGATCCCTCCATCGTCTGGCCCGCCCGCGCCCCTACCGCTCAGGTGCCAGGGGAGCGCCGCGAGACGGGGTCCGGCTTCCCGGCGCACCGGCAGCCCGTCAGCCGGTGATCGTCGGCCCGGCGTCCCGTGGCGCCCGCGCTTCGGCCGGGGGTCACGCGTCTTCTCGCGTACCCGCCGCCGGTCGCCCACCCACCGCGGGCGACCGTCACCCCGTGACCGCGTCGGCCTCGATCTCGACCTTCCAGCGCGGATCGAGCAGCGCGGCAACGACGACCATGGTCGAGGCGGGACGGACGTCACCGAACACCTCTCCGTGGACCCGGCCGACCGCGTCCGCATCTGACGCGTCCGTCAGGTAGGTCCGTGTCCTGATGACGTCCTCCGCGGCGGCCCCCGCCTCCTCGAGAGCTGCGAGGATGATCTCGAGGCAGCGTCGGGCCTGGATGGCGGGATCGGGATCACATGACCCGTCGGGCCAGATCGGAGCCGTCCCTGCGACCGCCACCCTGTCGCCGACGCGCACCGCCCGGCTGAAGCCGATCGTCGCCTCGTACGGTGAGCCGGAGGCGACGAGCACGCGCTTGTTGCGCGGCTGGGAAGGCTGGTCCATCGCCGCAGGATAGAGGCTGCGGCGTCAGCCGGGGCCGATGATCTCGTAGACGTTCCCGTCAGGCGCCCGGAAGTGATTCCAGGCGCTCCCATCGGCGCGCTGGACCTCGCCGATGAACTCGATCCCCGCCCCGAGCATCCGCGCGTGCATCTCCCCGAAGTCATCGACACTGAACCCGACGACGGGACCCGGCCCGAAGAAGGAGTGATCGGCATCGCCGGTGCCGTAGATGTGCACCTGGGTCCCGTTCGAGGTTCGAAACCAGGCGAAGTCCTTCCCCTCGCGAAGGGTCTCGAGCCCCAGCACGTCCCGGTAGAAGCGGATCATCTCCTGGAAGCGTTCGGTGCGGACGCCCATCCAGGCCAACCCCTCGACTCTCACATCAGCCTCCCTCGTATCGGTCGTCCGAACGCCATAGCGCTCCGGCTCCGCTGCTATCGTGTCGGGCATGAACGAGCAGCGACGCGAGACGGAGCGACCGACGCGCGAGTCGCTGATGCGAGCACATCGAGCCGCCACCGAGCGTCGGCGGGTCGTGCCGCTCGGGGGTGAGGAGTACCAACAGCTCGCCGCCGAGATCGCCCGCATCGAGATCGCGATCGCCGGGATCGAGGAGCCGCCGGCCGACCGATTCGAGCAGCGGACGACCTGAGGCTGCCCGCCGACGCCCCGTTCCCACCGGGACTCCCGAGAGGGCACTCTCAGATCGGGGCGATCGACTTGGGCGCCATGCGCGGCGCCTGGCGCGGGGGGAAGCGTCCGCTGAGCTCGAGGAGTCTCACGACACGCGCACGCTCGCTGCGGTACGGCTCCAGAAGCTCCAACATGCGGGCGTCGTCTCCGCGCGGCTCGCCTGCCAGCGACCACGCGACGAGGCTGGGGACGTGATAGTCGCCGACGCTGACCGCGTCCGCGTCCCCGATCGCGACCCGGGTCACCTCGGCAGCTGTCCACGGCCCGACCCCCCGAACGGACTGGAGCCGCGACGAGGCGTCCACGCCCGGGAGAGTCGCGAGCGCCTCGAGTCTCGGGGCAAGCGCTCCGGCACGCCGCAGCGTGTCGGCTCGGCGACGCTCCACTCCCAGCGGATGGAACGCGTAGTAGGGGAGCGCGGCGATCGCGTCGGGTGCTGGCGGCACGAATAGCCCCAGTGATGCCGCGGGACCCGGAGCCGGCTCACCGAAGATACGCACGACTGAGTAGTAGCTTCGATGCGCCTCGAGTCCCGTCACCTTCTGCTCGATGACGGCCGGCAGCAGGGCCTCGAACACCGACGAGGTACGAGTCATCCGCAGCCCCACGAACCGTCGCTGCAGCTCGCGCAGCAGTGCGTGCCGCGGCCGGAACCGGTGGGGCGTGTCGCGCGAGCCGACGAGATCCGGCGCTGCGTCGAGCGCGAAGGGAGCGCCGTGTCCCCACGCCCTCACCTGGACGGCGTCGCCGGTCTGCGAGAGGTGGATCGCGGCGGGACCGCAAGGCGTGCGCGTCGCCCGCCAGACGCCGTCGGGCGTGAACCGGATCGTCGGGTCGCCCGGACCGTGGCGGAGCGCGGAGAGCGTCAGGCGAAGGTCGAGTCGGCCGTCGACGGTGAACGTCCGCTGATGCATCCTCGACCCACTCTACGCTCGGCGCCGCCGCGCGTGTTGATGGGCGACTGATACACGCGACGGCGCACTTGGGAAACGAAGGCCCACGTCGTCCCGTAGGGTAGGTACAGCCCGAGCACCGACGAAGGAGGCGATGAGATGACCAGTCACAACGAGGGCGTCCCCAGCACCGCGGCGATCGCCGGGCACCCGATCCACCCGATGCTGATCCCGCTTCCGATCGCGTTCCTGTCTGCGGCGCTTGCGACCGATCTGGCGTACTCGCGCACGCGTGATCGCTTCTGGGCCCGCGCGTCCCGCGCGCTTACCGGCGCCGGGGTCGCGAGCGGACTCCTCGCCGCGCCCTTCGGCGTGATCGACTTCGCGGCTCGGGAGGAGGTCCGCGAGCACCCGGAGGCGTGGATCCACGGCGTGGGGAACGCTGCTGCCCTCGGGCTCGCGGCTCTGAGTTTCCGAGTGCGGTCGAAGGACCCGGAGCGGTCCGTGGTCCCGACCGGCCTCGCGCTCTCCACGGCCATCGCCGGGCTGCTCACGGTCACCGGCTGGCTCGGTGGCGAGCTGTCGTACAGGCACCGGATCGGGATGGTGGCGGCCAGCGACGGAGCGGGTAGCTAGAAGGGAACGTCAGGCGCAGACCCGAGGGCGTGCCGAGGGCGTTGCCTCGGCCGCATCGGCGCGTGGCGACGCAACGGGGCGGGCAAGCACAACGAGCTTGTTCGGCGTCCCTTCCGGGCCCTCGCTCGTCTGAAGGATGAGCTGGTGCTGTCCGGGCGGCACGTTCTCGGCCGACTCGAAGTCGTAGACATGTGGCTCGACCCGGGAGATCTCGTATTCATGGACGGCGGGCGACGCCGTGTACACCTGGACGCGAAGACCGATGAGCGACCGCCCGCGCTCGCGTAGCGAGGCCTCGAAGAGGGGTAGGAACATCCCCTCCCGCGCGTGGCCGTAGATGTAGGTCGTACCGGGTTCCCCGGGATCGACGTATCGCGTGAGGTACTGCGCGACATCGCACAGCGGATATCCGCGCGGGTTTCCCGGGACCTCCAGATCGCCGGACACGACCGGCAGGTCGATCTCGAGATCTCGAACGACGATCCGAGTCGGCGGTGCCTCATGCGAAGGCGGCGGGAGCGCAGGGGGGAGGGTCGGGCCAGCTCGGCCCACCTCTGGCGTCGCGGACGGGCTCGAAGAAGGCGAGCCTGAAGCGACGACGGCCCGTTCTACCGGTCGAGCCGCCGTCGGCGTCACGCGTCCGCTGCTCGCGCCCATCGTGCCCGTCGACGCTGGGGAGCACGAGATCGACGCCGCCGCCAGGAGCAGGAGCGTCGATAGCCGGGTCAGGTGACTCATCTGAGGGGTAAAGGAAGAGGCACCGCAGGATGCGGTGCCTCTTCGAGTACGGGGAGGAACGTGGTTACGCGATGCGGCGACGCATCACGTACGCCGCGGCGAGCGCGCCCGTGAGGCCGAAGAGGCCAAGCAGGGCGACGGGTGCCGAGGCGGGAGCGTCGGTGCCGACCGGCGCCGTGGCCGTATCGGGCATCTCGCCCTCGAAGTTGTAGATGTGGAGCATGACCTGATTGTCAGGATCGCCCGACAGGTCCGCGGTGATCATGGCGTTGCCGGTGATCTCCGCGCCCGTGGCCTGGTCGTCGCTGCCCTTCTGCAGCTCCGGCGGGGTCAGCCGAAATGTCCCGAAGCGGAAGCCCTCCGGCTCGCTCGTCTCGTGGATCTTCACCTCACCGACGGCGAGACCGGTGAACTTGTAGTGCGAGGTGTCGAGGGAGACCTCCTTCGAGAACTCGCCATCGCCGTTCAGGTCGCGCTGGACGTCTGCCTCAGAGACCTTCTGCGGCATGAACTCGGCATCCTCGAGCGTGAACTCGTTGCCGTCCGCGTCTGTGATCGTGAAGTCGAACTCGCGCGGCTCGTTCTTCACCGCGCCGATCTGCCCCTCGGCGTCGTCGGGGAGGACGGTCGTCGGGCAGGCGAGGACGGTCAGCGCCAGAGCGACGATCCGGTCGCCCTTGGCCTGTGCCTCGATCGCCTTGAAGTCCGCCTCGGACTGGACGTCCTGCTCTGTACAGGCGTGCTTCATGATCATCACCGTGCCGCCCTCGCCGCCTTCCGCGGCAAAGGCCGGTGCTGCCCCGGCCGTCAGCAGCCCGATCGCTGCGAGGGCCGTCAGAGAGAGTCTCCTCACGGGAGTTCCTCCTGCATGTTTCGCGCGTCTTCTTTGCGCGCTTTCTGAATATATATTCGCGGCGAGCGGCGAGGTGGATGACCATCGGGAGAAGGGGGCTTGCAGAACCGTTACGCGCCGCGCGGCGAGCAGACGCTCATGGCCGCGCAACCGTCATGCGTCTCCGGTTGGAAGCCGTGACCGAGGGCGACGGCGCGGAGGAGCGACGACACGGAGACGCGCGGACTATATTCCACACGTGCTGGCGCGACTACACACCGACGCGGGGACGAGCGCACACGTGCTGCCGCTACGCGCAGACGCGCGGGCGAGCGGGCGGGTTCGCTTCTGCCTTGCTCCCGGTCTCGCTTGCGAGGAAGCGCGCGACGACGACGAGTTTCGGTACTGTCCCGCTCGGTCCTTCGCTCGTCTGGAGGATCAGCCGACGCTCCCCGGCGGGGACGATGTCCGCGAGCGAGAAATCGGTCGAGTGCCGCTGCACGTGCGAGATCTCGTACCGGTGGACGCCACCGTCCGTCGTGTGGACGATGGCCTCCTGGCCGAGGAGTGCCGCACCGTCCGCGCGCAATGACTCGCGGAGGAGCGGCAGGAACATCCCCTCGCGCGCGTGTGCGTAGATGTACGTCGTGCCCGTCTCCGACGGTTGCCGGTATCGCGTGAGGTACTGCGCGACGTCGCACAGTGGGAAGTCGGGCCGGTTCCCGGGCACCTCGAGATCGCTGGAGACGACGGGCAGGTCGATGCCGTAGGCAGGGACCCGGACTCGGCTCGCAACGGCGACGCTCTCGTGGGGCGTCGCGCTCGGAGTCGCGGAGGGCGCCGCGCCAGGTCGGCAGTCGCGGGGACGTGGCTCGGGCGTCGCCTCGCTCGGATCGGCGGCCTCGCTCCTCAGGAAGCGTGCGGCGACGACGAGCTTGGGCACGGTCCCGCTCGGTCCTTCGCTCGTCTGAAGGATCAACCGCTGCTCGCCGGGCGGCACGTCTTCGGCGAGATGGAAGCTCGTCGAGTGCCGCTCCACCTTGTAGATCTCGTAGTGGTACAGCTTCGCGTCACTCGCGTAGACCTTTACCGGCAGCCCGATGAGACGCGCGCCATCCGCACGCTCGGACTCGCGCAGCAGCGGTAGGAACATCCCCTCGCGTGCGTGCGCGTAGATGTACGTCGCACCCGCCTGTCCGGGATCCTTGTACAGCGTCAGGTACTGCGCGACGTCGCACAGCGGGTAGTTCGCGGGCGGCGGCTGCAGGTCGGAGGACACGATCGGCAGGTCGATCCCGAGATCCTCGATCACCACCCGACTTGCCTTCGGCACCTTGAGGTCGAGCAGCCCCGGCCCGCCGATGTCGAGCGTGATGAGCGGGGACTTCTGCGCCGGCGTGGCGCGCGCATCGGCGGCGGACGGACGCGGAGGAGGGCCGCCGGGGTCGCGAGGACGGACCGCGGCCTCGCCCGGATACGCGGGGGCCGCGGCCGGTTGGCTCCGCTCCGAGGAGCCGCACGCTGCAGCGAAGACGGCCATGACCGTGAGCAACGCGAACAGTCGCGTGGGTGGACGGCTCCTCCGCTCCCCGTGCCTGCCCCTGATCTCCACCGTTCCTCCCGCGTTCGCCTGGCAGCGGCGGCGCTGCGCTCGCCATCTGCCGCGGCTACTCCGTATTCGGACGACGGCCGGTTTCGGTTCAGGCCCCGATCCGAAGTCTCTACGGCGAAAGTCATCCGCGAACAAGTCGCCCGCGTACGAGAGGGTGACAGTCGCGCGAAGTGGATCTGATGCCGTGACGAGAAAGCGTGGCCTGTCAGGCCCCGAGAGGAGGTGGAGGCACCAGGAAGAGTGTCCGGAGCACCGGTGGGCCACAGGTGTGGCGCCCCCTCATCTCTTTCCATCGAACAGAGGTAACACGCCAACATGTCCATGAAGCACAAGCTCGGCGTCCTCGGGGCCGTCGGCATGCTCGCGGCGACCGCGACGCCTGCCTTCGCCGCGAGTCACCGGGAAGCACCGATGACGGCGATCGATCCCGGCATCGATAACACCGACCTGTATGCGTTCGTGAGCCCGGACAAGCCGGACACGGTGACGCTCATCGCGAACTACACCGGTTTCCAGGAGCCGTCGGGCGGCCCGAACTTCTACTTCTTCGACCCGCACGTCCAGTACTCGATCAAGGTCGACAACGACGGCGACGCCGAATCGGACGTCACGTTCAACTTCGACTTCTCCGATCTCCAGATCGCGAACGAGAACACGTTCCTCTACAACACCAACACGGTCACGGGCGAGAACTACAAGAACCTCAACGTTCGCCAGACGTACAGCGTCACGATGAATGGCGAGGAGATCGGCGCCGACATCAAGATGCCGCCCAACAATGTGGGACCCCGCTCGACGCCCGACTACGAGACGCTCGCGCAGGCCGCGATCACGGAACTCGACAACGGGATCACGGTTTTCGCCGGTCAGCGTGACGATCCGTTCTTCGCTGACGTGGGGTCGATCTTCGACCTCGGCGGGCTGCGCCCGTTCAACGAGCTCCACATCGCTCCGCTCGACGCGGCTCCGGGCGTGGACGCGCTCGGGTCGTTCAACGTGAACACGATCGCGATCCAGGTCCCGAAGCGGATGCTTACCAATGACGGCAAGGACGTCAAGGCTGCGGACGCGCCCAACGCGGTCATCGGGGTCTACGCCACTGCGAGCCGCCCTGACACGAAGGTCTTCTCGACCGAGGAAGGCGTCAGTGTCGAGGGTGACATGGTCCAGCTCTCGCGCCTGGCCAACCCGCTCATCAACGAGGTCGTGGTGCCGCTCGGCGCCAAGGATCAGTGGAACCGCTCTGAGCCGGCGAACGACGAGCAGTTCGCGGGCCCGGGCCTCCAGCCTGAGCTGGCGGCGCTCATCAACCTGCTGTACCCCGCCACGGCGGACGTCAAGGAAAAGGGTCGCCAGGATCTGGCGCTCATCCTCTTCCAGGGTGTCCCCGGGCTGAACTCGAGCGGTGAGGAGACTCCCATCGCCGACCTGCTCCGTCTGAACATGGGCATCCCGCCCTCGGAGAACCCCTCCCGCCTCGGCGTCCTCGCGGGCGACCTCGCCGGCTTCCCGAACGGCCGCCGGCTGTGGGACGACGTCGTTGACATCGAGATCCGGGCGATCGCGGAGGGCTACGGCGAGTTCCTCGCCGAGAACTTCGATCTTCCGAACAAGAGCCCGAACAACCAGCTCGGTGACGGCTGCGACGCCAACGACGTGGCCTTCCTGGACAGCTTCCCGTACGTCGGCACCCCACATGCTGGCTATGAGCACCCTGCTCACCACCAGACCTGCGGCGGCGACATGCCGGATTCGTCCACCGCGCCCGGTTACCGCGCGAGCACCGCTTCGGCCCCGGCCGTTGCGGCGACCGCGAGGATCTCCGTCTCGCGCTTCGCGCGCTAGGCACTAGCGGCTCTTCGGCGCAACGAGGCTCGCTCGTGGCGCCAGGCCAGGGACCCCGGTGGATCTTCGACCGTCTCGTCGGTTGGCGATCCCCGGGGTCTCTCGCCTCTTACCATCCTCCGATCCACCAACGACCTTAGGACAGCGGACGTATGAAACCCCACTCTCCGCGCACGGCCGGCGTCGGCGCCCGACTCCTCGTCGCCGCGGCATCGGTCACCCTTGTGGCTGTCGGTTGCGCCACCGGAGCCGCCCCGGACGGCGCCGCCTCGACCACGCACGTGGCAGCCTCTCCCCTCGGTGCCTCTGAGCCGCGTGAGCCTGGCGCTCAGGCGGCAACGGCGCCTGCGACGTCAGCGGCGACGGCGATCCCGGGCCCGACCCCGCAGCCGGGCGCCGCGTCCCCGCCCTCCGACGCCACCTCGGGTGAGATCGCGCGGCTCGAGACGCTCGTCCGCGACCGACCCGACGACGCGGACGCGTACGCGCAGCTCGGTGCTGCGTACCTCC
The DNA here is from genome assembly GCA_016781485.1 of Chloroflexota bacterium. Classification (GTDB taxonomy): domain Bacteria; phylum Chloroflexota; class Limnocylindria; order Limnocylindrales; family CSP1-4; genus YB3-1. Next base: position 17,919 of record JADDQH010000015.1, on the reverse strand, counting down.
AGCGGGTGCGCGAGAAGGGCGATCCGAGCGACTACGGCCGGGCCGAGACGGCGTTCGACGAGGCCCTGAAGCAAGACGCGAAGAACCTCGACGCGATCGTCGGGAAGGGCGTGCTCGCACTCGCGCGGCACGAGTTCAGGGACGCGCTGAAGTTCGGCGAACAGGCGCAGCGGATCGCGCCGAACGAGGCGCGCGTGTACGGCGTGCTCGGGGATGCGCAGATCGAGCTGGGGATGTACGAGGAGGCGGTTCGGACGATCCAGACGATGGTCGACCTCCGCCCCAACATCAGCTCCTACAGTCGTGTCTCGTACCTACGCGAACTCCACGGCGACCTCGACGGCGCGATCGACGCGATGAAGGATGCATTCTCATCGGGGGCGCCGGCCGTCGAGAACGTCGAATACGTGCGCGTGCTGATCGGCAACCTCTTCTTCCAGAAAGGCGACCTCAGCACGGCGGAGCGGACCTACCACGCGTCGCTCGGTGCCCTGCCCGGCTACGTATTTGCGCAGGCAGGGCTCGCCCGGGTGCGTGCCGCGCAGGCTCGCTGGGACGAGTCGATCGAGCTCTACCAGAAGGCGATCGAGCGTATCCCGCTGCCGGAGTTCGTGATCGCGCTCGGCGAGACGCAGGAGGCCGCGGGCCGGACGGCTGACGCGGCGGAGACGTATGAGCTGGTCCGTGTCATCCAGAAGCTATTCGCGGAGAACGGCGTCGACACGGACCTCGAGCTCGCACTGTTCGAAGCGGACCACGGGTCGGACCCAGCCGCCGCCGTGGAGCTGGCACGCGCCGCGTACGCCGACCAGCCGAACGTCAGGGCCGCCGATACGCTGGCCTGGGCTCTACGCCGGGCCGGTCGGCTCGAGGAGGCGATGCGCTACGCCAAGGAGGCACTCCGCCTCGGGACGAAGGATGCCCTCTTCCTGTATCACGCGGGGATGATCGCCAGCGAGGCGGGCGAGACCAAAGCCGCGAAGCGATACCTCTCCGCGGCGCTGCAGACGAATCCTCACTTCTCGCCGCTCCACGCGCCGCTCGCGAAGCGGGCACTCGCCGAACTCGGGTAAGTCGCGACCGATGACGAGCCCGGCGGTGGGGCGGGGCGGGGCGGGCACGCGGAGCGCTGTCTCCCGGCGTCTCCTCCTCAGCGGGCTGTTGACCGCGGCGCTGCTTCTCCTGCTGCCGGCCCAGCCCGCGAGCGCCCACCCGCTCGGTAACTTCACGGTGAACGAGTACAGCCGCGTCGAGATCGGGCGCGATGTGCTCCGCGTCCGGTACGTCGTCGACATGGCGGAGATCCCGACGGTGACGGAGCGCCAGCGGATCGACGGCGACCGGGACGGACAGTTCAGCCAGTCAGAGGTTGACGCATACCTGGAGCAGGAGACACGGCTCCTGGTCGACGGCCTGCAGCTGTCCGTCGATGGGCACCCGACGGAGCTTCGCTTGAAGGGACGCGAGATCTCCTTCCCTGTCGGACAGGCCGGCCTTCCGACCCTGCGTCTCGTCCTCGACCTCGAGGCGTCGATCGGGCAGGCGGAGCGATGGTCGGTGGAGTATCGCCACGGGAACTTCCGCGAGCGCCTCGGCTGGCGCGAGATCGTCGCCGTGCCGGGCCCGGGCGCAGTGCTGCTCGACTCGACGGTGCCCGCCGAGGACAGCAGCAATGAGCTCCGCTCCTATCCACCCGAGCTCCTGACGAGCCCGTTGGATGTCAGGGAGGCCCGGGTGACCGCCCAGGCGGACGCGGACGAGGATGTCGGTGCTTCGGCTCCCGCCGTGAGCGTGCGGGGTGTAGACCCGGGGCTCGGCGACTCAGACGCGCCGCTCGTGATCCCCGGATCCGGGCGAGCGGCGGGAGGCGTCAGCGGCGTCGAGCAGGGGATCCTCGGGATCCTCCTGACCCGGGAGCTCACCCCCACCATCGTCGTGGGGTCGTTGCTGCTCGCGGCGGCGCTCGGAGCGTGGCACGCGCTCACCCCGGGACACGGCAAGACCGTGATGGCCGCGTACCTTGTCGGGACGCGAGGGACGACCCGCCACGCGCTCGGGCTCGGGCTCACCGTCACTGTTTCGCACACGCTCGGCGTGCTCGCACTCGGCGTCGCGGTCGTCTTCGCCGCGAACGTCCTGCCGCCCGAGCGTCTCTTCCCCGTGCTCGCCGTGGCGTCCGGGTTGATCGTCGTTGCGATCGGGCTCTACCTCCTCGCGATCCAGCTGCACGAGCGGACGCGTCGACGGAGACAGCGCGCGACCCACGAGCACGAACACGAGCAGGGATACGGCGACGCACACGCCGGCGAGCACGGGCACGAGCACGGACACGGCGACGCGCACGGTGGCGAGCACGACCACGACCATGCCCACGCCGAGCGCGGCGCGCGCGAGCATCGGCACGAGCACACGCACGAGGAGACCGAGCGCGACGACGAGGCGGCCGACGGCTGGCACAGCCATGGGCTGATCCGGCACAGCCACGTCCCCGAGCGCGCCGATGCTGCGCTGAGCTGGCGCGGCCTGTTCGCGCTCGGTCTCTCTGGCGGGCTGGTCCCATCGATCCCGGCTCTGCTGCTCCTGATCGGCTCGATCGCGCTCGGCCGTCCGGCATACGGGATCGTCCTCACCATCGTGTTCGGCATCGGGATGGCCGTCGTCCTCGTCGGCGTCGGTGTCCTGCTGGTCCGCGCCCGCGCGCTCATGGACCGGCTCCCCACGGGCTCGGTGATCACGCGGTGGTCAGACGGGATCCCGCTGCTGAGTGCGCTCGTGGTCCTCGCGGCAGGCGTCCTCATCACCGTGCAGGCGCTCGCCAGGCCCGCCTTCTGACGCGCCCCGCGTCCGGCGTCAGGCGAGATCGATGTAGAGAGGGGCGTGGTCCGAGGGGATCGGCCCTTTTCGAGCGTTCCGATCGATCTCGGCTCCGATCGACCGCTCGGCGACCGATCGCGTGCCGAGCAGGTGGTCGATACGCATCCCATATCCCTTGTGGAAGTGCCCCGCTCGGTAGTCCCACCAGGTGTACCGGCCGGGCTCCGGGTGATGGATGCGATAGATGTCGACGAGGCCCCAGTCAAGGAGCCGAGAGAACGTTGCTCGCTCCGGGTCAGAGGTATGGGTAGACCCGGCGAAGAGTGCCGGGTCGTAGACGTCCTCGTCGGTCGGTGCCACGTTGAAGTCGCCGCCGACGATGAGCTGGGTCGCCGGGTCGGCCATCCTCGAGAGCCAGTCGTGGAGGCGGGCGTACCAGTCGAGCTTGGCCGTGTAGAACGGGCTGTCGACGGCACGGCCGTTGGGGGCGTAGATGGAGACGACACGGACGTCGCCGCATGTCGCGGCGATGAAGCGGGCGCCGTCCGCGTCCGGCCCGCTCCCCTCGAACCCGAGCGAGACGTCGTCGATGCCGACCCGGCTCGCGATGGCCACGCCGTTCCAGCGCCCTTCGCCGTGGTGAGCCAGCTCGTAACCGGCGAGCTGGAACGGGATGAGCGGAGCGGCCCCGTCGGCGAGCTTCGTTTCCTGCATCAACAGGATGTCCGGTCGCGCGCTCTCGAGCCAGCCCTCGACTTTCGGTAGCCGGACCTTCAGGGAATTCACGTTCCACGTCGCGATCCGCATCGCCCGAGCCTACCAGCGTCGGCGATGGAGATGCCTCGCGATGCGCGGCGGGCACGGTACGCGGATCGGGACTTGTCCACCGTCCGTCCTGGGCGGCTGAAGATCCGTGGATAACAAGAACGGGGAGCAGAGATCTCGTGGAAAAGCCCGTTGACCGCGCTCCTCGTGATCCCGTATCGTGCTTCTTGCCCGAAGGGATACACCGCGGATCAGCCGAGATCGCATCAAGGCTCGTCGCGAGCGTTCCTTCGGGCGTTTTTTGTTCGCTGCGTCACGCCGGCGTCGGCGCCGCATTTTTTCGTACGCGCGTCCGTGTTACGAGAGCCGCGCGACGAGCGGACTAGGCGAGGACGGTCTCGAGGTTGGCGCCGGCGGCGCGCGCATCCTCGGCGAATGCCGGCAAGGCGTCGTCGCTCTCGGCGGATGAACGCAGCAGCATCATGACCCGACTCACGCCGAGCTCTCGGTACGCGCCGAGCAGGTCGACCCGTCGCTGGCCGGGGTGCTCTCCCTGTGCCCAATCCGATCCCGCCCAGATGTGCGCCGATACCTTCAATGTCTCTGGGTCGCGGCCGATCTCCTCGCATCGTTGACGGATCACGGGAAGCGCGTCGGCGACCGCCCCGGGGTCCTGCGAGTCGAGGTTCAGTTCGTCTGCGTATTTCGCCGCGAGCCGCCAGGTCACGTTGCGCCCGTTGCCGCCGATCATGATCGGGATCCGTGGCGTCTGGAGTGGCTTGGGCAGGTTTATCGCGCCCTCGATCCGCGCGTGCTCGCCCTCGTAGCTTGCCCGGCCCGGCTGCATCATCCGGGTGATGATCTCGAGGCTGTCGCGGAGGACCGCGAGCCGCTGTCGTGTCTCGGGGAAGTCGTACCCGTACGCCAGCCACTCCTCCTTCTTCCAACCGGCGCCGATCCCGATCTCCATCCGTCCCCCGCTGATGACGTCCATCGTGCTGAACATCTTGGCCATCAGCGACGGCTTGCGGAAGGCGGCGCACGCGACGATGTGTCCGAGGCGGACGCGGCGCGTGAGCGCCGCCAGTGCTGACAGCGTCGTGAACGACTCGAATGTCAGCTCGTCGGTCGGCTCCGGGGTGGTGTGGAAGTGGTCGAAGACCCAGATCGACTCGAATCCCTGTTCCTCGGCCTGTACCGCCACAGCGCTGGTTCGTTCCCACGCTCGTCGAGCGTCCCAGCCGTCGTACTCGCCGGTCCACCCTTGCGGCACGATCGCCCCGATCTTCATGGTCTCCTCCAAGCTTCGAGATGAAAGAGATAGGGGAGCGCGCCCTCATTGCCGCTTTCATCGCTCGTGCCGCAAGCATCGTCCGCCTTACAGCAGCGGAGCGTGCTCGACTTGCGTTCCCCCGCGGTCGCGACGTATCGTGGCCCGGGGCCGAACATGAACGAGCGGAGAAAGATCGATGGTCAAGATCCGGCGGGCCGACCCGTCGCTCATGGATAAGACGAACCAGACGCGAGCGCCGCGTGAATTGAGCCCACGAGCGGCGGAGCGGCAGCGACAGCAGCAACAATTCTCACGTGTCATCTCTCAACTCACCGACCCGAACCAGGTGTTCGAGGTGCAGTTGAGCGCCGACGAAAAACCATTGACCATCCGCCAGCGGATCCTGAGGGCCGCCAGTGACGCGAACGTAGAGGTCGCGGTTCGCAAACATGGGGACGGGTTCCTCGTCGGGCTGATGACTCCCGAGCGGCGTTCGAGGCGTGGCCGCAAGGCGGGCTCCACGAGGGCGGAGGCGAACGAAGGCTGACGTAGGCGTAGCGCTCGGTCGCCGCTGATCGCCGCCCTCCGACCTCGCGCCATTTCTTCTCGTCAGCTGCGAAGCGATCGACGACGGCGGTACGCCATGAACGCGGTTGCGTGAAGCCACAGCCGCCGGTCCTCCAGATCTTCGGTAGGAAGGACTCGCGAGAGACCCAGCGAGCGCTGCGATTCTTCAAGGAACGCCGTGTGCCCGTGAGCTTCGTCGACCTCGCCGTCCGGCCACCCGCCCCTGCGGAACTGCGACGTTTCGCGGAGCGGCTCGGGACGCCTGCCCTACTCGACACGGAGGGGCGGCTTTATCGTGGATCGGGGCTGGGCTACCTGCGCATGGACGACGCAGAGATGTTGGATCGACTTATCTCCGACCCGCGCCTGCTCCGGCTGCCCTTGGTGCGTTTCGGCTCGGCCGTCACCGTCGGCGTAGACGAGGGCGCCTGGAAGTCGTGGCTTCGCTCGTAGGGCCACAGTCGACGGCGCGCTCCGGGGTCAAGGAGCGCTCGGGCAGCACTCAGTACGCGTGGAGCGTTCCCCACAGCAGCGCCGGATCGTGCCGGGAGAACGAGGCGACAAGGCCCTTTCCGCTCGAGATGAACGCTTTGACGCGCGTCCCGTTCGAGCCGCCATCCTCGTAGATCACTGCGTCGCCTCGCCCGTCCACGTTCAGATCTGCGGCGCCGAGCTTGACCTTCGAAAGCGCGAGCGGCTGATCCGCGGGCGAGGTCCATAGAGCGGTCGCCACGAACTTCGACCCGGTCGAGTCAAGGGCCATCAGGGTGGTCCCGGTCGCAGCCGGCACGGCGAGGACGAGATCGGTCCGTCCGTCCCGGTCGTAGTCTCCCGCGACCGTCCGCGTCGTCGCTCTGCGAGCTGCCGGCAGATCGAGCCATAGCTGGAGCGCGCGGAGCGAGCCTCCCGCCGCGCGCGACGGGAGGACCGCGTACCGGAGCCCTGACGTTCCGCGGTCGATCTCGAGCACCACGTCCGCTCGCCCATCGCCCGTGGCGTCGACCGCGCGTGGGCTGGCTCGCTGGGCATCGAGCGTGCCTGCCCACCAGCTACGGGGAACAGCAAGATCGCTGCCCGTCGAGCGGAAGACGTGGAAGGCGGACCTCGTGACGTCGGATCCGTCGACGAGGAAGCCGACATCGGCCCTGCCGTCGCCGTCGAAGTCGCCCGCCACGAGCCGGATCGCGGTGTTGGAAAACGACGGCCCGTCGCTGCTGCTGCTCCACCACGTCTTGCGTGCCCCGTAGCCAGACCATGTTCCGGGGTGGACATCGAGGTGCTGGGCCGATGTTCCGTCGCGGTGCAGGACCACGAGGTCGTCGCGCCCGTCGCCGGTGACGTCGGCCGAGACCAGACCCAGCAGCCCGGTGGAGGCGGCGGAGAACCCGACCGTCCGCGCGGCATCGAACCAGCCCGGGCGACCGGCGTAGATGCGAGCCTGCTTCGTCCCGTCGGTGCTCCCCGGGACGACGATCGCGGCGTCGCCAAGCGGCCCTACCGCGATGTGGTGGTCACCCGGGTCGACGATCTCGAGGTTCGGCTCGAGATATCGCCGCAGCATCCCCTCCCAGGTCAGGCCGTCCTTGCCGCACTCGTACATCGACCACTGGTACATCTTCCAGCCGTCGCTGTCCTGCCCGCAGGGCACGTCCAGCGCCCCCGCCCGATACCCCGTCATGAACAGCTTGCTCGTGCCCGCCGCGGCGTCGTACCGACGGAGGCTGAGTGGCCAGGTCGCGGCGATCGCCGCGAGGTGGTTCACGACGGGGACCTTCGTCTCCGGTCGGTAGACCTGGTCGTTCGTGTTGTCGACGACGTCGTAGCAATCGCCGTTCGCGGCGGTCTTGCCGCGCCAGTTGCGCGCCCAGTACCAACCGTACTGCTTCACGCCGATGGCACCCGCCTTGAGCGTCTCGATCGGCCAGTATCCGGGCCACTCCGCCGCGATGACCGTGCCCACGTACGATCGGAAGGGGACGACCTGGACGGTGCCGGCTGCGTCGCCCGTCGTTCGATACACGCGGATCGACGTCGGCGGCACCAGGTCGCTCCGCCAGCCAGTGCAGGAGCCGAGGTGGGATTCCGTGGAGGAGCCGTCTGTACCCGCTCCCGTCTCCGCGGTCACGGGCGCGGCGCCGTACTGGTTCGGGCCACCCTCGACGATCCCCGCGTCCGGGTCGTACGCGCGCCCATCCGGCTCGTACCGGCCCCCGAAGGGCTCTTGGGCGAGTGCGCGGTGGGAGGGTAGGAGCAGCGCGAGGGCCGCGATGGTGACCGCGACCGCGCTGACCCGGTTCGGGCGCGACATGACGAGCGAGAGGCTATCTCCCAGGTGGTCGTAGATAGAACCGCCCGATGGGGTCAGCGAGGAGCGGTACTTTCCGCCCGTTACTTCACAGGACCCCCTCTACCGCATCGCGTGTGCGGCGTGATCCGCTAGGACCTGGGGATCGCCTTGAGCGGATCGACGAAGGGCATCCGCGAGACCGTAGCCCGGCGCGGCCCGGCCGCGGTCTCGGCGAGCAGTCCGGTCCCGAGGCCGCTGTACTCGACGGGCACCCACGCGTAGCCGATGTTCTTGCGCAGCCTCGGAGACCACAGCGCGGACGTGATCCTGCCGACCTCTGATCCGTCGATCCGGACCGGCCACTTGACGGCATTGAAGTCGAGCGGTTCGCCCTCCAGCTCCACGCCCACGATCCGTCGGCTGACGCCTTCCTGGCTGATCCGGCGAAGAGCCTCCTTGCCCATGAAGTCGGCCTCCATCTCGAGGTCGACCAATCGCTCGAGTCCCATCTCATATGGGTTGTCGTGGTAGTCGAAGTCGGCCCCCCAGTTGAAGATCCCGCCCTCGACACGGCGGATGTCCGAGGGTCCGGTCGGCCTGATCTCGTACGGGCGCCCCGCCTCCATGATCCGCTCCCAGAGGTCGGTGCCGCGCATGCTGTCGAGCAGGTACACCTCATAGCCGACCTCTGACGTCCACCCCGTTCGCGTCACGATGACGGGGATCCCGTCCACGTCGGTCCGGGTGAACCAGTAGTACTTGAGGTCGAGGACAGCGGGTCCGAACAGCTCGCGAACCACGTCCTTCGACTTCGGGCCCTGGATCTGCAGCGGGGCAACGTCCAGCTCTCGGATCTCCACGTCCATGTTCGCTCGAGCCGCGAGGCCCTTGGCGTAGAACAGCACGTCGCTGTCCGCGAGCGCGAACCAGAAGCGGTCCTCGTCGAGGCGAAGCATCACCGGGTCGTTGAGGATGCCGCCGTCGGGCGCCGTGATCAGCACGTACTTGCCCTGCCCGACGGCGCACTGGCTCAGGTCGCGACACGTCAGGAGCTGCGCGAACCGGAAGCCGTCGGGCCCCGTCACCTCGATGTTCCGCTCCACCGCGACGTCCCAGAGCGTCACGTGCTCCAGGAGGTGCCAGTACTCCGCCTCGAAGTCGTCGAAGTTGATCGGGAACAGCGTGTGGTTGTAGACGGTGTACCCCCGCGGCCCGTAGCGTTGCTCGGCTTCGAAGAACGGCGATCGCCGGAGTCGTGCTCCGCGCTGGACGAGCCTCATGTCGAACGGGGGCATAGATCCTCCTCGGTGCCAAGCTTCCCCCAAGTGATCGGAGGAGCGTAGCCTGAGGAGACTCCGGTCTGCTCCTGTGGCCTGCGGGATCGCCGGGACCGGACGAGCGAAGCGACGCGCGCGCCGGATCGTTCCCGGTGAGCGGATATCGCCGGAAGTGGGACCTACGGGCGGATGCCGACGGCGGGCGACCAGGGGCCGGCGTTGCCGGCCTTGTCCCGCAAGCGGACCTGATACTCGTACAGGTGGCCCTTCGTCAGCCACTCCGTCCTGTACGTCGAGGTCGTGTTGCTCGCGACCGTCGACCAGGTCTTGCTGTCGACGCGCCGCTGGACGGTGTAATCCCTCCTACCCGAGGTCAGCGAGGAAAGCAGCACGTCCGCGCCGTACCACGAGAACTTGAAGGATCCGTTGCTCAGCTTCGAGGGGGAGTGCATCCGGGCCCAGGCGCCTGTCCGATCCGGTCCCTTGATCAACACGGCGGTCCAGACCTTCTCGCCGGTCAGCGAGTCGATGGCGACGCCGACGCCGGCGTAGTTGTACTCCGCGTTGCTGATGATCGCGTAGTGTCCCGGCGAGTTCCGCCACTGGCGGGCAGCGGAGGTCGCCGAGTCATCGAGGGGGTAGCTGTTCCAGGCGATCGTCTCGCCCCACCTGTACCAGGTGATGCCCCGGTTCGTCAGCATGTCGCCGACATCGAGCCCCTCGGGCGTCACGTGCGACTTGTAGAGCCTGTTGACCATGTCGAGCGACCGGTCCCCGGCGAGATCCATGAGGCGTGCGTCGATCCGGAGCGGCCTGACCCCTACCGCCTTGCGCTGCCCATTGAGGAGTGACAGCACGTACCGCTCGGCTCCGGAGGCCGTCAGATGATGGGCCGAAGCGGCCGGCGCGAGGGTCAGCAGCAGTAGCGCAGCGAACGCCAGCGGCGCGAAGCTGAGGCGGGGGAAGCGCCGAGGATGCCCACTCACGATACTCATCCCTCGAGTTCCGCCGGAGCTGTCGGTTCCGGATCGCAGGCTGAGTCTCCTCGCTTCCCGGCCCTCCCCCCATCCAACGTGGGTCCCGGTCTTCGAGGCGAAGGTACCGGCACCCCGTCGTCGCCCTGATCGCCGACTCGTCACGCCTTCCCTGGGACGGTGACAGCGCAAGCGGGGGACGTCGAGCCGCTGCGCTTCGGGGGGAACGGCCCTGGGGCGGCGAGAGACCGTCAGCGTTCCGGGAACACGACCTCGACCTGGTCGCCGGTGACCCGCACCGGGTAGTACCGCATCCGCCGGACGCGCGTCAACGCGCGAGCCTGCGCCTTGAGGCCCGGAGGCTCGGGCTTCGAAGGCGTCTCAGGCGGCGCCGAGACCGGGTGATAAACACCGTCCGCGTCGAGCCCGCCGGTGGTCGGGAACTGGACCACGTCGCCCGTGGAGACGTCGAAGCGGCCGCGGTGGAGCGGGCAGTCGAGGATGCAACCGTCCAGCCGCCCGACCGAGAGCGGCGCGGACATATGCGGACACCGGTCGTCGGTCGCGACGAGCCCCGCCGGGGTGTTCAGCAGCAGGAGGTCGACGTCGCCGCGTGTCACGCGGAGCATCGACCCGGGTGGGAGGTCGGCCAGCAGGGCGACCCGCTGGAAGTCGCTCCGGTCCGTCCCGGGCGCCTGGAGGCCCGCCGGGATGGGCATCACGCGCGGGTGTCCCACTGTGTCTTTCACGGACCCTTTCTCGGCGCTTGACCGTTCCGTCGACACGCGGATGGTAGCGTCGGGGGATGGCCAGGCGCTTCCGGTAAGCTCGCTCCGCCCCACCTGCCGCTACCGGAGGTCCGCATGCGCTTCGCCCTGATGACCGAGCCGCAGCAGGGACTCAGCTACGCGGACCTCCTCGCGGTCGTCCGCACCGCCGAAGAGTCGCGCTTCGAGTCCTTCTTCCGCTCGGACCACTACACGTCCTTTCCGGGCGAACGGGGTCTGCCGACGACGGACGCGTGGGCCACCCTCGCAGGACTCGCGCGCGAGACGACAGGGATCGGACTGGGCACGCTCGTGTCGCCGGTGACGTTCCGCCAGGCCGGGCATTTCGCGAAGGTCGTCACGACGATCGATGAGATGAGCGGCGGACGGGTCGAGGTCGGCGTGGGGGCGGGCTGGAACGAGCTCGAGCACCGAGAGCTCGGACTTCCCTTCCCGCCGATCGGCGATCGGATGGACATGCTCGAGGAGGAGCTGACCATCCTTCACGGGCTGTGGACGGAGCCGGACGGGTGGAGCTTCGAGGGGCGCCACTGGCAGGTGAGGGACGCGCGGTTCCACCCCAAGCCCGTGCCACGCGCAGGGCGGCGCCACCCGAACCTGATCGTGGGTGGCGAGGGCAGACCGAGGAGTCTCCGACTGGCGGCGCGCTTCGCCGACGAGTTCAACCTCGTTTCTGCGCGGCCGGAGACCGCGCGCGAGGTCTTCCCCCGTCTACGGCACGTCTGCAGCGAGCTCGGCCGTGACCCGGACGAGCTCGTCTACTCCGCGATGACGGGCGTGCTCGTGGCCGAGACGGAGAGCGAGCTGCGCGACCGGGTCCACGACCAGGTCCGGATGCTCGGCCTCGAGGGCGACGCGGACGAGTGGCTCTCGCAGCGGCGCGATCGCTGGATCATGGGCACGCCCGAGCAGGCGCTCGAGCGCGTCGAGGCGCTCGCATCGGCGGGCGTCCAGCGGCTCATGCTCCAGGACTTCCTGCCGCGCGACCTCGACATGATCCGGCTGCTCGGCGCGACCGTCGTCCACTCCTGAACGCCACGGGAGGCTCCTGGTCCAGCCGCCCCACTCGTCGCGGCGGCCAGTAGCGCGCCCACGCTTTCCCGATCACGTCGCTCGATCGGACGGCTCCGAACGTCCGTGAATCGGTCGACCTGCCCCACTCATCCCCTGCCAGACGGACGCCGCCGTCGGGATCGATCGATCCCACTCGCTTGATCAGCAGCCGCTCCGGTTGCCGTGGGTCGGGGACGACCACGATCTCCCCCGGCCGAGGCGGTCGCTTGCGGTAGGCATCGGGGTCGACCAGCACCCAATCGCCGGGCCGGAGCAGGGGCAGCATGCTCGTGCCCGTGACCGCCGCCCGGCACGACCAGGAACGAGCGAGCCGCTGGAGGCGGGGCGCGAACGCCGCGAGGGACGAGATCCCGAGCAGCCCGACGAAAAGCGCTGCGCGGGACCGTTGCGCCCGCGTCTGGCCGCCTGACGGTCCGACGCGAGACGGCCCGCGACGTCCTCCTACCGCACCCCCGCTTCGGCCGACGCGGTCTCCGAGTCGCGGATCGGGTTCGACTGTGGCGCGTCGGACGCGCCCACCGGCTGCAGCTGCTGCATCCGGGTGTTCTGCGCGCCGCCGGTCTCGCGCCACATGTGGTCGATCCTGTCGATCAGGTCCAGGAGCTTCTGGGCTTCGTTGATGTCGACCGACCGCTTCACCTGTGACGCCTGCTTCGACGCCTTCCAGCACACGTCGTGGAGGTCGGGGAACTTCTCGAGGTGCTCGGGCTTGAAGTAGTCATGCCACATCACGTCGATGTGGTGCTTCGCCAGCTCCGCGCGCTCCTCCTTGACATACGTGCAGCGCTGACGGAACAGCTCGTCGTTCGATTCGTTGTACTTCTGGATGATCTTGTAGCAGCTCTCGGCCTCGATCCGCGCCTGCTGCGGGTCGTAGACGCCGCACGGGATGTCGCAGTGCGCGTGGACGGTGACCTTGGGCGCGAGGGCACGGACGATGCGGTCGCGAAGCATGGGGCAGCTCCTCCTGTTCATCCTGGCTCGCCGTTCGGCTCCGGCATCATCGAGTTGGCCGTCGTGGTCGATTCTGCCCGCATCCCGGCGCTACTGCAGCCGTCGCTGGTCCAGTTCCGCCCGCGGCGGACGGGTCGATGTCGTCAGGAACGCCGCGGGACGCGATGAGCTGAAGTCGGCACCGCGGCGACCGCCAGACGCGCTGGCGAGTAGAAGGGCGAGGTCGCCAGCTCCTAGAAGGACGATGCTTCCGGGCCGACCGCCTCGCTCGTGTCACGGTCGCGGATCGGGACGAGTCTGCCGCTGACGGGGTCCAGATGCAGGCCGCACTCCCGGTGGTCCGGCTGCTCCCACCACCAGCGTCCCGCGCGCGGATCCTCGCCCGGTTGGATCGCTCGCGTGCACGGCGCACATCCGATCGATGGGAACCCCTTGTCGTGCAGCGCGTTGTACGGCACCTCGTGGCTGCGGACGTAGTCCCACACCTGTTCCGTCGTCCAGTCGGCGAGCGGCGCGACCTTCCAGATCCCTCCGTGCGCCTGGTCGATCCCAAGCTTGGGTGTTTCGGAGCGCGTCACGATCTGGTCGCGGCGTAGCCCCGTGATCCACCCATCGACCGTCTTCAGCGCCCGCGCCAGCGGCTCGACCTTGCGCAGCCCGCAGCACTCGCGCCGGTTCTCGATCGACTCGTACATCAGGTTGAGGCCCTTGGCCCGGACCATCCGCTCGATCGGCTCGGTCTGTGGGAAGTAGACCTCGATCTCGACGCCGTACCGTCGTCGCGCGGCATCCATCACGTCATAGGTCTCCTCGTGGAGTCGCGCGGTATCGAGCGTCAGTACCCGCGGCCTGGGTTCGAGACGCGAGAGCATGTCGAGGATGACCATGTCCTCGGCGCCGAAGGACGTCGCGAGCGCGACGCGGTCACGGCCGAGCGTCCGCAGCACCAGCGCAAGGAGGCTCTCGGCGTCGAGGGTCTCGATGTCGTCGGGGATGCCGGGAAGTTCCGAGAGTTCGGCGGAGACGCGAGGGATCGCCGCCGGCATCGCGTTGGGGTCCTCGCCGAGCGGCGGGGCGGCCGCGCTCCGCGGATCGTCCGGCGGCTGCGTCAGTCCCTCGGAGTCGTCGATGAGCTCGATCCGCATCGCTCAGCGCACCCCGAAGACGAGCGTCGGCATCGCCAGCGCGATCGAGAGCACCGCGACGAAGGCGGATGCGCGGCCGCGGCCGAGCCGCGACACCAGGTATGCGCCGGGCACCATCGCCGCCACGCTCCCGCCGAACAGCGGCACGAGAAGAGCGATGTCGAACCGGACGCCGACCGTCACCCAGGCCGTCAGCGCATAGGTAACGATGGCGGCACCGGCCATGAACACGCGGCCGACGAGCGACGACCCGATCGCGTGCCGGGGCTCGATGCGCGAGAGGATCAGCAGCTTGACGCCGATCGGTCCCCATCCCGCGCCCGAGATCCCGGACGCGAAGCCGGAGACGAGCCCGATCCCTCCGATGCGTCCTCCGTGCACTTCCTCCCGCGGGACGGCGGCGTAGCCGGTGCGGAGGCTGACCAGGACGATGACGCCCACGACGACGATCACGAGCGCCACGAGTCGACCGATGACGTCTTCGGGCACCGAGGAGGCCAACAGCGCGCCGAGCGTTCCTCCGACGACGCCGCCGACCACGAGCGGCACCGTGACCGACCGCCGGACGTTGCCCAGGCTGTAGTGGCTGGTGACGCCGATCGGGATGACGAGGATCTGCAGGATGAGCGAGAGCGGCGCGGCCACGCGGGGGTCGACGCCGAGGAGGAGCAGGCCCGGCACGAGGACGCCGCCGAAGACGCCGATCGTGGTCGCCGAGAGACCGGCGGCGACGGCGACAGCGACAGCGAGGGCAAGGAATGGACGCTCGGCCGACGGTGCAGTGGCGAGTGAGATCGCGACCAGGGCCGCGCCGATCAGTGGCAGCGCGACCGCGGCGCGGAACGCAGTCGACCCGATCGAGCTCCTACCGCCGTCGTCCGGAGCGTCTGGGCGAGCAGCGAAGCCGAGGCGTGCGAATCGGGCGACCCGGATCCGGGCAGGTGGGATCACGCGCGTGGGCACGACGGGAACCTAGGCGGATGCGGGGACGAGGGAAAGCACCTGCTTATACTAGGGGGGACTACCTGAGACGCGCCGCGCGGCGTCCATCCTTTGCTCACCCACCTGGAAACAGAGCTCATCCTTTGATCACCATGTCGCGCGGCCTCAGCCATCTGGCTGCGCTCGAAGCCGAATCGATCTTCATCATGCGCGAGGTGGCGGCGGAGCTCGAACGCCCCGTCGTCCTGTTCTCGGGCGGGAAGGACTCGATCGTCCTGCTCCGGCTCGCGGAGAAGGCGTTCCGGCCGGCGCGGTTCCCGTTCCCGATCATGCACGTGGACACGGGGCACAACTTCCCCGAGGTGCTCGCGTTCCGCGACGCGCGAGTCGCGGAGCTCGGGGAGCGGCTGATCGTGGCGTCCGTTCAGGACTCGATCGACAGGGGACGCGTCCGCGAGGAGCCGGGGCCGGATCCATCGCGGAACCGCCTCCAGACCGTGACGCTCCTTGACGCCATCGAGGAGCATCGCTTCGATGCCGTCATCGGCGGGGCGCGGCGCGACGAGGAGAAGGCACGAGCCAAGGAGCGCGTGTTCTCGCTTCGCGACGAGTTCGGCCAGTGGGACCCGCGGAATCAGCGCCCGGAGCTGTGGAGCCTCTATAACGGACGCGTCCGGAAGGGCCAGCACATGCGCGTCTTCCCGATCTCGAACTGGACCGAGATGGACGTCTGGCAGTACATCGAGCGGGAGAACCTCGAGGTCCCGAGCATCTACTTCGCCCACTCCCGCGAGGTGTTCAAGCGAGACGGGATGTGGCTCTCGGTCGGGCCGTACCTGAAGCCTCGCGGCAACGAGCACGCCGAGCAGCTCCAGGTGCGCTACCGGACGGTGGGCGACATGACGTGCACGGGCGCCGTCCCGTCTTCGGCGCGGACGATCGGGGACGTGATCGCGGAGGTAGCCGCAGCTCGCATCACCGAGCGCGGCGCGACCCGTGCGGACGACAGCTTCTCGGAGACCGCGATGGAAGACCGCAAGAAGGAGGGCTACTTCTGATCGACTCGGTCCTCCGGCCCGACTCGTCGCAATTGAGACCGCTCGACGATCCACGGCGGGCCTGACCATGGACCTTCTCCGCTTTTCTACCGCCGGTTCCGTCGACGATGGCAAGAGCACGCTGATCGGCCGGCTGCTCTTCGACTCGAAGCAGATCTTCGAGGACCAGCTCGCGGCGATCGAGCGGACGAGCCAGCGTCGCGGCAACGAACGGGTCGACCTCGCGTTGCTGACGGACGGCCTGCGTGCCGAGCGCGAACAGGGAATCACGATCGACGTCGCCTACCGCTACTTCTCGACCCCTCGTCGGAAGTTCATCGTAGCCGACACCCCCGGCCACATCCAGTACACGCGGAACATGGTCACGGGGGCGTCCACCGCGGATCTCGCGATCGTGCTCGTCGACGTCAGGAACGGCGTGGTCGAGCAATCGCGCCGGCACGCCTTCATCTCGTCCCTGCTCCGTGTTCCGCACCTCGTCGTCTGTCTGAACAAGATGGACCTTGTCGATCACGACGAGGGCGCGTTCGAGGCCGTTCGCGCGGAGTTCGCGGCGTTCGCGTCGGGGCTCAGCTACGAGGACGTCCGGTACTTCCCGATCTCCGCGCTGCACGGAGACAACGTCGTGGAGCACTCCGAGCGGATGCCCTGGTACCGCGGGCCGTCCCTGCTGCACCACCTCGAGGAGGTGCAGGTCGACGGCCACGACTTCGCCGGGGCTCGGTTCCCCGTCCAGCTCATCGTCCGCCCGATCTCCGACGAGCACCACGACTACCGTGGATACGCGGGGCGGGTCGAAGCCGGGGTGTTCCGGGAGGGCGACGCGGTCGTCGTGCTCCCGTCCGGGCATCGCACCCGCGTCTCCGCGATCGAGCTCGGCGGACACACCGTTCCCGAGGCGTTGCCGTCCATGTCCGTGACCATCCGCCTGGAGGACGACCTGGACATCTCGCGCGGCGACATGCTCGTCACCGAGCATCATCAGCCGACCGCCGCGGACCGGTTCGAAGCGTCCGTCTGCTGGATGAGTGAACGGCCGCTTCGCGAAGGCGCTCGCTACGCGCTCAAGCACACGACGCGCTCCGTTCGCGCGCTGTGCGAGGAGATCGTCTTCCGGCACGACGTCAATGACCACGGGCGTCACGAGGACGCTGACACGCTCCAGCTGAACGAGATCGGGCACGTCCGCTTCCGGACCACCGCGCCCGTCCTGGCCGACGATTACGGCGCGAACCGGACGACGGGCAGTTTCATCCTCATCGACGAGCAGACGAATGAGACGCTGGGCGCGGGGATGATCGTGGGGGTCGCAGCCTAGCGAAGTCCCCTGGCCGTCGGTGGAGCGGCCGGTATCATTGCCTCGTGACCGACCGGGACGAGCGGCTGGAGGGAGCGACCGTCTGTCCCTTCGTTGCCCTCGGCGACGATCGAGACCTGCGGTCGGTCGAGCCCGATCACCGACATCGATGCTTCGCTGAGCTCACCCCTGCGCCTCGCTCGATCGCACACCAGGAGGCGTACTGCCTTTCGTCGACCTTTCCGAGTTGCCCCACGTTCGAGGAGTGGGCGCGCCGCGAGGCCGCGCGCGAGGTCCGACCTGGGGGCGGCGGAGCGGTCCTGGAGCGATCCGGGACGGCCGACGGCCAGCCTGAGCTCGCCCCTCTCGCATCTCCTCACCGCGGCTCCCAGAGCCGATCGTCCGCGAGCGCTTCGCGTCCGTGGAACGCGCCACCTCCCTGGTTGCGTCCGGCGCCGAGCGACGGCGGAGGGCAAGACTCGCCGGTTCCTGCAGCCGCCCGGCACGATCGCGAGGCGATCGGCAGGCGCGTCGCTGGGCCCGCGGCGCCGCAGGGCGGCGCGGCGGCGGCGCGGCGCGGATCGCTGATCTCCGCGAGTCCCGATCCACCGGAGCGAGCGACACTCGCCTCCGCTTCCGGGCCCGCCGTCATCGAGGAGGATCGCACGGCGGACTCCGGGCGCGGCGCGTCGGAAGGCCGACAC
>JADDQH010000014.1 GCA_016781485.1 Chloroflexota bacterium | reverse complement strand
CCCGCACCGCCGGCACCCCCGGCACCGGCTCCGCCACCGCCACCGCCTCCGCCGCACGCGGCAAGCCCCAGGCTGAAGACGACGGACAGCGCCGTCAGGGAATGAAGATGACGTCCGCGACGCATCCAGTCCTCCTCTCTCTCGGCGGCCGGTCGATCCCGCGACCGCCGATCTGCCGCCGACTTCGACGGGACGAAGATGTGGGGCGCGCCTGACGCTTCACCCCTGGCGTCCCCGTCCGAAACGGCGACGGCTAGAGTACCGCGCGCGGGCAAGTGTGGAGGCGCGGACGCCGGGCGCGTTGCGAACAGGACATTTCGGTCACGTACCGCCGCCAGTCGCGGGCTTGCGAGGGATGACCACGGGAAGCAGCACGATCGACGTTGACGAGGTCACGCGAGGAGCGGTATCCTTCTCGGTCGCGCCCTCAGGATGTGGCAGGCTTGCGCCGCCCCCTCGGGTCGCCCATCATCGTCCCACCCGAACCTTCCACGCCTGGTAGGAGCCATGTACGCAGTCATCGAGAGCGGCGGTAAGCAGTACCGCGTGGAGCTCGGCACCCGCCTCGAGGTCGACCGTCTGGAGGTCGAGCCCGGACAGACGATCGAGTTCGAGCGCGTCCTCCTCGTCGCGGACGGAGACGGCGCGGCTATCGGCCGCCCGCTTGTCGATGGCGCCCGGGTCCGCGCGAACGTCATCGCCCAGGACCGAGGCGAGAAGATCGTCGTTTTCAAGTACAAGCCCAAGGCGCGACACCGCGTCAAGCACGGCCACCGAGCGGAGCTGACCGTGGTCCAGATCGCCGACATCGTCCATGGCGGGCGCAGCGCCGCGCAGGCGATCGAGCACGATCGGGCAGAGCGGGAGCGCGCCTCGGCAGAGGCCGCGCAGGCCGCGGAGCGTCAGGCAGCAGCGGATCTCGAGCTTGCCGAACGGCTGGCGCGCGCGCAGGCGGCGGCCGAAGTCGACGGGGAGAGCACGCGTGCGACGAGGACCGGGGTGAGGCGGCGTGCGATCGACTCGCCAACGGCCGCGGACGCGAACACCACGACCACCGAGTCGACCACCACGACCACCGAGTCGACCACCGCGACCACCGACACCGACATCAAGCCAGGGAGCGAATGACATGGCACACAAGAAGGCAGGCTCGAGCTCGAAGAACGGCCGCGATAGCGTCGGCCAGCGGCTCGGCGTCAAGGCGGGGGACGGCCAGCTCGTGAGCGCCGGCTCGATCATCGTCCGCCAGCGCGGCATGACGTTCCTGGCCGGAGAGGGCACGGATCTGGGCAAGGACTACACCCTGTTCGCAACGCTGACCGGTCGCGTCAAGTTCGAGCACGACAGCCGTTCGAAGAAACGCGTGCGTGTCGTTGCGGACGGAGGCACCGAGGCCGCGCCGTCGACTGCCGAGCAGGTGACGGCCGCAGCCGCGGTCGAGGCCTGAGCACCCAGCCTCGGAGGACCCGAACTTGAAGCAGCAGATCCATCCCAGGTACCACCAGGCCGAGGTCCACTGCGGGTCGTGTGGCACGACCTTCAGCGTCGGCTCCACGCGTCCCCAGCTGCGCGTCGACGTCTGCTCGAACTGCCACCCGTTCTATACGGGGAAGCAGACGATCGTGGACACCGCGGGGCAGGTCGAGCGGTTCCAGAGGCGACTCGAGCGCGCCGTCCGCTCCTGACGACGCTTCTCCTCGCGAACCGGGCGCGACCCGCCCTCGGGGCGGGTCGTTGCGTTCGAGAGCGAGGCTAGACTGAGCCCGATGGCACGCTTCAACTACGGCGGACAGGCGCTCATGGAGGGTGTCCTGATGCGCGGCCGGGATGCCATCGCGGTCGCGATCCGGCACCCCGACGGCGGCATCGTGTGGCAGGCGGAACGGCTCGATTCGTTCCTGCACCGGAATCGCTTCGCCCGCGCGCCGTTCTTCCGCGGGCTCGTGGTCCTCTACGAGACGTTGGTCGTCGGGATGCGCTGGCTGATGCGGTCGGGCACCGTCGCCGCTGCCGGCGAGGGCGTCGAGATGGGTCGCGGCTCGATCGCGGCGATGCTCGTGGTCACCCTCGCATTCGCGATCGGGCTGTTCACGCTGCTCCCCCTGATGCTGTCGCGTGGCGTCGCGCAGGTGACGGTGGGGACAGGGCAGATCCTGGTCGAGCAGTTGTTCGAGGCACTCATCCAGGTCGCGATCTTCGTCGGGTATCTGTTGTTAGTGGGGCGGACGGGAGAGATCCGCCGCGTGTTCCAGTACCACGGCGCGGAGCACATGACGATCCACGCGCTCGAGCACGAGGATCCCCTGACCACGGCCGAGGTCAGGAAATACCCGACCGCGCATCCTCGGTGTGGGACGGAGTTCCTCGTCGTGTTCATCATCCTCAACATCATCTTCTTCGGCGTGTTATCCGCGCTCCTCGTAGGGCAGCCGATCGCGATGCACGTCCTGGGGCGGATCCTGCTCATCCCCGTGATGGCGTCGATCGCGTATGAACTGCTCCGCTTCGGCGCGAAGTACCGCGCGAATCCGGTGGTGCGCTGGATCTTCATGCCCGGCATGCTGCTCCAGAACATCACCACGAAGCAGCCGGACGATGGGATGATCGAGGTCGCGATCGCGTCGATGCAGGAGGCGTTGCGGGCGAACGGGGAGATGGCGCCACCCGGGAGCCTGGATCCGGCACGCCGACCGCTCGCGGTCCCGGGTCTCCGTGCCGACGTCGAGCCCGTGCCCGGACAGCCGTCGGGGGGACAGGAACAGGCGACGGTCGGAGCCGACGAGCGATGACCGAAGCGACGACGCTGGAGCAGCGCCTCGACGAGATCGAGCGCCAGTCCCGCGAGATCGAGGCGGAGTTCAGCCGCCCGGAGGTCGGATCGGACCCGGACGCGCTCCGCCGCCTCGGTAAGGAACAGACGCGCCTCGCACCGGTCGTTGCCGCCTATCGCCGGCTCCGGCAGGTCCGAGACGAGCTGTGGGGAGCGGTCGAGGTCCGGGACCACGAAGCGGATGGCGAGCTTCGTGAGCTGGCGAAGGAGGAGGTCGAGCGTCTTGAGGCGGAGGAAGCGCGGCTTCTCCACGAGCTCAAGCTGCTGCTGCTGCCCCGGGACCCGAACGACGACCGTGACGTGATCATCGAGATCCGTGCCGGTACCGGGGGTGAGGAGGCGGCCCTGTTCGCCGCGCAGCTGTTCCGGATGTACGTGCGGTACGCCGAGCGCCGACGCTGGGGGGTCGAGATGCTGACAGCGAGCGAGACGGGGATCGGCGGATTGCGCGAGGTCATCTTCGAGGTCCGCGGGGACGGCGCCTACAGCCGCCTGAAGTTCGAGGGTGGAGTGCATCGGGTGCAGCGTGTCCCGGAGACGGAGTCGCAGGGACGGATCCACACCTCGACCGCCACCGTCGCCGTGCTTGCCGAGGCTGACGAGGTCGAGGTCCGGATCGAAGAGAAGGATCTGAGGATCGATGTCTACCGCTCGACAGGGCCGGGCGGCCAGAGCGTCAACACGACGGATTCGGCCGTCCGCGTCACCCATCTGCCGACCGGCATCGTGGTCGCCATACAGGACGAGAAGAGCCAGCACAAGAACCGCGCGAAGGCGATGGCCGTCCTTCGCGCGAGGCTGCTCGAACTCGAGCAGCACAAGGCCCACGAGGTCGAGGCCGCGACCCGGCGCAGCATGGTCGGCTCGGGCGAACGCTCGGAGAAGATCAGGACGTACAACTTCCCGCAGGACAGGGTGACCGACCACCGGATCGGGATGGATCTGCACAACCTGCCCCAGGTGCTGGACGGCGACCTGGACCGGCTGATCGACGCGCTGATCACGATCGACCAGGCGGAGCGCCTCGGCAGCTTCTCCCAGACGGACGGAGCCCGCCCGGCGGCCTGAGGATGCCGATGGGTCGTTCGACGCCGTCTGATCCGATCCGCGGTGGCGTATGGGGCACGCTGTCGAACGAGGCGGCGGCGCGATGAGTGGGGCCGACGCGGGCGCGAGCGGGACGCTCCCACCGAGGAAAGCCGGGGTCGTTCGCGCGACCGACCTCAACGGGGTCTTGATCCTCAAGCACGAGCGACTGTTCCTGCTTACGGACCCGTTCGGGGACGTACATCTGGACGGACGCGGGCTCGGGCTCTATGAGGGAGATACGCGGTTCCTGTCGTGCTACGAGCTGCGCATCAACGGCCACCGGCCATCGATCCTTCGGACCGGCACAGGAGCCGGCTACAAGAGCGTGCTCCAGCTGACGAACCCGGACTTCCTCCGCGCCGACGAGGACCTGCGTGACCCCGACGTCGTGCTCCGCCGCCAGTCACTGGGCATCACAAGGGAGCGGATCCTCGCCGACGGCTTCCTCGAGCGCATCGTCGTCGAGAACTTCACGACGGATCCCGAGGTATGCCGTATCACGCTCCGTGTCGACGCGGATTACGCGGACATCTTCGAGGTCCGCGGACTGGAGCGGAAGGCTCGCGGCGTGCCCATGCCGCCGCAGGTCGAGCCGCGGCGCGTCGTACTCGGGTACCGCGGCCTGGACGGGCGAGTCCGCCGCACACACGTCGCGTTCTCCGAAGGCGGGGAGCGGCTGGACGAGGATCGGCCGACGCTCGGCTTCGAGCACGAGCTGCCGCCACGCGGAAAGTGGGTGCTGGAGGTCATCCTGAGGACAGAGACGGCGGAGACCGATCGGCCGATGCCTTCAGCCTCCGGCAGTCACCACGGTCCCGTCGACGCCATCGTCTCCGAGGACGCCGCGTCGGTCGCCCACCGCGCCTGGGTGACCAGCTCGGCGTCGATCGAGACCACGGACGCGATGACATCTCGCGCCCTTCGACGCGCACTCTCGGACCTGCGCCTACTCGTGAACCCCGGGCCGAGCGAGGGAGAGCGGTACGTCGCCGCGGGCATCCCCTGGTTCAGTTGCCTGTTCGGGCGCGACTCGCTCGTGACGGCGCTGCAGCTCCTTTCGGTCCGCCCGGGCACCGCGCGCGAGACGCTGACGCTCCTGGCTCGGCTCCAGGCGCGCGACACGGACCCGTGGCGCGACGCCCAGCCTGGAAAGATCCTCCACGAGCTGCGGACCGGCGAGCTCGCGACGACCGGCGAGATCCCCCACACCCCGTATTACGGCTCCGTCGATTCGACGCCGTTGTGGCTGATCCTGCTCAGCGAGTACTACCGATGGACGGCGGACCGCGATCTCGTCGACCGGCTGTGGCCCAACGCGCTCGAGGCGCTCCGGTGGATCGACGAGGACGGTGATCTGGATGGCGACGGCTTCGTGGAGTACGAGCGTCGGTCGCCGCGGGGACTCGTGAACCAGGGCTGGAAGGACTCGGCGGAAGCGAACCGCTACCGCGACGGTTCCCTCGCGCAGGGGCCGCTCGCGCTCGTCGAGGTCCAGGCGTACGTGTACGCGGCGCGCCTCGGGATGGTGGCCCTCGCGCGTGCGCGAGGCGAGGAGGAGCTGGCGCGCTCCCAGGAGGCGCTGGCAGAGCAGCTTCGCGAGCGCTTCGAGGCGGCCTTCTGGATGGATGACGCGGGGACGTACGCACTCGCGCTCGATCGCGACAAGCGCCAGGTCGACGCGGTGGCGTCGAACCCCGGACACGCGCTGTGGGCCGGGATCGCGTCGCCGGAACGCGCGACGCGCGTCGCGGAGAGCCTGGAGAGCGCGGAGCTGTGGAGCGGTTGGGGCGTCCGGACGCTCTCGAGTGCGACGGTCGGCTACAACCCGATCGGCTATCACATCGGCACCGTTTGGCCGCACGACAACGCGATCATCGCAGCAGGACTGGCGCGCTACGGGATGCGGGAGCAGGCGGCCGCGATCGCTGTCGGCCTGCTCGAGGCGACGAGCTACTTCCGCGACTCGCGCCTGCCCGAGCTCTTCTGCGGGTTCGATCGAGCGGGATCGCCCTATCCGGTCCCGTACCCCGTCGCCTGCCTCCCCCAGGCGTGGGCAGCGGGATCGATCTTCCAGCTCGTTCAGGCGATGCTCGGCATGCGGCCTGACGCGCCCGCGCGTCAGCTGGAGCTCATCTCGCCTTCGCTCCCGGCCTGGCTCCCCGAGGTCCGCTTCCAGAACCTCGCGGTCGCTGATGCGGTCGTGGACCTCTACTTCCATCGTACCGACGGCTCCACAGGGGTCCAGGTGCTCCGGCGCACCGGAGACCTGTCCGTCGTGGTGCGCGTCTGATCGCGCGCGCTCGCACCGTCGCGGAGGCGATCGGGGCAGCAGCGAAGAGGCTTCGCGGATCCGGGTCCGAGTCGGCGCTGCTCGACGCCCAGCTGCTCCTCGCCCACGTCCTGCGCGTCGACCGGACCGTCGTCCTCGCACATCCGGAGGCGCCGCTCGGGGAGGGTCAGTGGACGGCCTACGAAGAGGCCGTCTCGCGGCGCGAGGCGGGGGAGCCGGTCGCCTATGTCAGGGGACTCAAGGAATTCCACGCACTGGCCTTCGGCGTTGACCGGCGGGCGCTGATCCCGCGGCCGGAGACCGAGCTGCTTGTCGACGCAGCGTATGGCCACCTCCTCGAGCTCCTCACCGCTCGTCCGCGACCCGCAGACACGCCCCCCGTCAAGATCGCCGACGTCGGGACCGGGAGCGGCGCCATCGCGGTCGCCCTCGCGGTCCGGTTGCGGACGTTCGGCTTCGCCGGCGACATCAGGATCGACGCGTCGGACGTCTCACCGGACGCGCTCGCCCTCGCCGTCGAGAACGCGGTCGCGCACGGCGTCGCCGACCTCACCGAGTTCCGCGTCGCCGACCTGCTGGGACGGGAGGCGTCCGACCGACACGGCTGCGAGGGTGCGGGCGACGACATGCGGTACGACCTCGTCCTCGCCAACCTGCCGTATATCCCCACCGCGGTCGTGCCGCGACTGCCGGTCGCTGCCAGCTTCGAGCCCCGGCTCGCACTCGACGGCGGTCCCGACGGGCTCGACGTGATCCGGCGCCTGCTCGGTCAGCTCCCCGACGCGCTGAGCGACGAGGGAGTCGCGATGCTCGAGATCGGCTCGGACCAGGCCGAGCTGGTCCGGGAGGCGGTGACGACGCGACTCCCCGGCCGCTCCATCGAGGTGAGGAAGGACCTGGCCGGGCGATCGCGACTCGCGGTCCTCACTCGTCCTCGCCGATGACCCGCCGCTCGCGCCCTGATCCGCGGATCCGGCTGCTCGCGCTGGATCTCGACGGGACGGTGCTGGGACCCGCTCTCACCATTCGACCTCGCGTACTGCACGCGGTCGCCGAGGCATGCGACACCGGTGTCATCGTCGTCGTGGCGACCGGCCGGATGTACCAGAGCGCGTTGCCGATCGCGCGCTCGCTCGGGCTCGACACACCGCTCATCTGCAACCAGGGCGCCTACGTCCGAGAAGGCTCGCGCGAGGACGCCGCTCCCGGGCCTCTCCTCTATCACCGCCCGATGCGGGCGTCGGTCGCACGGGACGTGATCGTCTGGACCCGCGCGAGGGGACTCGATCCGCACCTGAACACGGACGATCGGCTCATGATGGAGATCGGTGACGAGGGCGCGGCCGACTACGAGCGGCTGCTGTGGGTCAAGGCCGAGTTCGTCCCCGACCACGTCAAGGCCGTGCGCCGGCGCCCCACCAAGGTCCTCGCCGTGGGACCGCCCGGGCTCGCGGAGCGCGTGCTGGAGGAGGCGCGCGAGGAGTTCCTCGATCGCGCACAGGTGACCGTCTCGCACCCGGAGTACCTCGAGTGGACGGCGCCGGGCGTCCACAAGGGGCGGGCGCTGGCGTGGCTCGCGAGGCGTCTGCGCGTGCCGCGCCGACAGGTCATGGCGGTCGGGGATCAGCTCAACGATCTCGAGATGCTGGCGATGGCCGGCCATGGCGTGGCGATGGGCGACGCGCCGGAAGCCGTCCGGGCGGCCGCCCGCTACGTCACCGCGCCCTTCGAACGCGATGGGGTCGCAGTCGCGATCGACGCGCTCGTCCTCGGCCGCGGTTCGCTGGACTGACTCGGGCTACACGTGTCGCGCGAGGAAGTCTCAGCGCCGCGCGTCGTGGACGCGGCCGACCCTCAGGCGACCGCCCTCGCGGCTGCTGCCATCCGCACCGGGCACGTGGTCGCGCTCCCCACCGAGACCGTCTACGGCCTCGCCTGCTCCTTGACCGGATCGGGGATCCACCGACTGCTCGTCGCCAAAGGCAGGCCGGCCAACAAGGGGATCACGCTGCTCGTCGACTCGCTTGCCCAGGTGGAGATGCTCGCAGTGGTCCCGGCACCGGCGCGGCGGCTCGCGGACCACTTGTGGCCTGGCGCCCTGACGCTCGTCTTGCGGCCACGACCGGATGCGGCGCTGCCCGAGCTGCTCACGGGCGGTCAGCCAGGCGTCGGGTTCCGCCTCCCCGACCACGCGGTCCCACGCGCCGTCGCCCGCGAGCTCGGTCCACTTCCGCTCACCTCGGCCAACCTCTCCGGCGCGCCCGATGCCACCGACGCGCGGACCGTCGTGCGCACCCTCGGCCGCGCCGTGTCCCTCGTCCTCGACGGCAGGCCGTCGCCCGGCGGTGTCCCGTCGACCGTCGTGGCCGTCCTCGATCCGCAGGCCGACGCCGTCGTCCTGCGTCAGGGCGCGGTCGCCCCCTCGCTGCTCGCGGCCGCGCTAGCCGATCCCGGTAGCGACGCACGACGTTAGCTCCCACCACCGATCCAGTCCGCGCCGAACGCTCGCCCAGAGGGGCACGGGTAAACTTCGCCACACCACCCCGCCCAGCAGGAGAGACCCATGACCGTGATGGCCACCCACGCGCTCGGGTGGGCGACGATCGCAGAGGTCGACCCCGAGCTGTGGGAGGCGATGCTTCAGGAGCGCGACCGGCAGCGCTGGAAGATCGAGCTCATCGCGAGCGAGAACTACACGTTCTCAGCAGTGATGGAGGCGCAGGGCTCGTGGCTCACGAACAAGTACGCCGAGGGGTTGCCCGGCAAGCGCTACTACGGCGGCTGCGAGTACGTCGACGTCGCTGAGCGGCTCGCTCAGGAGCGCGCCCTCGCCCTGTTTCCGGGCGCCGAAGGCGTCAACGTCCAGCCTCACTCCGGCGCTCAGGCGAACATGGCTGCCTACCTCGCCGTACTCGAGCACGGCGACCGGATCCTCGGCATGAACCTCGCTCATGGTGGCCACCTCACGCACGGCTCACCCGTCAACTTCAGCGGGAAGTGGTTCGACGTCCACGCCTACGGGGTCCGCGAGGAGGACGCCCGGATCGACTACGAGGCGCTCGAGCGTCAGGCTGCGGAGGTGAGCCCGAAGCTCATCGTCGCAGGCGCCAGCGCATACCCGCGCATCATCGACTTCGAGCGGCTGCGCAGGATCGCCCGGAGCGTGGACGCACTCCTGATGGTCGACATGGCCCACATCGCAGGGCTCGTCGCGGCCGGGCTCCACCCGAGCCCGTTCCCGCACGCGGATCTCGTGACGACCACGACGCACAAGACGCTGCGCGGGCCGCGCGGCGGTCTCGTCTTCTTCCGCGAACACCTCGCCAGGCAGGTGAACAAGACGGTCTTCCCGGGCGTCCAGGGAGGCCCGTTGATGCACGTCATCGCCGCGAAGGCGGTGGCGCTGAAGCTGGCGGCGACTGACGAGTTCCGCGACGACCAGCGGCAGACGGTCGAGAACGCGCGCGTGCTGACGGAGCGGCTGGCGGAGCGAGGCGCGGAGGTCGTGTCCGGCGGGACCGACAATCACCTCGCCCTGATCGACGTCACGCCGTTGGGCGTCACGGGCAAGGAAGCGGAGACCCTTCTCGACGAGATCGGGATCACCGTCAACAAGAACGCGGTCCCCTTCGACAGGCATCCCCCGAACACCGCGTCGGGGATCCGTGTCGGCACTCCCGCCACGACGACGCGCGGCTTCGGCACTCAGGAGATGGAACGGGTCGCCGAGCTGATCGTGCGCGGCATCGAGTCACGGGAGCGGCCGGACGAGCGGGATGCAGTTGCGGCAGAGGTGCGCGAGATCTGCGCCCGCTTCCCGGTGCCCGGCCTTCCCTAGGAGTGACCTCCCGGCCTTCCCTCTCCGTATGCCCCTGACGCCCGTTCGTTCGGACGCGCTCGCCTTCATCGGGCTGGCGCTTGCCGCGGCAGCCGTGCTCAGCTTCGCGCTCACCCCACTCGCCGCGTGGTTCGCACGGCGGACCGGTGCGGTCGATCTGCCGGGCGCGCAGCGCCGCGTCCACCGGCTCGTCGTCCCCCGCGGTGGGGGCCTCGCCGTCGCAGTCTCGTTCGTCGTCGTCGGACTCGTCGCCATCGCACTCAACAACAGCGTGCGCGCCATCCCTGGCGTCCGCGTCGTCACCACGACTGAGCTCCTTGCGCTCTTCGCCGGCGCTCCGCTCGCCGCCGTGATCGGCTACCTCGACGACCGATTCGACCTTCAGCCGCGGTGGCAACTCCTGGGTCAGATCGCGGTCGCGCTGTTCGCGGTCTGGCTCGGGATGCGCATCGGCTTCATCGACAACCCGCTCGGCCCCGACAAGATCCGCTTCGATCCGCCGTTTGCGGCCGCCGTGACCGTGTTCTGGATCGTGGGCATGATCAACAGCATCAACTTCGTGGACGGGCTCGACGGGTTGAGCAGCGGCATCGGGCTCATCGCCGCGCTGACGCTGGGCGTGATCTCGCTCACGTTCGACGTCAACCAGCCGTTCGTGACGCTGCTGTGCGCCGTCCTCGTCGGCACGCTCGTCGGCTTCCTGCCCTGGAACTTCCACCCTGCGCGGATCTTCATCGGCACCAGCGGCGTCTTCCTACTCGGGTACACGCTCGCCGTCCTCGCGATCATCGGCACCGCCAAGGTCGCTGTTGCGCTCCTCGTCCTCGGGGTGCCCATCATCGACACGTTCTGGATCATCGTCCGACGCGCCCTGTCGGGACAGTCACCGTTCATGGCGGACCGTGGCCACTTCCATCATCGACTCCTCGACCTCGGCCTCACGCATCGCGGCGCGGTCCTCCTGATCTACGGATTGTGCGGGCTGCTCGGGGTCCTCAGCCTCGCGCTGTCCGGCCGCGGCGGGTTGTACGCGTTCCTTATGGTGGTCGTCGCCGGAGGCGTCGTGTTGTACCTGATGACGCGACGGACGCGCGAGGCGCTCGAGGCGAGTACCTACGATCCAACGGAAGAAGTCGTGAGGGCGCGCGACGGCGCCCGGCGCGAGGTGGTCGAGGGGTCGGAGTGAGGAGCGGGTCCGCGGTCAGAGCGTTCGCGTCGGATGCTGCCCGAGGCGTTCGAGCTCCCGGCAACTGCTATACTCGGCGCGCGTTGCCAGGTCGCCGGTGAACGGTCTTGGTCCGGCGGGTGCATACCTCGCCCTCTTCTCCGAGATCGGCATCATCCTTTTCGCCACCACCCTCGTCGGGGTGCTCGGCGGGTATTGGCTGGATCGGCAGCTGGGGACGCTCCCGATCTTCGTACTCGTGGGTCTGTCGCTGGGCATCGTCGCCGGCGCGGTGGCGGTGTATCGACTGATCACTCGTTTCCTGGCGCGTTTCGACTGAAAGGAATCCGAAGCGTGGCGCGGCCACGCGCGAGTGGACGGAGCACAGGTGACGAACGACCCTGAGCGCATGGAAACCGGCGACCGGGTCACCGGTGACACGCTGACGGCGGCGCCGGTCGACGCGACCGAAGACGTCACGGAGAGGCCGACGCCCGGTTCGAGCCGACGCAAGATCCTGCTGCTCGTGGCGGCGGTCGTCGTCCTCGACATCCTCGCGCTCCTGTTCGTCCCGGGCCGTCCGACGGCGTACCCGGCCGAAGGGATCAGGGCGAACTTCGAGATGCCAGCTCCCCACGCGTTCGACATCGACGGCGGTGCGCCGCCTCACTGCGCGCTCGTGTGCTTCGACCTGAGCATCAGCTCGTCCATCATCACGAGCTGGCTCGTGATGGCGGTCGTGCTCCTCCTCGCGGTCGTTCTGGCGCGAGGACGAGCGGACATCCCCGGACGCGTCCAGAACACGGTCGAGTACATCTACGAGGCGCTCTCGGACTTCGCGCACTCTCTGGGCGGACCCAGGGCGCGACGGTACGTCCCGATCTTCGCCGCGTTCTTCCTGTTCATCCTGTTCAGCAACTGGAGCGGGCTGCTGCCGGCCGTCGGACGCGTGGAGTTCCTGCGGGCTCCGACGAGCGACGTCAACACGACGCTCGGCTTGGCGCTCGTGAGCTTCGTCCTGTTCCACGTCGAGGGCGTCCGTTCGCTGGGCGTCCGCGGCTACCTCGGGAAGTTCTTCAACTTCGGAGCCTTCCGCGACGGCATCGGCGCGGGTGTGATCGCGCTGTTCGTCGGCCTGATCGAGTTCTTCCTGGAGTTCGTCAAGCCGATCACGCTGGCGATGCGCCTCTTCGGCAATATCTTCGGAGGTGAGCTGGCGCTCGGCGTCATCACCGCGCTCACGATCGCGGTGATCCCCGTGGCGCTCATCGGGCTCGAGTTCCTGCTCAACTTCGTGCAGGCCGTCATCTTCTCGGTGCTGACCTTGATGTTCACGCTCGCCGCCATCG
This sequence comes from Chloroflexota bacterium, assembly GCA_016781485.1. Classification (GTDB taxonomy): domain Bacteria; phylum Chloroflexota; class Limnocylindria; order Limnocylindrales; family CSP1-4; genus YB3-1. Next base: position 33,577 of record JADDQH010000014.1, on the reverse strand, counting down.
AGGGGCACCACGAGGATCACGCAGAGGAGCACCCGATCGAGGAGATCCCCGAAGGGAGCATCGCCCCGGATACGGCACCGCACGGAGCGGCTGCCTGACCCCAGCAGGTACCCCAGTCGGCCCAAGCGTTCCCCGGCGCCCCCGGGAGGTAGGAGGAACAGAGGTAGATGGAAGTCGAACTTCTCGGCGCAGGCCTCGCGGCGCTCGGCGTCATCGGCCCCGGCATCGGCATCGGTGTCCTGACCGGGATGTCCACGAGCGCGATCGGGCGCAACCCGGACGCGGCCGCCCAGATCCGGGCGACGTTCATCATCGGCGCGGCGTTCGCCGAGGGCCTGGGTGTCCTCGCGGTCGTCGTCGGCATCCTCGCGATCGTCCTGAACCCGAGCACCCCTGCCGGTGGCGGCGAGGGCGTCGTCCAGACGCTGACGGCCCTGGCGGGCCGGTAGTCCCGAGAGTCGCAGGCGGACGCCGTCGTGGATCTGTTCGCTGTCGCTGGCGACGTCCTGCAGGAGGCCGTCGTCTTCTTCGCGGAGACCGGCGGGGAGGGCGGGGAAGGTGGCGGCGAGGAGGCAGGGCTTCAGATCAACCTGTTCTGGATCCTCGTCTCGGCGCTCAACTTCCTGTTGTTCCTCGCGATCATCTACTTCGCCGCGTTCCGGAACATCGGACAGCGGCTTGAGGACCGGCGTCGCCGGATCGAGCAGGGGCTCCGCGATGCCGACCAGGCACGACGGGAGCGAGAGCAGGCGTCCATACAGCGACAGGCCGTCCTGACGGAGGCGCGACGTGAGGCAAGTGAGATCGTGGCGCGCTCGCAACGGACGGCCGATGAGATCAGGGAGCGGGAGCTCGCCGACGTGCGCGCCGAGCTCGAGCGCGCGCGCGAGCGGGCCGTGGCCGAGATCCAGGCCGAGCGACAGCGCGCCCTCGCCGACGTGCGCGCGCAGGTCGCGGATCTCGCGCTGATGGCTGCAGGGCGAGTGGTCGGCGAGACGATGAACGACCAGCGTGAGCGCCGCCTCGTGGAGGAATTCCTGGCCGAGGTCGATCGGGACGGGGCGCAGGCAGCGGCGCACCCGGGGAGAGTGCAGCCTTGACGGCGCGCCTCGGTACGTCTGCTCGTCGGTACGCGGAGGCCGCGTTCGACATCGCGACGCGCGACGGTGCCGTCGAGATGTGGCGTGGCCAGCTCGAGCAGGCCCGTGCTGCCTTATCCGACGAGCGCGTGTCCGGCGTGCTCGCGAATGCGGGGATCCCGCTCGACGAGCGCCAGGAGCTCGTCACGCGTCTGTTCGCCGACGCGCTGGACCCGCATGTCCTGAACCTGATCCAGCTCCTGCTCCGCCGTGGACGTATCGAGCTGCTGCCGAGGGTCGTGGACGAGTTCGTTCGGCTCGATAACGCGCGTCGCGGCATCGTCACTGCGGAGGTGACGAGCGCGGCCGCGCTGACGCCGAGGGAAGTCGATGAGCTGACAGCACGGCTTCAGGCCAGGACCGGGGGACGCGTCCAGCTCACGTTCCGCGAGGACCCCAGCCTCCTCGGCGGGCTGACCGTCCGGGTCGGGGACCGACTGATCGACGGCAGCGTCCGGGGCCGTCTCGCTCGTCTGCGTAACCAGCTCCTCGCGACCGCTCGGTAGCCGCGTCGGAGAGCATCGACACGAGATGACGTACCACCGAATGAACCACCGACCGAAGCACTAGCGACGAGGAGAGACCCATGGCGATCCGATCGGACGACATCACACAGATCATCAGGTCCGCGATCGACGCGTTCGACGCGACGATCGAGACACGCTCGGTCGGCACGGTCATCGAGATCGGCGACGGCATCGCGCAGATCTACGGCCTCCAGGGGGCACGCGCGGCCGAGCTCCTCGAGTTCCCCAAGACGGGCGTCATGGGCATGGCGCTCAACCTCGAGGAGGAGACGGTCGGCGCCGTGATCCTCGGGGGCTTCCGGGAGATCGAGGAGGGGGACGAGGTCCGGACGACGGGCCGCGTCGTCGACGTCCCCGCGGGCGGTCCGCTCATCGGGCGCGTCGTCGATCCGCTCGGGAACCCGCTGGACGGCAAGGGGCAGATCGACCCCAACGCGCCGAGGCGACCGGTCGAGCGCATCGCACCTGGCGTCATCACGCGCAAGTCCGTCGACACCCCCGTCCAGACCGGCATCAAGGCGATCGACGCGTTGATCCCCATCGGACGCGGTCAGCGCGAGCTCATCATCGGCGACCGCCAGACCGGCAAGACCGCCGTGGCGCTGGACACGATCATCAACCAGAAGGGGAAGGGCCTGGTCTGCATCTACGTCGCGATCGGGCAGAAGCTGTCGACGACCGCCAAGGTCGTCGCCACGCTCGAGCAGTACGGCGCGATGGACCACACCATCGTCGTCGTCGCCAGCGCGGACGAGCCCGCACCGGTCCAGTACCTCGCGCCGTATGCGGGCGCCGCGATGGCCGAGGAGATCATGGAGAACGGCGTCGAGATCGACGGGGAGCTCGTGAAGGACGCGCTCGTCGTCTACGACGACCTGACCAAGCACGCGTGGGCATACCGCGAGATGTCGCTCCTGCTGCGCCGCCCACCGGGCCGTGAGGCGTACCCAGGGGACGTCTTCTACCTGCACAGCCGCCTCCTCGAGCGGGCTGCACGCCTCAACGAGGACCACGGCGGCGGATCGATGACCGCCCTTCCCGTCATCGAGACGCAGGCGAACGATGTCTCGGCGTACATCCCGACGAACGTGATCTCGATCACCGACGGCCAGATCTACCTCGAGTCCGACCTCTTCAACGCCGGCCAGCGTCCGGCCCTCAACGTCGGCATCTCCGTCTCCCGGGTCGGGTCGGCGGCCCAGACCAAGGCGATGAAGAAGGTCGCCGGGCCGCTCAAGCTCGACCTGGCGCAGTACCGCGAGCTGGCAGCGTTCGCACAGTTCGCTTCGGACCTGGACAAGGCGACGCGCGACCAGCTGACGCGCGGCGAGAAGACGTCGGAGGTCCTGAAGCAGCCGCAGTTCCAGCCCCTGTCCGTCGAGAAGCAGGTCGCGATCCTGTTCGCGGTCACGAAGGGCCACCTTGACGACGTCCCGACCCCACGCATCCGCGAATTCGAGCAGGGGTTCTACCGGTTCCTCGAGGCGGAGCGATCCGAGGTCCTGCAGCGGATCGGTGAGACGAAGCAGCTCCGTGATGAGGATGCGGAGGCATTGGCGAGCGCGGTCACCGACTTCAAGCAGACCTTCCTGGCGTAGCGGCTCGAGTCACGCGTGGCCAGCCAGCGCGAGATCCGGCGCCGCATCGGCTCCGTCCGCAACATCAAGCAGATCACCCGGGCGATGCAGTTCGTCGCCGCGTCGAAGCTGAAGCGCGCCCAGGAGGCCACGCTCCAGAGCCGCGCATACAGTGACGCGCTCGACGAGGTGCTGGCGAACCTGGCAGCCGTCGTGGGCGGCGAGGAGCACCCGCTCCTCGCGCAGCGCGAGGGCGGCACCCGCGCGATCGTGCTGATGACGACGGACCGCGGCCTCGCCGGCTCGCTCAACACGAACGTGATCCGGTTCGCCGCCCGCGAGATCACGCAGTACGAGGGCGACCTCACGGTGGTGACCGTGGGACGCAAGGGCGGCGCCGCCATGCGCCGCGCCCGCGTCCCGGTCGAGGCGAGCTTCGACGGCTACGGTGATCGGCCGACCTTCGCCGACGTGACTCCGCTGGCCCGCCTCCTGACCGACGACTACCTCGCCGGGACGCTGAGCCGCATCGACATCATCTACAGCCGCTTCATCTCGACGCTCTCCCAGCGCCCGGAGCTCCGGCGGCTGCTCCCGATCCAGCCGACCGAGGAGACGAGCGGCATCCCCGGGCACCAGTTCATCTTCGAGCCGAACGCGGGCGAGGTGCTCCGCCAGCTCCTGCCGCGGTACGTCGCGACGAGGCTCTACCAGGCCGTTCTCGAGTCGACCGCCAGCGAGCAGTCGGCCCGGATGGTCGCCATGAAGAACGCGACGGAGAATGCGCAGGAGCTCATCGAGGACCTCACACTGAGCTACAACAAGGTGCGCCAGGCGAACATCACTCGGGAGATGATCGAGATCGCCACCGGCGCCAACGCGACCTAGTACCGATCCGAGAACGAGCCGCAAGCAACGGACAGGAAGGACGTCTGATGGCGATCATCGCACCCACCCGAACGGAACGCACCGAGACCCCGAACGTCGTCGGCAGCGTCGTGGCGATCACCGGCCCCGTGGTGGACATCCGGTTCCCGCCGGGGCAGCTGCCGGAGATCTACAACGCCGTCGAGGTCGAGCGAGGGGACGACCCCGTCGTGTGCGAGGTCCAGCAGCACCTGGGCAACAACTGGGTACGCGCCGTTGCGATGACGTCGACCGACGGGCTGATGCGCGGTTCCCGGGCGATCGATACCCGGCAGCCGATCACCGTCCCGGTCGGGCAGCCGACGCTCGGACGCGTGTTCAACGTCCTCGGCCGACCCATCGACGGCAAGGGATCGGTCGAGACCGAGACCAGCTATCCGATCCATCGTCGCGCTCCGAACTTCGAGGAGCAGGCGACCGAGACCGAGGTCTTCGAGACCGGACTCAAGGTCATCGACCTCATCGCACCCTTCGCGAAGGGCGGCAAGGTCGGCGTCTTCGGCGGCGCCGGCGTCGGCAAGACGGTGATCATCCAGGAGCTGATCCGGAACGTCGCGCAGGAGCACGGCGGCTACTCGGTGTTCGCGGGCGTGGGGGAGCGGTCGCGTGAGGGAAACGACCTGCTGCACGAGATGATCGAGTCGGGCGTCATCGACAAGACCGTGATGGTGTTCGGCCAGATGAACGAGCCGCCGGGGGCTCGCCAGCGGGTCGGGCTGACCGCGCTCACCATGGCGGAGTACTTCCGCGATGAGGGCCGTGACGTCCTGCTGTTCATCGACAACATCTTCCGCTTCACCCAGGCGGGTTCCGAGGTGTCGGCCCTGCTCGGACGGATGCCTTCCGCGGTCGGCTACCAGCCCAACCTGGCGACCGAGATGGCGGGGCTGCAGGAGCGGATCACGTCCACGACGACGGGCTCCATCACCTCGCTCCAGGCGATCTACGTGCCCGCGGACGACTACACCGACCCGGCGCCCGCGACCGCGTTCGGCCACCTCGACTCGACGATCCGACTCGAGCGCTCGATCGCCGAGCTCGGCATCTACCCCGCGGTCGACCCGCTCTCCTCCACCTCCACAGTGCTCGATCCGAACGTCGTCGGTCAGGAGCACTACGAGGTCGCGCGTGAGACGCAGCGGGTGCTCCAGCAGTACCGTGACCTTCAGGACATCATCGCGATCCTCGGCATCGACGAGTTGTCCGAGGAGCAGAAGCTGACGGTCGCGCGAGCGCGCCGCCTCCAGCGCTTCATGAGCCAACCGATGTTCGTGGCCGAGGTCTTCACCGGGCGCGCCGGGCGCTACGTGCCGATCCGCGACACCGTGGTCTCGTTCAAGGAGATCCTCGAAGGCAATGCCGACGACCTGCCCGAGCAGGCATTCTTCCTCGCGGGCACGCTCGACGACGTCCGCGAGTACGCCGCGAAGCTCGCGGGGTAGGGCGCCGGAGAGCAAGGGGTCCTGTCCGTGGCGTCGCCGTCGCCCCGCTTCGCCGCGACATGCGCTTCGCGCCTGAGCGGCTTCGCGGTCGCGGCCCGACGCCCGGCCACCCCTTCGTCCGCGTGCCACTTCCCCAGCCACACGGTGGTTCTCGGGGAGCGGCGGTCGGGCCGCTCGTGTTGATGAGGAGGACGGATGCCGCTGATTCTTGAGATCGTGACGCCGGAGCGGTTGGCGTACCGCGAGGAGGTCGAGTCGGTCGTCTGCCCCGGGGTCGAGGGCGAGCTCGGGGTGCTGCCACACCACGCGCCGCTCCTGACGACGCTCGGCTTCGGCGAGCTGCGCATCCGACGCGGCGGGCAAGAGGAGTTCTTCGCCATCGCTGGCGGTTTCCTGCAGGTCCGACCCGACAAGGTGATCGTGCTCGCCGAGACGGCCGACCTGGCGTCCGAGATCGACCTCGAGAAGGCCGAGGAGGCGCGCCGCGAGGCAGAGCGGACGCTCCAGGAGGGCTTCGAGGAGCCGGCGGACCTGGTCCGGGCGCGGGCCGCACTCCAGCGAGCACTCCTCCGCGTCCGCGTCGCCGAACGGCGCCGCCGGGAGGCTCCTCGGGCGCACGGCTGACCGACGTGGCCGACGCCCGCCCGTTCCACTGGGAATACCAGCCCGTCGTAGAGCGCGAGGCGCTGAGGGTCGAGGGCGGCCGCGTGCTGCGCGGAGAGGTGCGGATCAGCGGCAGCAAGAACGCTGCGCTGAAGCTTCTCGCTGCCGCGACGCTCACTGGTGAGCGCTGCCGGTTCGAGAACGTGCCGGAGATCGAGGATGTCCGCGTCATGGTCGAGACGCTCCAGCACCTCGGGGTCGTCGTCGACCACCCGGCGCCCAACGTCTATGAAGTCGCGTCAGGCGACGTGGACTGGTTGTTCGTCCCGCTCGAAGCAGCCGCGAAGATGCGCGCCAGCTTCATCCTCCTCGGGCCGCTGCTCGCCCGGTTCGGTCGCATCATCATCAGCAACCCCGGCGGCGACCGGATCGGACGGCGCCCGGTCAACCTCCACGTCGACGCGATGCACGCGCTCGGAGCCGAGGTGGAGTACCGCTACGGCTACTACTACGTTCGCGCACCCGGGCGTCTTCGTGGTACGCGGATCTCGTTCCCTCACGTCACGGTGATGGGGACCGAGAATGCGGTGCTCGCCGCGGCCCTCGCCCAGGGCCGGACGGTCATCCAGCCGGCTGCGCAGGAGCCGGAGGTCGACGATCTGATCGCGTTCCTGCAGAAGATGGGTGCAGAGGTCGAACGGACCGCGCCGGACAGGATCGAGGTCGAGGGACGACGCAGGCTGCGCGGAGCCGATCACACGGTGATGCCCGATCGGATCGAGGCGGGGACATTCGTCGTCGCCGCGGCGGTCACCGGCGGGGAGGTGACCCTGTCCAACGCGCGCGCAGCTCATCTTCCGGTGTTCCTGGACGTCCTCGACAGCGTCGGTGTCGAGCTCTCGTGCCGGTCCGATTCCATCTTCGTCCGGGGGGCACCGACGGGCAGCCGTGCGTACCGTGCTGCTCGGATCTCGACCGCCCCGTTCCCCGGCCTCGCCACCGATCTCCAACCCCCGACGGCGGTCCTTCTGACGCAGGCTGATGGGACGAGCGAGCTGGAGGAGACGGTGTTCGAGGATCGCCTGGAGTGGCTCGCGGACCTCGGGCGGATGGGCGCGAACGTGGAGATCGTCGATGACCACCATGCCCGGATCTCCGGCCCGGCCTGCCTCCGCGCCGTGGAGGTCGAGGTGGGAGACCTGCGTGCCGGTGCATCGCTCGTTCTGGCTGCTCTGGCGGCGGAAGGGACGAGCACCATCCGCGGTGCGCACCACGTGCGGAGGGGGTATGAGAACATCGAGCGCAAGTTCCTGGAGCTGGGGGCCAGTATCGGGCGCGTCGAGGAAGGGACGGCCCGGACAGCCGGATGAAGATCGGGATCGACCTGGGGACGGCGAATGTCCTCGTGTACGTGAAGGGCCGAGGGATCGTCATCCAGGAGCCCTCGGTCGTGGCGGTGAGTGACGACAACCGGATCGTCGCGGTGGGCGAGGAGGCCCGCCAGATGATCGGCCGGACGCCCGCCAACATCGCCGCCATCCGTCCGATGAAGGACGGCGTGATCGCGGATTACGTGATCACGGAGGCGATGCTCCGCTACTTCATCAAGAAGGCAGGCCGATCGATCACGAAGCCGGACGTGATGATCAGCGTCCCCTCCGGTGTCACGAGCGTGGAGAAGCGAGCGGTGCGCGACGCCGCGCTGAAAGCTGGCGCTCGAGAGGCGTATCTGATCGAAGAGCCACTCGCCGCGGCGATCGGCGCCAACGTCCCCATCAGCGGCCCTTCGGGGAACCTGATCATCGACATCGGCGGCGGCACGAGCGAGATCGCGGTCATCGCTCTCGGCGGGATCGTCGTGTCACGGTCCGTACGCGTGGGCGGCAACCGCTTCGACGAGTCCATCGCGAACTACATCCGGAAGAAGTACAACCTGATGGTCGGCGAACGGACGGCGGAAGAGGTGAAGATCGCGATCGGCGCGGCGCTGCCGCTCGAGCGCGAGCTCCACATGGAGGTTCGCGGCCGGGACATGATCGCCGGGTTGCCCCGGACGATCCCCCTCACGAGCTCGGAGGTCCAGGAGGCGCTCGAGCAGCCGCTCCAGCAAGTCGTGACGGCGGTCCGACACGTCCTCGAGGAGACGCCGCCGGAGCTGTCGAGCGACATCATCGACAAGGGCATGGTGATGTCGGGTGGCGGCGCACTGCTGCGCAACATCGACAAGCTCCTGACGCAGGTGACCGGTGTTCCCTGTCACGTCGCCGACAACTCGCTCAACTGCGTCGCCCTCGGCACGGGCCTGGCGCTCGAGCACTTCGACTTCTTCAAGAAGTCGCTGGTGCAGAAGATCTGACAGGACCGTCGGTGACCGTCGCCGACGGTCCGGTGTTCGCGGGCGAGGGTCGAGCGTTCGTCGACCTGCACTGCCACAGCTCGGCGTCGTTCGACTCCCTCAGCTCTCCGCGCAGCATCGTCAGGGTCGCCGCCGAGCGCGGGCTGACGCACCTGGCGATCACCGATCACGAGCGGCTGGACGGGGCGTTCCGGGCACGTGACGCCGCGCCGGAGGGACTGACCGTCATCGTCGGCGAGGAGATCCGGACGCGCGAGGGCGACATCATCGGACTGTTCCTGGAACGGCTCGTCCCGCCCGGCCTCTCGGCTCGTGAGACCATCGCAGCCATCCATGAGCAGGGGGGGCTCGCCGGCGCACCACACCCGTTCGATCGGTTCCGGGGGTCAGCGCTGAGAGCTCGACGCGGGGCGGGACGGCGCCGCGAGTCGGTCGAAGAGTTCGCCAGCGAGCTCGACTACGTCGAGGCATTCAACGCACGGGTGCCGTACCCGGCGGCGAACCAACACGCTTTCGACTTCGCCGCGGCTCGAGCCCTGCCGGGCGTCGCGTCGTCGGACGCGCACACGCTGATGGAGGTCGGCATCGCGTACACGGTCCTCGCAGGCCCGATCCGAAACGCCGCCGAGCTGCGGGCCGCGCTCCGCGAGACGCGGCTGGTCACCGGCCGTGCCTCTCTGTTCGTTCGCGGGCTGACGCCGGTGAACAGGCTCGTCCAGCGATTCCGCGGGAACGTCCGCATTCGAGGGATCACTCCCACCGACGACCGAGCCGCGCCGGCCGCGACCGCTCCGGCCGACCCCGACCGCTCGCCCGAGTCGGCCCGGTCCGTGGACTCGACCCGCTCGTGAGCGAGCCGGACGCGCACGGGCTGCACGCGGAGCACGAACAGCCGCCCGAGGGGACCGTGCCGCGCCAGGAGGAGATCGGTGCCGAACAGGTCTCTCTCGGCCGCCGGCTCCGTGACCGGAGGACCATCCTCTCGATCCTCGTCCCGGTCCTGCTCGTGGTCCTGATCGCCGTCACGCTCCGCGGGATCGAGTGGTCTCGCCTGGCACGATCCATTGCGGCTGCGAGCCCCGCCCTGCTTCTCGCGGCGTTCGCCGTGTACTACGTCGGCTTCCCCCTGCGCGGATACCGGTGGGCGTCACTGCTGCGCCGGACGGGTGCACGCGTCGGCATCCGCGACTCGACCGAGATCCTGTTCATCAGCTGGCTCGTGAATTGCCTGGTGCCGGCGCGCCTGGGCGACGTCTACCGCGCGTACCTGCTTCGGCTGAATTTCCCGGTGTCGCTCAGTCGGACGTTCGGGACGGTGTTCATCGAGCGCGTGTTCGACCTGTTCGCCGTCATCGTGCTGGGTCTACTCGCCGGCTTATGGAGCTTCCGCTCCGGCCTCTCGTTCGAGGTCCAGGTCATCTTCGCGTTCGGCGTCGCGGTGGCCGTCGCCTTGACGGTCGGTCTGTTCACGCTCCGGAACTTCGGCCGAAGGACGCTTTTGCGCCTCCCGCTTCCCCACCGGGTCCTCGAGTTCTACGACCGGTTCGAGGAGGGCGTCTTTTCCATCCAGCGGAGCCAGGTCCTGACACTCGGGATCGTGACGGTGCTCATCTGGGGCACGGAGGCGATCCGGCTCGGCCTCGTCATCAGCGCACTCGGCTTCCCGGGCGTGCACCTCGGCATCAGCGGAGTCGTCTTCGTGGCGCTCGTCGCCTCGCTGCTCTCCGCGATCCCGTTCGCTCCGGCGGGGTTGGGCGTCGTCGAGCTCGGTGTCATCGGGCTGCTGACGGTGCTGTATCGGGTGCCGGCCACCGAGGCCGCGGCGATCGTGCTTGTCGACCGCGCGATCAGCGTCCTCTCGGTCATCGTCCTCGGCAGCATCGCCTATCTCGCGTCAGACAAGACCAAGACACGGGGCAGGTCCCAGGCGACCGCGGGAACGTGACCGAAGAGCGGCTGAGGCGATCGCCGCCGAGGCGAGGTGCCTACCCGTGAGCCGACGAGTCGCTCTCGCGGCCGGCTAGTTCCTATTCGTGGCCCGCGCGGGAACGGGCGCGAGGCGACGCACCTGCTCGGCGAGCGCGGCCGGCCGGGTGTTGAGACGCCGCATCCGTACGGCCAGGTAGTACTCCATGATCTGGCGTACCTGTGGCTCGCCGAGCGCGTCGTCGGCGCGGAGGGCGTACTCGACGCGAGCGGTCGGATGGCTGGTGGACGAGGCGACGACCCCGAAGTACTGAGGGGTGTCCGCCTCGTCGTGGAGCTCCCGGAGGCCGCGTGCGAGCTTCGTCGCCGTTCCCAGTGACGGGGTGCGGTCGCCTCGGACGAGCCGCGAGATCGTGGAGTGGTCCACGCCCGACTGCTGCGCGAGCTGACGCTGCGACATCTTCTTTGCCTTGAGCTGCGTTCGAAGCCACTCGTTGAAGGCTCGGCCTTGCTGGACGCTCACGTGATCCCTCATCGTTCGCGGCCCGGACGGGAGACCGCGAGACCGTTGGTCTATCGACCTGTCAGTGAGCGCATCTTCTGAACTGTTCGGGCCACTCGATATAGCCCGGAGGTACTCCCGCGGTTCCTTCCCGCCCTCTCCCCGTAACCGCCCCAGACCCCCCTCTGCCTCACTCGCGCGCCTGCTGTCGTGCGGGTCCTCGTAGTCGCCGATGCCATCCGGGGTCCGGGTACCAGGACCATCGCCCACCACGCGGTCGGCTGTCCGCTGGCGCATCCGGTCCTCGTCGCGGCGACGAACGACGGGCGTGGATGCGACACCCCGGTCGCTCCGCGGATCGCAGCCCCCGGAGAGCGCCGGAGCGCTAGTCCGGCTCCTCGCTCCCGCGCGGGGCCGTGCGTGACCGACTGCTGCGCACGGCGAACGCGTCGGGCGGTAGCTCGGGAAGCGCTTCGCCGGAAAACAGGCGCCGGACGCGATCCATGTTCACCGCGTCATAGCCGGCGTCCATCCCGGGCGTTTCCAGGTACATGGGGATCTGCTCGAGCCGCGGATGCCGGACGACGTACCGCATCCCCTCGGTGCCGATCATCCCCGCGCCGATGTGTTCGTGGCGGTCACTCCGGGACCCGAGAGGGGAGCGCGAGTCGTTCAGGTGGACCATGACGAGAAGATCGGGGCCGAGCAGCCGGTCGAAGTCGCCGAGGACCCGGTCGAGGACATCCGGCCGGCTGATCTCGTGCCCGCTCGCCCAGAGATGCGCTGTGTCGAGACAGAAGCCGAGCCTCGCCCGGTCCGCGCCCGCGGCGAGCGCGGCCTCCAGCACGCGCGCCAGCTCGTCGACGGTGCTGCCCAGCCCGTCCCCTCCGCCCGCGGAGTTCTCGAGCACGAGCTTCGTCGACCCGGCGTCGCGAGCTCCTTCCAGCGCTGACCGGATGCCCTCTCCGAGCCGCCCCGATCCGGCCTCCGGTCCGGCGCCGACGTGGGAACCGATGTGGACGTTGACGAACGGGGCGCCGTAGAGCGCGCCGACCCTCAGCTCGTGCGCCATCGTCGCCACGGAGCGCTCCCAGAAGTCGCCCTTGCCGCCCGCGAGGTTGATGAGGTAGGGGGCATGGATCGCGACCGGGCGGATGTCGGCGGCGGCGAGCCGCTCCCGGAAGAGGCCCAGATCGGCGGGAGGTTCCGAGCGGCGTCGCCAGGCTGTCGGGTTGTCCGAGAAGATCTGGACAGCGGTGGCGCCGATCGCGCGCGCCCGCTCCGCTGCTTTCGCGAGTCCGGGAGCGAGAGGGAGATGGGGGCCGATCCGGCGCCCGCAAAGCTGCTCCAGGGGCCGTTCGACCGCCGCCGCGTCCACGATGGACGGATGCTATCCGACACAAGCGATTTGACGGGCATCGAATCACTCGTTACGTTGACCCTCCCATGGAGGAGGAGCTGCTGACCGCCCTCAAGGCGCTCTCGGATGCCTCCCGCTTGCGCATCGTCGGCCTTCTCGCGGCTCGCGCGATGCCGGTCGAGGAGGTCGCGAGGGAGCTCAAGCTCTCGCCCGGGACCGTCGTCCACCACCTGAAGCGGCTGCGGGAGGCCGGCCTCGTCGAGCCTCGCCCGCGCCCGCCCTACATGGAGTACTCGCTGCGGCTGCAGCGGCTCAGCGAGATCGGCGCCGCACTCGGCCGCGCCGGACGCGAGCGAGGACCGGAGCGTCGTGAGCTCACCGGCCCGCAGGGCCCGCCGCGGCCCGCGTCCGAAGCGCGCGTCCTCGAGGCGTTCCTGGAGGACGGCCGGCTGGCGCGGATCCCCGCTCACGAGAAGAAGCGGCTGATCGTCCTCCGTCATCTCGCGGAGACGGTGTTCACGGACGAACGACCGTACCCGGAGAAGGAGGTCAACCAGCGACTCGCAGCCCTGCACCCCGATGTCGCCGCGCTTCGCCGGTACCTCGTCGACCATGGCTTCATGGCGAGAGGACGCGGCGAGTACCGGCTCCGGCCGCGGGAGGAGTGGCCGAAGGAGGTGACGAGCGCTGGCTGACCGCTGATCCCGGTGGACACGAACCCCGTGAGACGAACCAATGCTCCGCACGCAGGGGGAGGAGATCGCATGAAGGGCACATCAAGATTCCTCCGGATCGCCGTGACGATCGCGACGGCGACCACACTTGCCGCAGCGTCGCTTGCGGCGCCCGTCGGCGCGACGGAGACCGCCGGTCCGACGCGCTACGCCGTCGTCTTCAACGATCCGAACTCGATCCCGGCCGGCGCTGATGCCGCCGTCGCCGCCGCGGGCGGCACGATCGTCACGCGGATCGAGCAGATCGGGACCGTCGGCGTCGAGTCGGCCAACCCGAACTTCATCGCCGACATCGAGGCGAGCTCGCTGGTGACGGCCGCCGACCCGGACGTCCCGATGGACCTCATCCCGGAGGGCGAGTCGGGCGTCGGCGCGTACGACTCGGACCACTCGGTGAACAACGGCGGTGTGTACGCGCCGCCTGGGCCCGACCCGCAGCCGATGCCGGACCACCTCGGCCGCGAGCAGTGGGACAAGATGCGCCATAACGCGACGCTGACCGGGTCGTACGCGATCCAGAAGGGCCGCAAGGACGTTGTCGTGGCAGTGCTCGACACCGGCGCGGATGTACTGCCGAAGCCGCACCCCGACATAGCGCCGAACCTCGACTTCGCGCGCAGCCGCGCGTTCGTAGACTCGGTGACCGGCCGCGCGCTCCCGGCGGGCGATCCGAACCCCGCGAGCTGGGACGACCGCCACGGGCACGGCAGCTGGTGCCTGAGCGCAGTCGGGGCGCCGATCAACAGCGTCGGCGTCTCGGGGATCGCGCCCAACGTCACGCTCGTCGCGCTGAAGGTCCTCGGCGACACCGGTCGCGGCAGCTTCCTCGGCGTCGCGAACGCGCTCGTCTACGCCGGAGTGAATCACTTCGACGTCGCCTCGATGAGCCTCGGCGGCTACCTCAATCACTCCGACTTCAACGCCTTCTACATCATCCTCAACCGCGCGACGCAGTTCGCCCGCGAGAACGGCGTCCTTCCGGTAGCCGCCCTTGCGAACAACAACTTCGACCTCAGCGACGGTCGGTTCTTCCGCGACTTCTTCGAGGCGCCGGGCGAGATCCCGGGCGTCGTCGGCGTCTCGGCGACCGGGTACTTCAACCAGAAGGCGTTCTACTCGAACTACGGCGTGGGCGCGACGGACGTCTCCGCGGTCGGCGGGTCGACGCGCGACTACTCGGGCGTCCCCGGCTCGGGCCTCGGCCCGCCGAGCCAGCCCGCTCCGTACCGCGGCCAGGGGCGCGTGGTCGGCGCGTGGTCGCTCGAGAACACCGGCGGCGTGCTGCCGCCGAACTTCGTCGAGGAGTGCGACCCGGCCAGTGGCCAGTGTGCGACCTACGCGTGGGTTCAGGGCACGTCGATGGCCACGCCGAACGCGGCAGGCGTCGCGGCGCTGATCATCTCGCAGTACGGCGACTTCGACCCGAACAACCCGCGGAAGCCGCACATGGCGCCGACGCAGGTCGAGTCGATCCTCCAGATCTCCGCGAACAACCAGCCGTGCCCGGAGCCCGGGACGTTCACCGGCGGTCCCGGCTTCACCTCCGCAGACACCGACTGCGAAGGAGCGAATATCGAGGGTGTCGGCGACGGCTACACGAACTTCTTCGGGAAGGGCATCGTGGACGCCCTCAAGGCGGTCACGCTGTACAAGCCGACGAACCAGCAGTAGGCCCGGGTCGCGCCCGGTCTCAGGCCCGCCTCCGACCGACAGCAGGCGGCGGTCGGACCGGCAGCACCGCGGCTCGGAGCGACAGCAAGAGGGGCCGCCCTTCGGGGCGGCCCCTCTCTGCTTGGGCACGAGCACGAGGTTTGTCCCGCAGGTGCTCGCCTCCGCGCGTCCCGAGCAACGACCCGGCAGACGCTCCCCTCCGTCGACGAGCGCCACGTGCTGTCGCGTGCTGACGGTCGGCACTTGCTGGGTGCCTGGAACGACCGGTGCACGGCGGCCGCGTCCCGCGTCGCACTCCTCTCCTCTCTCATTCCTCTTCGACTTCCACCCAACGGAACGCCAGAACGGTCATCGCCGGCAGCAGACGCGTCCGAAGAGGCGTTTCGCCCTCTGACGACCGTCCGAAGCTCGCGCCGTCACCGGAACGTCACCGGCGCTAGTGCGCTCGGCGCCGTTCGCCCTCCGTGTAGCCCCCGCCGATCGTCGGCTCGATCAACCCATAGTCGCCGTCGTTCCGCCGATACAGGATCGCGAGGCGCTCGTTCTCCGCGTTCACGAAGACGAAGAAGCTGTGGCCCAGCTCCTCCATCTGTGACACGGCGTCCTCCTCGAACATCGGCTCGATCGCGAAGCGCTTCACCTTCACGATCTGTGGCCGCATCGCGGTCTCGTCCGACGTGCCGTCCGCGATCGAGCGCAGGATCTGCTTCTCCTCGAGGGGCCGGCTCCGCCGGCGAGGCTGCTCCTTGTGGTGGATCGTCTGTCGCTCGAGCTTGTCGATGACGAGATCGAGGGCCGCGCGGTGCGTTGGCGCGTGCGCGACCCCGCGGAGCGGGCCGCGGCCGTCGATGACCAGCGTCACCTCGGCGATGTGCGTGTCGTTGTTGCTCCGATGATGCTCGACGGACAATTCGACGACGGCGTCGCTCCGGTCGTCGAGGAGCCGCCCGAGCCGTAGCATCTTGCGCTCGGCATAGACCCGATCGGTGTCCGGCACGTCGAGGTTCTTTCCTTTGACGACTGTCCGCACTGCACGCCTCCTTGGACCGCCGATTCTACGAGCGGCTCGAGCAGCTCGATGGTCGAAGACCCCGCCAGCGAGTCGCGTGCCGACCCGCCCGATCGCTACCGCTCGCGCGCGACCGCAAGAGCCGAGACGGCGAGAGCGCCCGCGGCATCAAGTGCGGCTGCGCAGGCCGCGACGGTCGCCCCCGTCGTCACGACGTCGTCGACCAGCACCACCCAGCGCCCGCCGACCGCCCGCTCGAGCCCGCCGAGCATCGAGAACGCTTCCCCGACGTTCCTCGCACGCGCGCGGCGGTCGAGCAGGTGTTGGGCCTCCGTCGCCTCCCGCCTCCCCAGCGCCTCGAAGACCGGGAGCCCGAGTGAGCGAGCGCATGCTGCAGCCAGGAGATACGCCTGGTTGTAGCCTCGTTCACGCCGTTTGTCCGGATGGAGCGGCACCGGTACGAGGATCTCTCCGCCCACTCCGGCCCGTCGCCACCGCTCGGCGAGTGCGTCGCCCAACGGCTCCGCGAGACGGCGGATCCCTTCGTACTTCAGCGAGTGGAGCGCCGCCCGCACGCTGCCGGTGAACGCCGCGCACCACTCCAGCTGGACGACGCCGTCCGGCATCGTGGCAGGCAGGCCGACCGGGACGCCCGGCGGTTCGTCGAACCGACGCGTGAGGGGGAGCCTGCACGGCGGGCAAAGAAGCTCGCCCTCGGCGCCGCACCCCGGACAGCTCGGTGGCAGGAGCAGGTCGAGGAGCTGCAACACCGAGACACGATAGGCGTCACTGCTCACCTGCTCCTTATCATCGCGTCCCATGGCACGCATCCCGCGGGTGGCTCTCCCAGCCTGGGCCGTTCGAGAGGACCGCTCGCGGGTCGTAGCCCTCGCCCTCGCCGGCTCCGCTCTCCTGTTCCTGCTGGTCGCTGTTCGCATCTTCGCTCAGGGACCGACGCTGGGGTACGACTTCGCTGCGTACTACGACGCGGCGAGGCGGCTGTCGACGGGGCTCCCGGTGTACCAGGCGGAAACGCTCGCCGGCCCGTTCCGGCCCGGACCTGGCGGCTTGTATCTCTACCCGCCACCTCTGGCGGCGCTGTTGACCCCTCTCGTCGGCCTCCCCGTGCGCGACGCTGCTCTCGTCTGGCTGGGGTTCAAGCTCGTCCTGCTCATCGCCACCTTCGCCGTGCTCCCCGTCCATCGCACGATCCGTCTGGTCGCGTTCGCGTTCGCGGTCGTCAGCGCCCCCGTCCTGATCGATCTCAACCTCGGGAACGTGAGCACCGTCGTCCTCTTCGCAGCGGCCCTGATGTGGCGCTGGCTGGATCGTCCAGCGGGCGCTCTCAGCCTTGCCCTGGCAGTGTTCCTGCGCCCGGCGCTGGCCGTCGTCGTCGTCTCGTGGCTGTTGCGGGGACGACTCGCGCTCGTCGCGTGCGCCGTCGTCTTTGGAGTCTCGATCGTTGTCCTGACACTGCCGCTCACGGGCTTGACGGTGTACGGCGACTACATGCGACTCCTCGCGAACGTCCACGGCGTGACCGGCGTCCCGCGAAACGTGGATCTGGCGTCTGCCGCGCTCGCCCTGGGGGCGACCCCCGAGACCGCGCGCGTCGCACTCGCCTCCGGATACCTCCTCGCGATCGCCGCACTCGTGGTCGCGTCCCGGCGCGACCCCGAGCTTTCGCTGCATGTCAGCGTGGGCGCGAGCATCCTCCTCTCGCCACTCCTGTGGCCCCACTACCTGAGCTTGATCACCCTGACCGGACCCTTCCTCGCGCATCGCGGCCGGCGGTGGGGCCTGCTACTCCCGCTCCTCGGCTGGTTGCCCGAACCTGCGCTCGCCACTGCCGGTATCGCCGTCGTCCTCGCGCCGTTCCTCGCCGGACCAAGGGCTGAGGCAGGCGTCGCCGGCGGTTCCGTTGAAGCGCCCGCCGCTGTTGACGCTGCCGCGGCTGGCGATGCACGTGCCAGCGGAGTCGACGTCTTGCTGAGGTAGGGGACGGGGTCACACGGCGGGATAGAAGAGAACTTCGTCCCCTTCGCGCACCCCCACCGACCCTGCGGTCCCCGCCGGCAGTTCCAGACATCCCTCTGCCCTCCGAACCCACCACACGACGCTGCGCCACGGCTTCAGCCCTTCGCGAACGCAGACGATCCGTCGGGCACCAGTCGTGCTGTCCGCCGGTCCGAGGAACAACGCGTCGATCGAGAAGCGCATGAAGAACATGTGGATGCTCTTGGTGTCGACGAGCCACAGGCCCGCGTCACGCCGGAGCTCGCGACGGCCCATGAGGCCGCGGAAACGCGCCCAGAAGGACGCCGCGACCTCCACGTGATCCACGACGACCGCGCCCGTGCTCGCCCTGACGAGGCGGCGTGGCACCGACGGTTTCGCGCGAGGGGGTGCTGCGGACGACATCTCCCTGCTGTCCGACGTCGTGCGCCTAGCTCAGCCCCCGGATGATGAGGATGATCGCGGGGCCCAGGATGACGATGAACATCGACGGGAAGATGCACCCGACCAGCGGGAACAGCATCTTGATCGGGGCCTTCGCGGCCGCCTCCTCGGCGCGTTGCCGCCGCTCGATCCGCAGCTGCTCGGACTGGACCTGGAGCACCTTGCTGATCGAGACGCCGAGTTGCTCCGCCTGGATGATGGCGCTGACGAAGTTGGAGAGAGCCGGCACCTCCGTCCGGTTCATCACGTCGCGGAGGGCGTCTCGGCGGGTCTTGCCGACCCGGATCTCCGCGAGGCAACGCCGGAACTCGTCGGCGAGCGGCCCCTTCGACTTCTCCACCACCTTGCCCAGCGCCGCGTCGAAGCCGAGTCCCGCCCGCACCGAGATGGTCAGCAGGTCGAGCGTGTCCGGGACGGCCACGAGGATGGCTTTCTGGCGCGCCTTGATGCGGCGCGTGAGCCAGAACTCCGGCGCCATGAAGCCGATCCCCGCGAGAGCCGTGCCCGCCATGATCCCCATCCCGATGTTGCGGCCGAGGAGGCCGAACAGAAAGAATGCGGTGAGCCCTACGCCGACCGCGACGACTCCCTTCAGCCCGAGGAAGTCGACTGTGCGCAGCTCGCCAGGATTGCCTGCCATCAGCAGGCGCTTCTCCGTCTTGTTGGCCTGCTTTCGGCTCGTCAGACGCTGGGAGGTCCCGGCGAGCCGGAGGGCGAGCGGACGGATCGCGCGGTCGAAGAACGGCTGCTGCAGCTCGAGCTCTTCCAGGTTCTTCGCATGTGTCGACCCGAGCTGGGCGAGACGCGCCTGTACGGGATCCATGCTGCGCCCGGCGGCCAGCCCCAGGAAGATCAGCAGCACGGCCACGGCGGCGAGCGCCGCGAAGAGGATCGTGGGGATGGCCATCACTAGACCTCGATGTCGACGATGCGGCGGATGATCGCGAACCCCATGATCATCATCACCGCGCCCACGGAGAGGATGATCATCCCGGCGGGAAGCCCTGCGACCGCCGGGGGCGTCTGGAACATCGGCGTCATGAACCCCGGCGAGATGAGCGAGATCACGCCCATGAGGCCGAGTGGCAGGAAGCCGACCACGTACCCGGACATCTTCTGCTGCGCCGTCAGGGTCCTGATCTCGCCCTTGATGCGCACCCGCTCGCGGATGGTGAACGCGATCGAGTCCAGGATCTCGGCGAGATTCCCGCCGACCTGATGCTGCACGCTGATGGCCGTCACCATCAGTTCGAGGTCGTCGGACTTCACCCGGCGGACCATGTTGGAGAGGGCCTGCTCGAAGGGCAGGCCCAGGTTGACTTCACGGATCAGGCGCCCGAACTCGGTCGAGATCGGGGGTTGCGTCTCGCGCACGACCATCTCGATCGCCTGCAGGAACGAGGAGCCGGCCCGGAGCGCGTTGGCGATGAGGGTGATCGTGTCGGCGAGCGCCGCATTGAAGGCCTTGAGCCGCTTCGCGATCCGCCGGCGGAGCCAGAAGCGCGGGATGAACAGACCGAGCACTGCCGCGACGACCAGCGCGATCGGACCTCGAAGGCCGGGGACGATCAAGCCCAGGACGAACGTGAGCAGCGGCAGCCCCACGAACGTCGCGACGCGGATCGCCAGGAATTCGCTCGGCTTCATCGCGACGTCGGCTCTCGCGAGGTCGCGCGCGAGGTTGGCCCCCCAGTCGCGCCTCTCGACCACCTTGTTCAGGCTGGCGAGCGCCGCGGAACTCGTGATCAGGTTCGGACCCGAAGCGGCCGGCTGCTTGTGCGGCTCGCTGGTTTCCTGCCCCGAGCCATACCGCTCGAGTCGCGCGGTCATCGCGGACCCGCGCCCGGCTGACAGACCCAGGAAGATGAGCAGGATCGCCAACGCGGCGGTCGCGGCGAGGACCAGGATCATGGGCGCACGCTCCGCGTTCGGTCCTGTGCCTAGAACCCGTAGCCGAACAGGCCGGGCGGGATCGTGATGCCCATCTGCTCGAACTTCTCGACGAACTTCGGCCGGATGCCCGTCGGCTTCAGCCGGCCCTGGATCTTCCCATCGATGACGCCCGTCTGCTCGTAGATGAACACGTCCTGCATGACGATGACGTCACCCTCCATCCCCTGGACTTCGGTGATGTGCGTGATCCTTCGCGAGCCATCCTTGAGACGACTCTGCTGGACGATCAGATCGACCGCTGAGGCGATCTGTTCGCGGATCGCCCGCAGGGGTAGATCGACGCCTGCCATGAGCACCATCGTCTCGAGGCGTGAGAGCATGTCGCGCGGACTGTTCGCGTGGCCCGTGGACATCGAGCCGTCGTGGCCGGTGTTCATCGCCTGGAGCATGTCCAGTGCCTCGCCGGAACGGCACTCGCCGACGATGATCCTGTCGGGCCTCATCCGGAGTGAGTTCCGCACGAGCTCGCGGATCGGGATGGCGCCCTTGCCCTCGATGTTCGCGGGCCTGGACTCCAGCGTCACGACGTGCTCCTGCCGGAGTTGGAGCTCCGCGGCGTCCTCGACGGTCACGATCCTCTCATCGGCGGGAACGAACGACGAGAGGACGTTGAGCGTCGTCGTCTTTCCCGAGCCGGTGCCGCCGGAGACGAAGATGTTCAGCCGCGCTTCGACGCACGCCTTGAGGAAGTCGAACATCTCCGGGGTGGCGGTCCCGAAGCGGATGAGGTCCGGAACCGTGAACGGCGATGCGGAGAACTTCCGGATGGTGATCACGGGCCCGACCAGGCTGAGGGGCGGGATGATCGCGTTCACCCGCGAGCCGTCCGTCAGCCGCGCGTCGACCATCGGGCTCGACTCGTCCACGCGTCGGCCGATCGGCGCGATGATCCGGTCGATGATGCGCATCACGTGGTCGTCGTTCTGGAACACGGTGTTGGACAGCTCGAGTTTGCCGCCGCGCTCGATGTAGACCTGCCGGGGCCCGTTGACCATGACTTCGGTGATGGCATCGTCTCGAAGCAGGGGCTCGAGCGGGCCGAGGCCGATGATCTCGTCGGTGATCTGCTCCAGCATCCGGACGCGCTCGGCCCGGGTGAGCGCGAGACCCTCTTCCTCGATCGCCCGGCTGAAGATCTCCTCGATCTCCCTGCGCACCTCGACCTGGTCGCTGATGTCGAGCTTCGGGTCGAGTTCCTGGATGACCCGATTCTGGATCCGGAACTTCGTGTCCCGGAACGACTCGCGCGCGGGGGCCTGTGTCAGGCGGCCGACGGCGACGGGGGCGGGAGACGGAAACGGGGAGACCGCCGACGGCGGTAGTGGCGCCGGGGCGACGGGTGCGGGCGGCACCGGGGACGGCAGCCGCGTGTCGCCTACCGGCCGCGCGCTCTCGATCCGCTTCAGGAGCGACATCAGTTGGACTCCGTTCCGTTAGAGGCTGTCGTGGGGAGCGTCAACGCGGGAACCGCGACGACGGCACGGATCACCATCAGCGCCACGCGAAGAGCCTTCGCTGGTTGCTCTTGGTGTCCTGGGTGGAGGCCGCCTCGGCCTCACCGATGACCGAGCGGGTCAGTCTGAGGACGTCCTGACTGACCTGGGTCTGCCGGTTGCTGGTCACGAACGGGACGCCGCGATTGAGAGCGAAGACGACCGTCCGGCCATCGCTGACGACGCTGTGATCGACGCGACGTCCGAGTGAGTGCTCCACGTCGGCAACACGGATACCCAGCGACGAATCTGCACGGTTCAGGACGAGCTTCACCTTGTCATCCGTGTAGCCGAGCTGGTTGGCGACCTCGAGGAACAGCCTGAGGTTCTTGATGTTCGTGATCTCGAGCGTAAGGACTGCCAGGATGGAGTCCGATTCGTCGAGGATCCCGAGCGTGGAGTCGTGGAGCCAGGGCCAGGAGTCGACGATCACGACGTCGTGGGTGTGGCGCAGCTTCTCGATCGCTGCGCGGAGGTACCGGGTCGTGATCAACTCCGCGGTCTCGGGGCTCGGCGGCGCGAGGAGGACATGGACGCCCGAGCTGTGCTGGACCATGACCTGCTCGAGCGACTCGGGTACTCCCGCGGCCATCTCAGGCACCAGGTCCGCCATCGACTTCGCCTTCGGGTTCAGGTTCAGGAGGACGCCCACGTCACCGAACTGAAGGCTGCCGTCGATGAGCGCGACCTTCTTGCCGAGCTCCGCCGCTGCGGCGACCGCGATGTTGACCGCGAGCGTTGTTCGGCCCGTACCGCCCTTGGGGGAGAAGAGCGTGACCACCCGACCTGGTGCCTTCTCCGCCGACGCTGGCAGCTTGCCGTTCCCGCCCGCATGTTCGCGCTGGACCATCCGTCCGATCTTCTCGCGTTCGCGCTCGTAGACCTGACGGATGGACGCCACGAGCTCGTCGGAGCTGAATGGCTTGACGAGGAACTCGCGGGCGCCCGCGAGCATCGACCGACGAAGATAGTCGGCCTCGCCCTGCACGCTCATCATCACGATCGAAGCCGTCGGGACCCGCGACGACAGCTGCTGAGCCGTGGTGATGCCGTCCATCCCGGGCATGTTTATGTCCATCAGGACGACGTCGGGCATCAGCCGCGACGAGACCTCGAGCGCTACCTCGCCGGACGCAGCCGTGCCAACGACTTCGATGTCGGTCTCGAAGCTGAGCAGCTTCGAGAGGTGGTCGCGCGTCTCACGGATGTCGTCGACGATCACGACTCTGATCGGTTCTGCCATCAGCCTTTCACCGTTCGTCGAGCGCGATGAGGGAGCGAGCATCGCTCGCGGCTCGTTGGGGCGATCGGGGCGCGTTGCTCATCTAGGGGTAGTCGGAGTCGATGAGGCGTGGCGGCAGGACTCCGTGCCGGTCGACGAGATATCGGAGCGTCACCCCGGACGTCGCCGCGTCCTCGGCATCCTTGTCGCCGGGCGCACGCAACGTGAGTGACAGGTTGCCGTCGAGCTGCGCGAACCGGACGAGCTCGGCCTGCTGCGGCGTGACGGAGAGGATCGCGACCTGCTGTTGGTCGGCGGCAGGCGCCTGGGGCTCGTCGTCGTCCTTGCCTTCCGCCTCAGCGGCGACGTTGGACTGCGTAGCGCTTTCGGGTGAGGGGAGCAGCGTCCCGAGGACCTGGACGTTCTGAACGAGGACCTTCACGGACGTGTTGTTGATCACGTCCTTCATCTCGGCGAAATAGTCCTTCGGGGTCACGCCTTCCTTCGGCGTCGGAAACAGCTCGCTGGTGACTACGACCGGAAACTTGCCCTCGGTGTCCTGGATGGCGAGGATGACGTCGACGCGATCGCCCGGCTGGATGAGCGTGCCCACGCCGGTGAGCTGGTCGACCTTGACCGCCATCGCGCGCTGCCCGGGCTGAAGGGCGCGGACGACCTGCTCTCCGCTGACCGTCCCTGCTGCGCCGAAGTCGCGTGTCGTGAGGGCGACGCCCTTGGAGACAGGGCGGCGGATCACCATCCCGGTGACCTCTGCGGGGTCGCGGTAGCTGTCCGGCGGTGCCTGCGACTCCTCGACCTGCTTGATCGTCAGCATCTCCCTGGTGAGCGCGGTACCGAACGGCACCTCGGCGTTGGTCGTCACGACAGCCACCATCGGCGGCGGTGGCGGCGCGGCCGCCGGCGCGCTTCCCTTGGATCCGAGGGCGAGCACGCCCACGAAGGCGACCACGGCGAGAGCGACGCCGAGGAGGAGGAACAGACGGCCGGATCGCTTCAAGGGTCGACTCCCACGGGTGCTGGTGCGTGTGTGACGGGTAGCAGCAGACTAGGGACGGGAGTGGTCCGGAGGCATCATACGAATGGGCTATGACCGGCCAGAAAGAAGGCGGCGGCAATGGTGGGGGCGGTCCGGGTGCGGCGAGTCACGGGACGTGATGGGAGTCGCGGACCGCGCGCCACCGCTCGGCGAGCAACAAGAAGACGCGCTCCCGTCCGGAGAGACCGGAGCGGCGCTCGCCGGGTGAGATCCACGTCGCCCGGACGTGGATCTCGTCAGGGGCTTACGGCGTGATCATCTCCGAGATCAGGTCAAGGACCGAGGCGATCCCGCCGCCAAGGAAGGAGAGGGTCGCCATGCAGAACACGGCGATGAGGCCCAGGATCAGGGCGTATTCCGGCAGGCCCTGTCCGGTCTGCTCGTGGATGGCTGCTCGAAGTCGCTGGTGGAGAGCCGGCACGCGACATCACCTCCCTCCATCCATCGTACGCCGCTTGGAACCAGAGGGCGGCAGGCGCGCATGTCACGGGAATCAAGAAGGGCGCCGGGGAACCCGACGCCCTTGCCTTGTTCGATGAGGCGCGCCTAGATCTGCTGGCCGACCTGCCGGAGGATCGTGTTGATCGAGCCGCCGAGGAAGGTGACGGCGCCGATCACGAACACCGCGATCAGGGCCAGGATGAGCGCGTACTCGGCCAGGCCCTGGCCGTCCTCGCGCTCGAACCGGGAAAGAAGGAACTCAAGCATCGAAGCCTCCGGTTTTTGATGAGTGCGCGATCAAAGCGATCACGCCGGTACCGTAGCGGCGACGACAGGGGCGCCGAAGGGGGAAAGTGGTCCTACGAAAGCGTGCGCCGGGTACTGGGCCGGAACGCACCACCGATGTCGCGGGAATCAGCCTGCGAGTGAGGCCGACGCGACAACGGTCTGGCCGTCGTCGAACAGCGCGACGTCGATGCCGAGCGTTGCGGCGCGCTCCTGGATCTCCGTCCATACGCCGTCCGGAAGCGACCGCGCGCGCGCCCGAGCGGAGTCCGCGGCCGCAGTCACGGCAGCGGCGATCGTCCGCTTCTCCTCGATCATCGCTGCGAGGGCGGGCGGAAGATCAGGCTCGAGGTCGCGCCGGACGCCGGGCTCCCGCGCATCGCCGCTAGGCCGCTCGCCGCCGTCGGCTTCGTGGCGGCACCTCACGGTCGCCCTGACGGAGTCGTCGCGCCAGTCCAGCCCGATATCGATCCGCTGGGGTCTCGTCGCGAGGTACGCGAGGAGTGCGTCGTCGATGATCCGGAACAGGCCGCTCTCGAGCTCTTCTGACAGCCGTCGGTCGGCGCCAACGGAGTCGAACTCGATCGGCACCTTCGCCCGCTGTCCGCGGTCACGCGCGGCACGGCGCAGCGTGGGGACCAGCCCAAGGTCGTCGAGCACCATCGGGCGGACGTTGAAGATGAACGTCTTGGTAGCCTCGAGCGCTCGCTGGACCATCCCCACGAGCTGACCGACCTCCACCTCGGCCTGGCCTGGATCGCGGCTCATCAGGCGCTGGACGATCTGCGCCTGGAGCGCGATGTTGGTCAGACTCTGCGCCGGCCCGTCGTGCATCTCGCGCGCGATCTCCCGACGCAGGTCCTCCTGCGCGCTGAGAACGGCACGAGCGGAGGCGGCGGAGAAGAAGCCCTGCCCGTTGCCGTGCGTCGTGTCGCCGCTCCCTTGTCCTCCCGGATGTGCGTCGACGGCCCGGAGGTTCTCGGCCACGCGGCGCATCCGGTCGCGGAAACGCGCGAGCGTGCGCTGCTTCCCCTCGAGGATGTCGATCTGACCCTCCATCACGAACGCTCGTCTGCTCATGCTGGTCTGGAGGTCCAGGGCTTCCTTGAGTTCCGGCGGCACGGCCGGCCCCGCCTGCTGAAGGGCAGACACGCGCGCCGCCGCCTGGTCCCGCCTCTGGACGTGGCGCGTCGCCTCCGTCCGCGCCTGCTGCAAGAGCAGCGCGATCTCGTCCAGTTCGCGGTCGAGCCGCGCAGCCTCCTCCTCGACCTCGCCCAGTACGTCTACACGGTCGCCGGCGGCAGGCCGGGGTCCTGGGGACCGCTGATCGCCTCGCCCGTCGCTGCTACTGGCCGCTTCGGAAGCGGTCATCAGTCCTCCGGGATCCGGATCCAACCCTGCTTCATGGCGTACACCACAGCCTGGGTCCGGTCGTTCACGGACAGCTTGCGCAGGATCGAGCTCATGTGGTTCTTGACCGTCTGCTCGCTGATCGACAACGCGTACGCGACCTGCTTGTTGGTCATGCCCTTCGCGATGTTGTCGAGGATCTCCACCTCCCGCGGCGAGAGCGGGGCGAAGATCGGCGCGGCTTCCTGGCCGTAGATCGCCAGCTCGCGGAACTCCTTCAGCACCCGGCTCGCGACCGAGGGCTTCGCGAACACCTTGTCGTTGATCAGGTACTCCCCGGTGTAGACGCGACGGATGATGGTGACGAGATCGTCCGGGTTGACGTCCTTCAGGAGGAACGCGGCCGCGCCGGCCTTGATCGCCTCGAACAGCTGATCCTCGTCCTCGCTCACGGCCAAGGCGATGATCCCGACGCTGGGAAGCTCACGCTTGATCCGCTGCGTCGTCTCGATACCGCCCGGCGAGGGCAGCGACAGGTCGAGCAACACGATGTTCGGTGAGCACTCCATCGCCGCGTCGATCGCGCCGCGGGCGTCCTCGGCCTCGGCCACGATCTCGAAGTCGGCCTCGCGCTCCAGGATCTGGCGCATCCCGACGCGGAACAGCGCGTGATCGTCGACCAGCAGGATCTTCGTGCGTTGATCCGGGGTCCGGCGGTCCGGCCCGCCTCGGCGTCGGTCCGGCCCCAAGTATCCGTTCACCATCAGTTCCTCCTCTCCCCCACGGGGATCGTCAATCGGACGCGTGTTCCCTGGGCTGTCCGCGACTCGATGTCGAGCCGACCCCCGACGAGCTCCGCACGTTCGCGCATGAAGCGAAGACCGAAGTGACGCTGCCCGTTCCCATCGGCCACGGGGTCTGCGACGTCGAAGCCTCGACCGTCGTCGCGGATCTCGAGGACCCAGCTGGGACCGCTGCCGATCCGCTCGGGAGGTTCGAGCCACGACATCAGCTGGACGTTCTCGGCTCCGGCGTGTTTTCGGACGTTCTGGAGGGCCTCCTGCGCGACGCGCAAGACGACGACCCGCTGTGGGTCGTCGAGCAGGAGCTCCGGAGCGTCCAGGTCGACCTCGACGCGGACATTCCCGTCCAGGTCTTCTGCTCGCTCGCGGAGAGCCTCGTCGAGCCCCGGTGCGTCCGCGAGCACGGGGCGCAGTTGGTGGATGTAGGAGCGCATCTGTTCGAGCTGGCGTGTCAGGAGTTCCTTGAACGCGCGCACTTCGGACGTGATGGCGGATGGATCGCGCTCGAGGATGCGCGGCAGGAGGTCGACCCGGAATAGGGCGTTCGTCAGGGCCTGAGCAGGCCCGTCATGCAGCTCCTGCGCGAGCCGCACGCGCTCCGCCTCCCTGGCCTCGATCAGGCGCATCTGCACTCTCGCGTCATCGACCTCGTCGTCGCTGGCCGTGGCGTCCCCGGTCTCGCCGCGCTCGAGGAACAGCCAGACCTCCTCGAGATCCCGGACCGCGGCATCGAGGCGCGACAGCTCGGTCCGCTCGTGCGCGAGTCGCACGGACACGTCGTCCGTCATGCCAGCGACAGAAGGGAGGCTTCGCGAGCGGCTGTCTCCGACCGCGCCGGCTTCGCGGAGCCGGCCGGCCTCGTCCTGCCCTGCTGCGTCCGAGGTCGTCCACCGATCGACGGCCTCTGCGTGGATCTCCCGCGCACGTTCCCGAAGCGCCCTGAGCTCGTTCGCGGCGACGCTCAGCGCTCTCTTGGCCTCGGCGTAGAGCGCGTCGAAACGGACCTCGTGGGGCTCGTCCTGCTCGTCGATGAGCCTGCGGCCTTCGCCCAGGGTCCCCGTCTCCATGGAAGCGGTCCTCGAAGCAGTATAGGGCGAGTCCCGGCGGCTCCCGGCGGCCCCAGTAGTCCCCGACTGTTGCCAGTTCATCGCGGTGAGCACTGCGGCAGCACTCGATAGATCGCCGGGGTGTCCCCGGCGATCTGTTCCGGTCGGACTCGCTCGAAGCACTCAGCGCCGTCCGCTCCCTCGTCGAGCGCGGCTGGATAGCGCCCGCGCCCATCGACGATGACCAGCAGGTTCGCCCCGAGATCGTGTGCCAGCCGCCACACATCACGCGGCGGCTCGTCGGGCAGCGCGAGGACACGCCGCCGAAGCGACTCGGCGAGCCAGATCGGGTGGTCGCTGACGAGGACGTCCGCGGTCCCAGCCGAAAGCCGTCGGGCGCGCGGCGATGCGGTCCCGTCCGCGCCACCGGAGCCATGCTCCCGAGCTGCGACTGCGCGACCTTGCTCCCGCGAAAGGACGCCGGCGAGGGCGGCGAACCGCGTCTCGATCACGGCGGTGTTGCTCGCGAGGGTCGAGACCTGCAGCACCGCGAGGGGCACCGAGAGCGCGAGGACCGCCGCCGGCGCGAGCCAGGCGTTCGAGCGTGACCAGCGGCGGCGGACGCGGACCGCGGAGACGAGTGCGTCCAGCGCGAGCATCGTGAGGACGGTCAGCGCGACGAGCAGCGGCCCGGCGGCGTGGAGGAACGTCCCCCAGCGGGTGGCGACCGGGAACACGAGGCTCGCGATCGCGTACGTCACGATCCCGGAGACGAGCAGCGCGCGGAGCGCCGTAACGCCCGCGACCGCGGGCGAGCGACGCAGCGCGACGAGCGCGAGCAGCCCCACGAAGCCCACCGGCGCGGCCGGGACCAGCAGCACCTCGAACAGATTGTGGGTCAAGCCGACGAATTGATTGACGAGGATGCTTGGGCCCTGTTCCAAGAACCGCTCGAGCGAGGGCTGATGGGCGTAGGCGAAGATCTGCTCGTTGTGCGTCAGCCACGCGTTGTCGAGCGTTCCTACCGGGAACGGCGACCCGAACGTGACCAGGTTCCGGAGGGACCAGGGTGCGATCATCGCAGCACCAGCGGCGACCACCGGCACGAACCGTCGTGTGACGATGGCACGCCGCGCGGACGCGGGCCGGCCCCTGGCGGCAGCCTGCAGGAGCACGAGATAGGCGAGGCCGAGATAGATCGCCTCCTGTCGCGACAGATACGCGAGTCCCAGCAGGAAACCGAGCACCACGCCCGGCAGGACGCTCGAGGGTGGAGCCGCGGTCGCGTCGTCCACCCGCTCTCCGCCACGCCCGGAGGACGGACTGCGGCGGCGGACACCGAGCGCGGCAGGCATCATCAGGCAGGCTGCCACCGCGAACGTCGTGAAGGGTGTCGCTGAGTCAGGAGCCATGACGGCGACGAGGAAGGGGGCGGATACGGCCACGACGAGACCACTGCCCACGGCCACCAGGTCCGCTCGCTCCGCGCCAAGGCCGTTCCGTTCCGCTGCCTCCCGCGCGACCGCCCAGGCGAGTGGCGCCACCAGCGCGCCGACGACGGCTGAGCTCAGCTGGGCTGCCGCGAGCGTCGTCCCCAGCACGGCCATCGAGATGGCGGCCAGCACGCTCGCCATCGGCAGCCATAGCTCGAAGGCCGGCTTGGGTACGACGATTGGCGGCGCCGCGTAGCTCCAGACCGCGTCGGTGACGAACCCCCGACCTTCGACGAGATTACGCGCGACGCCGACGTAATACGCGCTCCCCTCGGTCGGTGCGAAGCTCACCTCCCCCGCCGCCCAGATCCGCGCGACGAATGCGAGCGCGAACAGGGAGACGGGCGTGACGAACTCGACCGTGGCGGCGCGACGAAGCAGCGGGTCCGGACGGGAGGTCATCGCGGTGCAGGCTAGCACCGGGTCCCCTCCAATCAGACCAGTACCTTCGGGCTACCCCCGCCCGCAGCAGCCCGGCCGAGCCGGGCGAACCAGTCGAAGCGAGGTGCATCGAGAGGGCGGACGGGTTACCACCGCCGATGGCGCTGAGGGAGACTGCAAGGAGGGTGAGATGCGCGGGTTCCGACTCGCGCGAGGGGCCCCGGCGCGCTCCGATGCTATCCTCGGCCACGACCCCACCCGACACGGTACTGATCCTCCTGACCGCTTCCGACACCCACCCGATGGGTTCGGCGCCGGCGGCCTCTGCGGCGCCCGGAGCCGAGCCGCTCGTTGCTCGGCCCGTCCCGTTCGCCTCGATCCCGAGGTCCGCGTGGGACCGCCTGTTCGCACTCTCGACGGCGTCCACCCCGTTCAGCCGCTGGACCTTCCATCGCGCCTGGTGGGACGCCTACGGCTCCACCGCGCACGAGCAGTACCTGGTCTGCGTCCGTTCGGACTCCGCCACCGAACCCTCGGTCAACGGCACCCCGCCCCGCAGCTCGCAGGAGCACCCCCCGCAGGCCGACGAGATACGCGCGATCGTGCCATTGATGCACCGGCACGTCGTCGAGCCCGAGGATGCGGCGACGGCGACCGTCCTCCGGCGGCGGGCGACGCGCATGGGGCGACAGGTACGTCCGGATGCGAAGGCGGTGTTCTTCGGTGCCAGCTATCACGCTGACTATGCCGCCGTCCTGTGTGCCCCCGAAGACGTCGAGGCCGTCGCGCGCGCGGCCGTCGCCGCGTTCGCGCGCCCGCCTGACCCCGGCCACGGCGACCGCGAGTGGGACATCGTCGACCTGCGCAGGCTCCGCGCGGAGGATCCGATGCTGGACGCGCTGGAGGCGGCGTTCCGTGAGGTCACGGATGCGTGTGCATGGGACGTGTGCCGGGAGCAGGAGGATGTCTGCCCCGTCGCGGTCTTGCCGGGGGACGACTGGGACGGCTACCTCGCCACGCTGGAGAAGAAGGCTCGTCATGAGATCCGGCGCAAGATGCGCCGCGCCGAAGGTGCCGGTGAGCTCCGGTTCCGACTCGTCGACCCCGACCCGGCCGCTGTGGACTCCTTCATCGAGCTGCACCAGGCGCGCTGGGGGGACCAGGGGCTGTTCCGGCCAAGCGAAGGTGGGGCACGAAGCCGCCGATTCCTACATCGCCTCGCGGAGCTCGAGGCTGCCGAGGGGCCGGGCCGTCAGCTCGAGCTGGGTCAGCTCGAGGTGTCAGGTAGGACGGTCTTCGCAACGGTCGGCTTCGACGACGGAGAGACGTGCTACTTCTACAACGCTGGGCTGGACCCGGAGGCGCGCGACATCTCGCCGGGGGTGACCGGCACGGCGGCCTACATCCGGGACCGGCTCGAGGCGGGCAGGCGACGCTTCGACTTCCTGCGCGGCGACGAACCCTACAAGTACGAGTGGGGCGCGCGTGACGAGCCGATCCACCGGCTCCTCGTCCAGCGCGAGGATCGCTAGATGGCGGCGACGCTGCCGCGGCGGGGTTCCTCGTCGATCGCCACCACGGAAGCTCGCCCGCAGGCGCCGGCGGGCGTGGTGGCGGGTTACGGCAGACGGATCAGGGTCACGCAGATCCTCGCCACGGGTACGAACGGCGGTGCGCAGATGCACGTCCTCTCGGTGCTGCAGCGGATCGACCGGACCCGGTACGACGTGGACGTCATCAGCCTCAGTGACGGGAGTGTCGTCGGCCGCATCCGGGCGGCCGGGTTCCGGGTCCGCATCGTGACCGCCGCCGACGACTGCGCGGCGGTCGACGAAGTCGTCCGCCTGCTGCGCTCGGATCCGCCCGATGTCATCCACAACCACATGTACCGCGCGGAGGTCGTCGGGACGAGGGCTGCGCTCGCGCTCGGTGAGTCAGGCCTCCCCCGGCCGTACGTCGTGGGGACGGTCCACTCGAGCCGCGTCCGAAGCCGAGAGGACCGCGAGCGCCTGCGGGCACTGACGCCGTACATGGATCGGCTCATCGCCGTCAGCCGGTCGATCGTCGTGAAGCTCCTGCGAGAAGGGCGCACGACCGCCGGCGTCGAGCTGATCTACAACGGCGTGGATCTGGAGCGGTACGACCGACAGGAGGCCTGCTGCACGTTGCCGGAGGAGTACGGGTTCGCACCTGGGACCCCGCTCGTGGGCGTCGTCGCGCGGCTCGAACCCGAGAAGGGACACCCCACGCTCCTCGACGCGTGGCCGCTCGTCCTCCAGCATGTCCCAGAGGCACGGTTGTTGATCGTCGGCGAGGGGAGCCAGCGAGCACCGTTGGAAGAGCAGGCGCGGCGACTCGACCTGCTGGGAGAGGACTGCGATGCGGATTCGTGCGTCGGTACCCTCCGGGCACGGCCGGGCGCGAAGCTCGTCTTCACGGGCCTCAGGGACGATATCCCCGCGGTGACGGCTGCGCTGGACGTTTCTGTCCTTCCCTCGTATCGCGAGGCGCAGGGGATGGTCATCCTCGAGGCGATGGCGTTATGTCGTCCGGTCGTGGCCACGAACGTCGGGGGGATCCCGGAGATGATCGAGGACGGCGTGACCGGGCTGCTCGTCCCCCCTCGCGACCCGGTGGCCCTCGCCGCCGCGATCGTGCGGCTGCTCACCGACCATCCGCTTGCCGACATGCTCGCGCGCGCTGGCCACGACATCGCGCACGGGCGGTTCCGCATCGAGCGGATGGTGGAGTCGCTCGCAGCCCTCTATGACGAGGGAGCAGCCACTGTCGCCGCACGCACCGCAGAGCTCGCCCGCGCCTGAGGCGCGTCTAGGTGCCGACCGCGGTCCAGTAGCGCTCGGCGAAGCCCTCGACCCCCCCGAACAGGGCGACGCGGCCGTGGTATCCCGCGAGGTCATCGAGCATCCCCTGGTCGCTCTCGAACAGACGCCGGATCTGGCTCCCGTAGAGGCGGATGCCAGCGGCCTTGCGCTCCATCACCTCGGTGATGTCGCTGTAGCGTGCTTCGAGCCTCACCCCGGGCGGGAGGTCGAGCCCTCCGTTCAACTGCGTCGGCCCGTTGAATTCCGTCCACCACGCGTACGGGAAGTCCTCGTAGAAAGCCAGCCGTCCGACGTAGTCGGGGCCCGGCATGACCCAGCGGCGGCCCTCGGACAGCAGCCCGAGCGCCACCTCCCGGCAGAGCTGATGGTCCACGTGCCCACCGACGCCGAGCGGGAAGTAGACCATCTGTGGCTCGAGGCGGTTGATCTCGCGGCGGATCACCTCGTACGGGGCCAGGTCATCCTCGTGCGGCACTCCGAGGAGCTCGTCGTCGCCCTGGTAACCGCGGTAGACCGCATCGGGTAGATCGAGGAACACGACCGACGCCTCCACCAGGTAGATGTAGCGCTCCTCCTCGACCTTCCGGATCTCCATCGCGTCGGCGGACGTCACGTCGACCGAGTCCATCGAGCCCTGTCCCGGGATGGCGTCCGCGAGCGGTCGGTCCGCGCTTTCCGCGTTCGTGATGTTCGCGCTCCGCGTCCACGCGGCACGCTGCCAGAACTGGCGTGCCTGCGTGTTCGCACGCTCCTGAGTGAGTGCGACCCGGTCGGGGTCCGCGAGCCACGGCGCCGCGCCCGCGGGGATCAGATCGACATCCGGCGGGATGTTGCTACGGCGGAAGGCCTCGTAGTTCGGCCACACCGCCTTCGTGCCGAAGCCGAGTGCCTCCCGCTGGTAGCTCGTAAGGTCACTACCGGCGGCACCGCCTGAGAAGACGTTGACGATCGTGACGTTCTGGCCGAGCTCGCGCAGG
>JADDQH010000074.1:0-12500 GCA_016781485.1 Chloroflexota bacterium | reverse complement strand
GTTCGCGTCCGTCACACGAGGCGTCGACCGCCTCGTTACCGACGCCCCCGCCAGCCGGGGGCGGACGGCCCCCTGCTTCAGAGGGCGACGACGGCGCGCCGTCGACTTCGGCTCCCATCGCGCGTTCGGTCGCGTCTTCCGTCTCGGCTGCTCCGTTCGCAGAGGAGACGCCACGGAGTGATGCCGAAGCGATGGCGGTCCGCAGTGGTGACGAGGCCCCCGCGCCCACTGCGCTCCCCGAGACACTCGAGATCGTTGCCGCGATCTGTCCGTACCTGCTGTCACACGACGGCACCTGGCGGGCGGCGGAGCCCAGGCGCGAGCACCGCTGTACCGCCGTAGATCCTCCCGCACAACTCAGTACAGAAACGCAACGCCGGCTGTGTCTGGTCGACGGGCATCGTGTCTGCCCTGCGTACCGCGAGGTGCAGGACCGGCGGGCGCGTCAGCTCGCGCGTGATCGGATCCCCACGCACGCCGTCGAGGCGCTCTCGGAGCGGCGGTTCGCGCGCACCACTCCCGTCGCGCTGCGAGGGCCGAGGAGAGTGTCGAACGACGCAGCGAGGGACGCCGGTCCCCGCTCCGTATCCGCCGTGGCCCCGCCGTCCCTGCCCGCTCGGACCCTGGGCTCACTCCCGGACCAGCCTTCGCCAACGGCCGCGGGATCCGATCGTGCCTCGGTCGTGGCGTCCGGACGCGCGCGACTGCGCGCGACGAGTACCCGGAAACTCGGCGTCGTCCTGGCCGCGGTGGCGATGCTCACGATCGTCGCGCTGGCGGCGCTGTTCTCGGAGCCGGCTTCGACCGTGCCGGGCACGGCCATCCCCTCGAGCCCTGCGGCGGCGACGACTCCGGCTGCTGCTGCTGCTTCTACGCCACCGCCGCCCTCCGCGAGCCCACGACCATCACGGAAACCGACACCGTCACCGGCGGCGACCTACCGCGTGAAGCGTGGCGACACGCTGAGCGAGATCGCGGAGCGGTTCGACACGACCGTAGAAAGGCTGAGACGGATCAACGGGATCGAAGACCCGAGGCGGATCCGAACCGGGCAGGTCCTGAAGCTCCCTTAGGCGCGCGGACGCCGGCGAAGGTCGTGGGGTCGACGGAGATGCGACGACCCGAGTGGCATGGCCGACTTCGGTGACGCCCTCGACGTGGCCGAACTCACCCCGGGCGACGGCGCGGGGCACGTCACCGTTGGCAGGTGCGACAGAAGGTGGTCACGAACCCACCCGGCGCTACCTCGCTCAGCTGGCTGCCGCAGGAGGGGCACTCGCGTCCCCCCTTCCCGTGGACGCGCAGGAAGTCGCGCACCTCTACCTCGAACCTGGGCGGGACTCGCTCCCGGAGGATCGGGATCGCCCAGGCGATCACGCTGCGTGTGGCGAAGTACAACGCGTCGACCTCCTCCGCCGCGAGGGCCGCCCGTCTCCTGAACGGCAGGAGTCGGGCCGCCCATAGGATCTCGTCGCTGTAGGCGTTCCCGATGCCGGCAACGAAGCCCTGGTTTCGCAGCACGTTCTTGAGCTCCCCGCCGTGTCGCCGGATGCGTCGTCGCCACGACTCGAGATCGAGCGATGGGTCGTCTGCGTCCGGGCCCTGTTCGTCCCAGCCAGCGACCGGGCGGTCCACGCCTGCGGGCAAAACGTACACCTTGCCCATCCTGGTCGGGTCCCGGTAACGGAGGTCGACGCTCGACCCGTCTGCCGGCAGCCAGCTTGCCCCGTCCGTCCACCGGTCCGGCCGCGCGCTGTCCGCGGCTGACGAGAAGGCTCCCGATGACGGATCGCGGGCCGCGAACCGGATGACGACGGCGGCTCCAGTCCGGTCGCGCCCGCCGCCGGATCCGAGGCCGAGTCGGCCGGTGAGCATCGGGTTGATGACGACGCGGTCGCGTTCGAGCTGGAAGGAGAGGAACTTGCCGCGCCGGGCGACCTGGACGAGACGCTGTCCGGTGAGGTCGGCGATCTCGACGGGGGTGGCTCGTACGACGAGCGGCTGGGGCGCTGCCATCGCCTCGATGGGACGCCCCACCAGGGCGGACCCGAACGCATCGGCGAGGATCGCGAGGTCCGGCAACTCGGGCATGGCCGGCGATTGTAGGGGCCCTGTGCGCGTGGTAGTATGGCCGCCCTCCCAGAGCAGAGGGACCCTGCGCGCCAGCCGGACGAAGGAGTCACACGAGCCCACCAGGACACGGCAACTCCTTGTGAAAACCAAGGCCCGGGCGCAGCTCGGGTCTTTTCTGTTTCCGGGGAAGGACGTCAGGAGGAGATCTACGAATTGACAGCAGAGCGATCGGGCGGATCACCGGCGGGCGACGGAGGAGCAGGCCCCGGATCGAGCGACGCCACGCGCGCCGCGGTCGCCGATGCTCCGTTCGTGGACGAGCGAACCGGCGCAGACGAGCCGAGCGGGGCGGATCCGACCCCGGGGACCGTCGAGGCCGACCTTGCCGCTCTGGTGGATCAGCCGCTCGGAGAGGCGAGCGACCAGGGTGAAGGAGGCGACCGAGGCGGCGGACCGAGCGACGAGCGCTCCCCCGGTGACGCCGCCCTGCTCCAGGATCGTGCGATCGCAGCCGTGGACGCGATGACGGGAGGCGATCGCGGCGCCGCCATCGCAGAGGGCGGAGTCGTCCCGCGCGATCCCGCGCCCGCCGGACCCGGCCCGGGCGACGGTCGCGCTGATGTGGCAACAGATGCCTCGGTCGACGACGGGTCCGGACCTGAAGCCCCTGCATCTTCTTTCGGTGGCGTAGCTACTGCCGTCGACCCCGGCGAGGTGGAACAGGCACCGCCCGCGAGCGATGCACCCGCGGATGCGAGCCGGACCGGCGGGCGCGAGCCGACGACGATGGAAGAGCTGCTCAGCGAGCAGAGTGGCGACATCCGGAGCTTCAAGCACGGTGACGTCGTCGAGGGGACGGTCGTCCGGATCGACAAGGACGAGGTCCTGGTCGACATCGGCGCCAAGTCTGAGGGCGTCGTCAGCA
The DNA here is from genome assembly GCA_016781485.1 of Chloroflexota bacterium. Classification (GTDB taxonomy): domain Bacteria; phylum Chloroflexota; class Limnocylindria; order Limnocylindrales; family CSP1-4; genus YB3-1. The sequence continues at coordinate 9,502 of JADDQH010000074.1, read as the reverse complement.
ACCGCGAGCTGTATGGCCGGAACGCCGAGGCACCGCAGCTGAGCATCGGAGACAGCGTGCTCGTCTACGTGCTGCAGCCGGAGTCGAACGAGGGACATGTCGTCCTGTCACTCCGTCGCGCCGGCCTCGAGCGCAAGTGGCGCGCGATGCAGGAGCTGTTCGACGCAGGGACGATCATCGAGGCGCCCGTGATCGACCACAACAAGGGCGGCCTCATCGTCGACTGCGGCATCCGCGGCTTCGTCCCGATCAGCCAGATCGTCGACTTCCCCCGCCGACCGCAGAACGAGCAGCCAAGAGACGCCGCGCAGGAGATCGCCGAGAAACTGCAGCCGTTCGTCGGACGGAAGCTCCGCCTGAAGATCCTCGAGGTCAACCGCAAGGCGAATCGGCTGATCCTGTCGGAGAAGGTCGCGCTCTACGAGGAGCGTCGAGAGAAGCGCGACGAGTTGTTCAGCAGCCTCCGCGTCGGGCAGCAGGTCACCGGGTCCGTCCGATCGATCGCGCCGTTCGGCGTCTTCATCGACCTCGGCGGTATCGACGGGCTGGTGCACAAGAGCGAGCTTTCCTGGAACAAGGTCAACAACCCGGAGCATGGCTACAAGGTCGGTGACGAGGTCCAGGCGGAGGTCATCGACATCAACCACGAGCGCGGCAGGATCAGCCTTTCGATCCGTCGCCTGCAGCCGGACCCCTGGCATTCGACCGTGGCCGACCTCAACGTCGGGGACGTGATCGACGGGACCGTGACGAAGATCGTCAATTTCGGAGCCTTCGTCCGGGTGCGGGACGGGCTCGAGGGGCTGATCCACATCAGCGAGTTGTCGAACCAGCGTGTCGCTCACCCTGGCGATGTCGTGCACGAGGGGCAGCGGCTGAAGCTCAAGGTCATCTCGCTCGACTCGGAGCGTCACCGCCTCGGACTGAGCCTGAAGCAGGCCGAGGAGCCGCCGGCGCGTCCACAGCCGGCCGAACCTCCCCCGCCGCGAGAGCGTGAGCGACGGCCGCGCCCCGATCGTGGCTATGACCCGTCACAGGCGGTGCAGGAACCCGAAGGCGGGATCGACAACACGCTCGCGGCGGCATTCGCACAGGTCCGCCAGCAAGTGGCCCGGTCGGAACGGGACCGGGGCGTCGCCGACGGCGCCGCTGCAGGATCGCCTGTGGCTGACGAGGCCATCGCCGGAACGGGGTCTGGTGCCAGAGACGGGTCGGCGATGGACATCGCGGCACGCGACGGAAGCACCGCTGGTTCACCTCAAGTCCTGAGCGAAGCAACGGGGCTGTCGGACGTGGCGCCGAGCGCCGTTCCCGCCGTCACCGATGACGGATCGGCGGCAGGCCTCGCGCTCGAACCCACGGCCGACACGCCTGCGGCCGCGGAGGACGGCGACGTCCGTGGCGACCCGGCGTCGGAAACCGCCATCGGCCGGGAAGCGTGGGGCGGGGAGAGCGAGCCCGGATCCGAGGACGTCACCTCGGGCGATGGCGCGACGTCGGTCGCTCCCGCCGCCGAGGGATCCCGTGAGGCGGCGATTGTTGACGAGCGTGGGTCCGCGGGCGTGGACGATGACGCCGCTGAGGAGCCCGCGGCGGTCGCCACCGGCGACCAGGGGGGCGCCGTCACCGCCGACGAGCCCACCACGGCCACTCGCGGCGCCGAGGACGCCCCGTGAGGGGAGGGCGAGGACCAAGGCGTCTTCCCCCCTGGCTCCTGGCGGGATCGGTCCCTTCACGCGCCCGGTAGCAGCAGCGGGACCGTCCCCCATCGTCTCTGACGGGCCCTGTCGTTGACGGCTCGCGTGACCGACCCGCGGGCTCAAGTAGCGTCAGCGATGGGTCGCGACCGGACGGACTCCCCCGAAGTATCCCGAAACGGCCGTTGCTCCGACCCGAAGTGCTACGATTCCCATCGGGACCACCTCCTCCGCTTCTGGGGAAGCGGACCTTTGTTCGAGCGATATGGACCGATTCGACAAATTCACTGACCGTGCCCGCAAGGTCCTGACGCTCGCTCAGGACGAAGCTCAGCGGTTCAACCATAACTACATCGGTACCGAGCACCTGCTCCTCGGTCTCGTCCGCGAGGGCGAGGGTGTGGCCGCGCGGGTGCTCGAGAACATGAACGTCGAGCTCGCCAAGGTGCGCACGGCGGTGGAGTTCATCATCGGCCGCGGCGATCGCCCCGTCGTGGGAGAGGTGGGCCTGACGCCGCGCGCCAAACGCGTGATCGAGCTCGCCATCGACGAGGCACGCCGACTCGGGCACAACTACATCGGCACCGAGCACCTGCTCCTCGGCCTCGTCCGCGAGGGCGAAGGGATCGCGGCGGGAGTCCTCGAGTCGCTCGGCGTGAACCTCGACAAGGTCCGCCATGAGGTCATCCGCGTCCTCTCGCAGTCGAGTTCCGTCGGTCCGGCGGCCGAGACGAAGCGGGCGAGCAAGACCCCGACCGTCGACCAGCTCGGGATCAACCTCACCGATGCCGTTCGCTCGGGGAAGATCGACCCGGTCATCGGCCGCGAGAAGGAGATCGAGCGCGTCATCCAGATCCTGTCGCGTCGCACGAAGAACAACCCGGCATTGATCGGGGAGCCCGGGGTCGGCAAGACCGCGATCGCGGAGGGGCTTGCGCAACGCATCGTTACCGGCGACGTTCCGGAGACACTGGCGAACAAGCGGGTCCTCACGCTCGACATCGGCTCGCTCGTCGCCGGCACCAAATACCGCGGCGAGTTCGAGGAGCGGCTCAAGAAGATCATCGAGGAGCTCCGCAACACGAGCGACGCCGTCCTGTTCATCGATGAGCTCCACACGCTCGTCGGCGCCGGCGCTGCGGAAGGCGCCATCGACGCCGCGAACATCCTCAAGCCGCCGCTTGCTCGCGGCGAGCTGCAGTGCATCGGCGCGACGACCCTCGACGAGTACCGCAAGTACATCGAGCGGGACGCGGCGCTCGAGCGGCGCTTCCAGCCGGTGATGGTCGAGGAGCCGACGCTCGAGCAGACGATCGACATCCTGTTCGGCATCCGTGAGCGATACGAGCAGCACCACAAGGTCCAGGTGACCGACGAGGCCCTCCGGGCCGCGGCCGACCTGTCGATCCGCTATATCACCGACCGCCACCTCCCCGACAAGGCGATCGACCTCATCGACGAGGCGGCGTCACGCGTCCGGCTCCGCCACAGCTCCGCTCCGACCGAGCTGAAGTCCGCTCAGAAGGAACTCGAGCGCGTCACCAAGGAGAAGGACGCGGCGATCAACAACCAGGACTACGAGGGTGCCGCAAGCCTGCGGGACGCCGAGGCGGTGGCACGCGCGGGTGTCGACCAGATCCGAGCCGAGTGGCATAACACCCGGGACTCGCAGACGCCGCACGTGACCGAGGAGGACATCGCGCAGGTCGTCGCGATGTGGACCGGGATCCCCGTGACACGCATCGCGCAGGAGGAGTCCGAGCGACTGCTCCAGATGGAGGACGCGCTTCACAAGCGGGTCATCGGCCAGCAGGAGGCGATCGAGACCATCAGCAAGGCGGTCCGCCGAGCGCGCGCGGGGCTCAAGGACCCGAAGCGCCCGATCGGCTCGTTCATCTTCCTCGGCCCCACCGGAGTCGGGAAGACCGAGCTTGCGAAGAGTCTTGCCGAGTTCATGTTCGGCTCCGAGGACTCGCTGATCAAGATCGACATGAGCGAGTTCATGGAGCGGCACAACGTGAGCCGGCTCGTCGGCGCGCCCCCCGGCTACGTCGGCTTCGAGGAGGGCGGCCAGCTGACCGAGGCCGTCCGCCGGAAGAGCTACGCCGTCGTGCTCCTCGACGAGATCGAGAAGGCACACCCGGAGGTGTTCAACATCCTGCTTCAGATCCTCGAGGACGGGCACCTCACGGATGCGAAGGGGCGGCGGGTCGACTTCCGCAATACGGTCATCATCATGACCAGCAACGTCGGCGCCAAGTCCCTGCTAAAGGACACGAGCCTCGGGTTCCGGCCGGTCACCAGGACCGAGCAGCAGCAGGCGGAGCAGCAATACGACCGGATGAAGGAGAAGGTCCTCGACCAGCTCAAGACGCAGTTCCGGCCCGAGTTCCTGAACCGCGTCGACTCGCTCGTCGTGTTCCGCTCACTGACCGTCGAGGAGATCCGCCAGATCGTGGAGCTGATGCTTGCTCGCGTCCGAGAGCAGCTCCGCGCGCAGCAGATCGAGCTCGAGGTCACGCAGGAAGCGAAGGACCACATCATCAACCTGGGCTACGACGTCGACTACGGGGCCCGCCCGCTCCGTCGGGTGATCCAGAACATGATCGAGGATCCCCTCGCCGAGTCCCTGCTCCTCGGACGCTTCGCCGCCGGCGAGAGGCTCCTCGTCGACCGCTCCGAGGACACCGGCCTGTCCATCGCGCCGCTCGCGGAGAAGACCCCCGTCGAGGCGGTGTAGACGTGGCGCGGCCAGAGAGCCGCTACGTCTGCCAGGATTGTGGCGACTCGACCCTCCGGTGGGAGGGCCGATGCAGGGCGTGCGGCGCCTGGAATACCCTGGTCGAGACGCTCGTCGGGGCCCCGAGATCGACGCGCGGCAGCGGCGGCGCGGATCCACTTCCCGGCCCCGCCGACCCCGTCCCGCTGGCCGACTTCGTGCCCACGGAGACCGAGCGTCGGACGGTAGGCATCGGCGAGGTCGACCGGGTGCTCGGCGGCGGGCTGGTGCCCGGGTCGCTCGTACTGCTCGGCGGCGAACCCGGCATCGGGAAGTCGACCCTCGTACTCGAGATCGTGGCCGGCATCGCCCGCCGTCGATCCGGCGCTCGGGTGCTGTACGCGTCCGGCGAGGAGTCGGTGGGGCAGCTGCAACTTCGCGCGATGCGCCTCGGTGTCATGGAGGACCCCGGCGGACGGGCGATCCACGTCCTCGCCGAGACCGACGTCGAGACGATCGTCCGAACCGCCGAGTCGTCGCCGACCGCGTTGCTTGTCGTCGATTCGATCCAGACGCTCACGGTCCCCGGGCTCGACGGCCCGCCCGGGTCGGTCGGTCAGGTGCGCGAAGCCGCCGCCAGACTCACCGAGTACGCCAAGGCGTCGGGAGTCCCGGTCGTGCTCGTCGGCCACGTCACGAAGGAGGGGAGCCTCGCCGGCCCGAAGACGCTGGAGCATCTCGTCGACGCCGTTCTGACGCTGGAGGGGGAGCGATCCGGACCCCTGCGGCTGCTCCGCTCGACCAAGAACCGCTACGGCTCGACCGACGAAGTCGGGGTCCTGGAGATGACGGGCTCCGGGCTCCGGGAGGTGGTCGATCCGGCGCGGGCGTTCCTCGGCGATCGCCCTGCCCCCGCCCCAGGCGTCGTCGTCGCCGCGACGCTCGAGGGCAGCCGGCCACTCCTCGTCGAGGTGCAGGCACTCGTCGCGCCCGCCCCGTACGGGAACCCCCGTCGCACCGTCGCCGGGCTCGATCCCAACCGGCTTGCGCTGCTCGTCGCCGTCCTCGGCAGGCGCTCGGGCGTGGGCGTGGGCAGCCACGACGTCTATGCGAGCCTCGCCGGCGGGCTCGTCGCCGGCGAGCCCGCGCTCGACCTTCCGCTCGCCCTCGCCCTCGCCTCGTCGCTCCGCGACCGGCCGATCCGGTCCGGCACCGTTGCGTGCGGGGAGGTGAACCTGCTGGGCGAGCTTCGGTCCGTGCCTGGTCTCGAGCGCAGGCTGCGCGAGATCGAGCGACTCGGCTTCACGCGGGCGATCGTCCCTCGCGGCGCATTCGCCTCCGCGTCCCGCGACGTCGGTGGGGGGAGCGCGGGGAACGCGGAGAGCGACGATGGGCGGTTCCGTGTCGGGGTCCTCGAGATCGTCGCGGTCAGAACCCTCCGCGAGGCCATCGAGGCGGCCCTGGCTCCAGCTCCCGTGAACGTGAGGGAGCCCGTCTAGCGCTCGACAGGATCGCTACACGCGGAGAGGCAGGCGGCGCCCGAGCCGCGCTGTGCTACGCTCGGCGACCCCATGACGACGTTCGTGCGCGTGCTCGGCGCGGTGCTGGGCATGATCCTCGGGCTGCAACTGGCGGGTCCGGGAGCCCCGGCGAGCGCGGCATTCGGAGGCGGTGCAGCTGGGAGCGACCTCCTTCTCGTCTGGCTCCTCGCGTGGCTCGTCGTCGGGTTCCTGTTCCTGCCGTATCTCACGGTCGTGCCCGCGGCGTGGCTCGTCCGCAAGGTCCAGCAGCTGTCCACAGGCGGATTCGTGACCGCCATCACCGGGTTGCTGCTCGGGCTCCTCATGGGGCTGCTGCTCGGCCTGCCTCTGTCGGGGCTGCCCGATCCGTACGGGCTGATCCTCCCGATCTCGATGTCGCTCGTGCTCGGGCTCGGCATGCTCGGTCTCACCGTCGCGAAGCGCCACGACCTCCTCGACGCACTCGTGCCGGCGGGGATCGTCCGGGCAGGCGCGCACGACGGCCAGCGCGAGATGGGATGCCAGGAGAGATGGTCGTGGACACGAGTGTCCTCATCGACTGGTCCGGGTGATGAACCTCGATCAGCTCTCGAGCGTCCTTCGCACGAACTTCCTGCCGGGCGAGGACGTCCGGATCAGGGTGACGCAGGAGGGCAGAGAACCGGGCCAGGGTGTCGGCTACCTGGATGACGGCACCATGATCGTCGTGGAGGGAGGTAGGTCGTACCTCCACCACGAGCTCGACGTGACCGTGACGCGAACGCTCCAGACGGTGGCGGGCCGGATGGTGTTCGCCCAGCCGCGTCCCCAGCCATGAGCTCGCTCGCGCCGGCCGCCGCTGTCGTCGTGGTCGCGGCAGGGGCGAGCCGGCGGATGGGAGGCATGGACAAGCTCCAGCTGCCCCTGGCGGGGCGGCCGCTCCTCGCGTGGACGCTCGACGCGGTCGCCGCCGCGCGCAGCGTGCGTCAGCTCATCGTCGTGGTAGCGCCCGGTCGTGTCCGCGACGTTCGGCAGCAGCCGTGGCTTCGACGACTCGATGCCCAGGTCGTGGAGGGGCGAGACAGGCGCCAGGGATCGGTCGCGGCGGGAGTCGAGGCCGCGGCCGCGGAGGTCGTGCTCGTCCACGACGGCGCGCGCCCGCTCGTGACGCCGAAGCTCGTGGACGCCGTCGCGGCCGCCGCAGCTCGGCACGGTGCTGCCATCCCGGTCGTTCCCGTCGTGGAAAGCCTGAGGTGCGTCGACGGCGAGCGAGTCGTGGGGTCCGTCGAGCGCGACGGGGTCTACGCTGCGCAGACGCCGCAGGGCGCACGCCGCGAGCTGCTCCTGGAGGCCTTCGCCGCGAATGATCCCGCTGGCCCGCGGACGTTCACGGACGAAGCGGCGTTTCTCCAGGCGTCCGGGATACCCGTCACGACGGTGCCGGGCGAGGCGTCCAACCTGAAGGTCACTCTTCCCGCCGACGCCGAGATCGCGAACGCGCTCCTCGCCGCCCGCCGTGGCGCACCGCGCGCCGGGCATGGCTGGGACAGCCACCCCTTCGGGCCGGAGGATGGGCTCGCGCTCGGCGGCATCGTCATCGGCGAGGCTCCACGGATGCACGGACACTCCGACGGCGACGCCGTCCTTCACGCGGTCGCGGACGCCCTGCTCGGCGCCACGTCGCTGGGCGATATCGGCCGGCTCTTCCCACCCGGGCGCGTCGAGACGCGCGGGATCCCGAGCTCGCTGCTCGTGCGCGACGTTGTCCGGCGCGTGTCCGAAGTCGGATGGCGCCCCGCCGCGCTCGATGTCACGATCACTGCGGCGCGCCCGCGGTTCGGGTCGGCCCGGCTCGACTCGATGCGGGTCGCGCTCGCAGAGCTCCTCGGCCTGCCCACGGACGCCGTGGGGATAAAAGCGACGACCGCCAATCTCGCCGGGCCAGAGGGTGCTGGCCTCGCGATCAGTGCCTCCGCGCTCGTAACGGTCGTTCCCCGATGACGCTCCGTCTCTTCAATACCCTGGGACGATCGATCGAGAAGTTCGAGCCTATCGAACGCCGGCGCGTCCGGATGTACACCTGCGGGCCGACGGTCTATGGACCGGCCCACGTCGGCAACTTCCGCAGCTTCGTCTTCGCTGATCTCGTTCGCAGGTACCTCGAGTGGTCCGGGTACGACGTGACGTGGGTGATGAACATCACCGACGTCGATGACCGGATCATCCGGATCGCGAAGGAGCAGGGGATCTCGATCGAGGAGCTCACCGAGCGCCACGCGGACGGGTTCCGGGAGGACCTGCGCAGGCTGCGCGTGACGCCACCCGATCGGATGCCGCGTGCGACCGAGCACATCCCGGACATGGTCGCGTTGATCGAGACGCTGCTTGACCGAGGGCACGCGTATCGGACCGAGGACGGCTCGATCTTCTTCCGGATCCAGAGCTGGCCGGCCTACGGACGGCTCGCCAGCCTCGAGCCGGAGCAGATGCGAGTGGGCGAGCGGGTGGAGGCCGACGATTACGGCAAGGACGACGTCCGCGACTTCGCGCTGTGGAAGGCTGCGAAGGCCGGCGAGCCGAGCTGGACGACTGCGATCGGCGAGGGCCGCCCCGGGTGGCACATCGAGTGCTCCGCGATGAGCATGAGATACCTCGGGCATTCCTTCGACCTGCACACCGGAGGTGTGGACCTCATCTTTCCCCACCATGAGGACGAGATCGCGCAGTCAGAGGCCGCGACCGGCGAGCGCTTCGTGCGCACGTGGCTCCATTGCGCCCACCTTCAGCTCGGCGGGCAGAAGATGGCGCGTCGAGAGGGCAACATCGAGCGACCAGCCGACGTGTATCAGAGGGGGTACACCCCGCGCGTCCTGCGCTACGCACTGATGAGGACGCACTATCGCGCTCCGCTGGAGTACACCGACGAGACGCTCGTGCACGCGGCGAGAGAGGTGGAGAGGATCGACACGGCGCTGGCCGCGTTGGATGCGTACCGGAACGAGGCCGCGGGCGACCCTTCGGTCCCCGCGTTGCTCGAGGGGTGTCGAGAACGCTTCAAGTCGGGGCTGGATGACGACCTGAACGTGTCCGATGCCCTTGCGGGCGTCTTCGAGCTCGTGAGGGAGCTTAACCGGCGGGTCAGCGACCGGTCCCTTTCGACGACGGACGCCCGCGCGGCGGCGGCATCGATCCGTGAGCTCGACCGCGTCCTCGCGGTGGCGCAGGAGGACGAGTCGGCACTCCCCGAGCCAGCGACGAGGCTGCTCGAGGAGAGAGTGGCGGCGCGTGCAGCGCGCGACTGGGCGACTTCGGATCGGTTGCGAGACGAACTGCTCGGGTACGGGGTCGTGGTGGAGGACACGCGCGACGGTCAGCGGTGGAGACGGGCGGTGGAGGTGGCTGGTGGCTGACGAGGACGCGCGACGGGGGAGATCGCCACGCGGCAGAGGTGATGCGGGGGGATCCCAGTCGTCACGTCGGCCGACAGGCGGAGGCGGACGGGCAGGCGGACCCGGTGGGCCGCGCGGACCGGGGAGGGCCCCGGGACCAGGTGGGCCAGGTCGGCCGCGCTACGAGCGACCGGGCGG
>JADDQH010000073.1 GCA_016781485.1 Chloroflexota bacterium | reverse complement strand
CAGGCGGGAGGCGCGACGGGCGGCAGCCAAGCGCGAGGCAAGGCGGGCGGCAGAAGACCTCGAGGTGAGGCGGGCGGCAGAAGACCTCGAGGTGAGGCGGGCGGCAGAAGAGCTCGAGGTGAGGCGGGAGGCTACGACGGGCGGGCCGGCGGCGGCGACATCGAGTGGTACCGGGATCCTCCAGTGGCCGATGGGAGGCCGCATCTCGCAGGAGTTCGGGTGCACGGGGTTCCCCTGGGAGGGCTCGTACGCTGGCTGTCCGCACTTCCACAAGGGGATCGACATCGTTGCGCCCGCCGGCACGCCCGTCCGTGCGGCTGCCTCTGGGACCATCGTCTTCGTCGGTTTCAACCCCCACGACCCGCCCGGCGACCGCGCCTGGCTGGTCACCATCGCGCACTCGGGCGGGATGGTCACCTGGTACGCCCACATGCAGGCGAGGCGGCCGGACGGCGTGCACGCGGGCGGCCGAGTGTCGGCGGGACAGGTGATCGGATACGCCGGGAACACCGGACGCAGCACCGGGGTGCATCTGCACTGGGTGGTGGAGATCGAGGGCAGGCCGGTCGACCCGAGACGGTTGACCTGACCTGAGGTCTTCCGCCGAGGGCCTTGCGGGATGGACGCTCGGCGGCCCGCAGGGCCGACGGCCCCGCCCGCGAGTCGGAGCCGGTGTAGCATCGGGCGGTGAAGCGCGTCATCGCGGTCGTGCTCGCGGGCGGCGAGGGGGAGCGTCTGTCGATCCTCTCGAGCGTCCGCGCGAAGCCCGCCGTCCCGTTCGGCGGCAAGTACCGGATCATCGACTTCACGCTCAGCAACTGTGCGAACTCGGACATCGACAACGTCGTCGTCCTCACGCAGTACGACCCGCGTTCCCTCAACGACCACATCGGGTCGGGCCGCCCGTGGGACCTCGACCGCTCCAGTGGCGGCATCAGGATGCTCCAGCCCTACATCGCTCGCGGCCGGCCGAGCGAGTGGTATCGCGGCACGGCGGACGCAGTCCTCCAGAACATCGAGGTCATCCGGCAGGCGCCCGGAGATGTCGTGCTCGTCCTCGCCGGCGACCACATCTACAAGATGGACTACCAGCCGTTCATCGCCTACCACCGCCGCCACCGCGCCGACGTCACCGTCGCCGTCCGGCCAGTGCCCATCGGGGAGGCGCATCGGTTCGGGATCCTCGCGCTGGGGAGCGGAGGCGAGGTCGTCGAGTGGCAGGAGAAGCCAAAGCAACCGAAGAGTGACCTCGCGAGCATGGGCATCTACGTGTTCAGCAAGCGCGCGTTGCTCGCCTGGCTGACCGAGAAGCGAAGCGACTTCGGACGGGACGTCATCCCGGCGATGCTCGCCGGCCGGGCACGCGTGTACGGCTACCGATTCGATGGCTACTGGCAGGACGTGGGCACGATCGAGAGCTACTGGCAGGCGAACATGGACCTGCTCGAGGAGCGGCCGGGGCTCGACATGTACGACCGCGAGTGGCTCGTACACACGAGGTCGGAGGAGCGCGCCCCGGCAAAGCTCGGTCCCACCGCCAACGTCCATCGCAGCCTCGTGAGCCACGGGTGCGTGATCAGCGGGACCGTGGAGCGATCCGTCCTCTCGCCCGGCGTCCGGGTCGACATCGGGGCGGTCGTGCGGGACAGCATCGTGATGTTCGATACCGTCGTCCGGGCTGGCGCGGTCGTGGACCGGGCGATCATCGACAAGGAGGTCTCGATCGGGCCGAACGCGGTCGTCGGGTATGGGGACGACATGGACGTCGTCAACCGACAGGAGCCCACGAGGTTGACGAGCGGCATCACGGTCGTCGGGAAGCGGGCGGTGGTCCCGAGCGCCGTCCGGATCGGGCGGAACTGCAAGATCGCCGGCGATGTGCGCGGCTCCGACTTCACCTCGCGCGTCGTCCGGAGTGGCGGCACCGTCGAGCGGCGCAGGCGGACCGTGGTCGCGATCGAGGCTGCACAGCGGAGCGGGAGGCGTCGCGCCGCGCCGGCCGATGTGCCTCCCGTCTCATCGTCGGTCGGTGCTGCAGCAGCCGCGACCGTCAGCCCGCGTCGTGCCGACGGTCTCGACGGCACGAGCGCGACGGACGGTGAGGTCACGAACGCCACGCGGGGCGGAGGCCATGGCAGCGCCACCGCGAGTCGCCGAGCTGCGGCCGGGTCGACGAGTCGGGCCCGCTGACGACGACATCGCCGGAGGCGTCATCGGTCGACGCCTGGCTCGCCGAGCTGGGACTCGAGCCGGTCGAGCGTGCGGAGCGCGAGGGGGTGGTGAGCTGGGACCTCGTGCTCGACGGTCGGCGGCGGTTCGACGTGCGGATCACGCTGATCCTCGATCCCCTGCTGGCGCTCGTCGCGTGGGTCCACTACGCGCCGCCGCTCAACGACAGTTTTCGCAAGAGCTACCGCCAGTTCCTGCGCTGGAACGACGAGCTGCCGTTTGCGAAGTTCGCGCTGTCGGCCGACGAGCGGCCCGTCCTGACCAGCGAGGTCGCGGTGGAGCGGCTCGACCGGGACCGCCTCGGCGTGACCCTCGCCCGCCTCCTCGCGGTCTGCGACCTGCTGCTCGACGAGTCCCTCCATTGGCTCTGGCCGGGCGGTCGGCGCCCGGCCGGCGACCCCGACCGCGTGTCCCGGCACGCCGCGCTGCTCGAGCGCTACGACGACGAACTGGGTGAACTGGTGGGCACACGCTCCGGCGAGGAACCACTGGACGCTGCTCCAGCGCGAGTGCCCGCGGGGTGAGAGCCTCACGCCTGCCGATCGTCGCTGCACTCGTCGCCAGCGTGCTGCTCGCCGGCTCGCCGCCCGCTGCGACGAGGGCGGCCGAGGACGTCGACTTCCGCGCTCAGACGAGGTATCTGCTTCGGCCTGCCGAAGGCCGCATCGAGGTCGTGATCGACGCCGAGGTGACGAACGAGACTCCCGACCGAGGGAGGATCCGCTTCTTCTATACCGGGTACAAGCTCGCGATCGAGAAGCAGGCGGTCGCCGTCACCGCGTCGGCAGAGGGCCGCCGTCTCGATGTGAAGAGCCAGAGACGGCCGCGTCACACGGAAGTGTCGGTGTCGTTCGGCGAGAACGTGTTCCGCGGCGAGACGTTCAGGTTTCGCGTCAAGTACCAGCTACCGGGCGCGAAGCCGCGGAGTCCGGCTCGGACACGGGTCGGCAGGGCGTATGCCGCGTTTTATGCCTATGCCCAGGGCGACGAGGATGCATCGGTCCGCATCCTCGTTCCGAAGGGGTTCGAAGTGGACACCGAAGGCAGCACCGTGCAGCGACAGGTCGCGCGTGACGGGTCGACGGTGCTCCTCGCGGCACGTATCTCCAGACCAGCGACCTGGTGGGTCTGGGTCTCGGCGGACCGCCCGTCGGCACTTCGCGTCGACTCGGTCAAGCTGCGACTCGACCGGCATACCCCCCGCGTCGAGGTCCAAAGCTGGCCCGAGGACAGGCTGTGGCGCGCGAGCGTCACCGAGACGCTGGAGGATGGCCTCCCCGTCCTGGCCGGCCTCGTCGGCCTCGATTGGCCACTGAAGGAGAGCCTGGAGGTCGTCGAGGTCCACGCGCCGCTGCTCGGCGTCTACGACGGGCTGTACGACGCGAAGCGGACCCGGATCGAGCTGTCGGAGGAGATGCACGGACAGGTGACGCTCCACGAGGCATCGCACGTCTGGTTCGACCGGGACCTGTTCCGGGAGCGGTGGATCACCGAGGGACTTGCCGAAAGCTACGCGGCCGCGGCACTCGGCGAGATCGGCGGCGACGCCGCTGCGCCGCCCCGCGTCGGGCCGGACGACGAAGAGGCGTTCCCGCTGAACGAGTGGCGCGCCGGTGCCGCGACCGACGGCGAGCAGGACGAGGAGCGCGAGGAGTACGGCTACAAGGCGTCCTGGACGGTCCTCGACGAACTTCTCGACGAGATCGGCGCCGTCCGCATGCGACTCGTCATCCGCGCAGCACACGCCGAGGAGACGCCCTACGTCGGCGAGGGACCTCCCGAGCGCCTCCCGGGCTCGGTCGACTGGCGACGCTTCCTCGACCTGCTCGAGGAACGCGGCGGATCGAAGCGGGCGAGCGAGCTGTTCGAGCGATGGGTCGTGGATCCATACCAACGGGAACGGCTCGAACAACGGCGGAAGACGCGCGAGGAATACGCCTCCCTCGGCGCTGATGCGAGCGGCTGGGCCATGCCATACCTGATTCGCCACCGGCTCTCACTCTGGGACTTCCAGCGGGCGCGGCAGTCCATGGATGATGCGCGCGAGGTCCTCGACCGAAGGCGGCAGGTGGAAGGGCTCGCCTCTTCACTCGGCATCGCCCCCTCGCGCGCGCTCGAGCACGACTTCGAACAGGCCACGGCCGGCTTCGAGACTGCCCGAAAACGGGCGGACGAGCAGCTGACGACCCTCGGTCAGATCGAGCGGGCGACTCGGGTGCTGACGCGAGAGCGCGACCTCGTCGTCGCGGCGGGGCTGTGGGGGGAGACGCCCGAGGCTCGCCTCACCGAGGCTGGGCGCCGTTTCGCAGCCGAGGATCTCGCTGGGGCCCGGGCGGAGGCGGCGCAGGCGGTGTCGGTCGTCGAGGGGGCGAGGGCGCGGGGGACCGAGCGGATCGCGACCGCTGCCGGCGCCGGTGGAACATCGGTCCTGCTCCTGGGTGGTGGGCTGCTGCTGTTGGTCCGACGGCGGCACCGCCGAGCCGCGGGAACCGTCGACGCGCGCTCCTCGGACGCAGCCGGCAGCAACGAGCGCGGGCACGAGTCCGAGCCCGCGCCGCCTGCGACGTCTTCCCGCGACGACGTTGCAGCACCGTCGTCCGAGGCGGACGGGACGGGGCAACGATCGGGGCGGGAGCCGCCGGCCGGACGGTAGTCCCCTGCTAGAGTGGGTGAATGGAAGCGCCACCGCTCCAGCGAAGACGGCCTTCCTCCGAGATCCTCTCCGGGGACTCTGCGGACGTCTATTTCGCTCGGGCGGACGAGATCCTGGACAGGGAGAGCCTCGACCCGCTCGTGACCATGGAGGTCTTCTCGCGCGGCGAGGGGATCCTGTGCGGGATCGACGAGGCGAAGGTCCTGCTCGCCCACGCGCTCGGCGAGGCAGCACCCGAGGAGTCGGTCGTGGAGGCGCTTGCGGACGGGGATCTCTTCTCTCCGAAGGAGGTCGTCCTCCGGATCCGGGCACGCTACCGCGCGTTCGGGTTGTACGAGACGGCGATCCTCGGGATGCTCGCCCAGGCGACCGGCTGGGCGACCGCCGCGAGGGAATGCGTCGAAGCCGCGGCGCCGGAGCCCGTGATCAGCTTCGGGGCACGTCACGTGCACCCCGACGTGACCGACACGCTCGACTACGCGTCGATCGTCGGCGGCTGCGTCGGGGCGTCGACACCGGCCGGCGCGCGGCTCGCCGGCCTCGCTCCTACCGGCACGATGCCTCACTCGCTCGTGCTGATCTTCGGCGACACCGTCCGAGCTGCCGAGGCGTTCGATCGATACCTGGACTCGAGCGTCCCGCGGATCGTGCTTGTCGACACCTTCAAGGACGAGGCCGAGGAGGCGCTCCGCGTCGCTCGCGCGCTCGGCGATCGACTGTACGGGATCCGCCTGGACACTCCTTCGGAACGGGGCCGCGTCACGCCCGACCTCGTCAAGGAGGTGCGCGCGCGGCTCGACCAGGCCGGCTTCGGGCACGTCCGGATCATCATCAGCGGCGGCCTTACCCCCAGCCGGATCCGGGCCTTCAAGGACGAGGGAGCACCGGTCGACTCCTACGCCGTGGGCTCGCACATCAGCGGGGCGGGCCCGATCGACTTCACGGGGGACCTGAAGGAGATCGACGGACAGGCCGTCGCGAAGCGTGGAAGGATCCCCGGCGTCACGCGGAACACGCGTCTGCAGAGGATCGACCTGGCGGACTGGAGGAGTGGCTGACCGTCGCGACGTGACGGATCCCCAGCTCATCGACGGCATCGAGTGGCTGCAGCGATCGGAGCCGCGCGCGCCGGACATACCGCAGACGCATCCGCGGATGCGTGTCAGGATGGGTGGCATGCACGACGACGCAGCGTGGCCGGAGGACCACGAGCCGGCCGACGAGCGTGGTCGCTCCGCCGCTGACAGCGACCCGGACAGTGAGACACTCGCGGAACTGGCCGAGCGGGAGACGGCGTACGGGCTGCTACAGCGCGGGCAGGCGCTGCTGAAGCGCCGCCACCATGCGCAGGCGGCGGTGGTCCTGGAGCGCGCCGCCCGGCTCGAGCCCGGCAAGGGGTCGATCGTCGAGGCGCTGGGTCGCGCGTACTACAACAGCGGGCAGCACCAGCGGGCCGCTGACGCGTTCGAGGAGCTGCTCGAGATCGACCCCTCCGCTGCCTACGGCCACTTCGGCCTCGGTCTCTCGCTCAAGCAACTCGGGCGCCGGAAGGAGGCGCGAACACACCTCCGGCTGGCGGTCGCGCTCTCACCCGACTCCCGCCTGTACCGCGACGCACTGGCCCGACTCGGTTAGCGCGAGGGTCTGGGGGACGGGGACGTCATCCCCGCCGACGCGGGGTCTCGACTAGAGCTCTCCCCGCGCGCGCAGCCGCTCGAGCCAGAAGATCCCGACGAGTGACTTTGCGTCGCTGATACGTCCGGACTCGCACATCCCTGCGGCCTCGCCGACGGGGATCCGCTCCACGTCCAGGCGTTCGTCCTCCTGTGGACCGGCGTAGCCCTTGCTCGGACGCAGCTGCTGCGCCAGGTACAGGTGCATGTCCTCGTTCACGAACCCCGGCGCGCTCCAGAAGCACCCGAGCTTGCGCCACCGGGCTGCCTCCAGGCCGGTCTCCTCGGCGAGCTCCCGCGGCGCCGCCTGGTCCGGCGGCTCGATGCTGCCGTCCGGACGTCGGTCGAGGGTTCCCGCGGGCAGCTCGAGGAGGAGCGAACCGATCGGTACCCGGAACTGACGGACCATCACGAGGTCCTCGCCGTCGACCGCGAGGATGGCGACCGCGCCAGGGTGATCGACGGTGTCGAAGGTCCGCTGTCGGCCGTCGGCGTCGGCGACGGTATCCACCTGGAACCGCACGTAGTGGCCCTCGTGGAGGACGCGGCGCGCGACGACGCGCTGCTCCAGGTCTTGCTCGGGCACGCGCGCAGTATAGGCCGCGGTCGCCGCGCTCCCGGTCGTACCAGTACTTCCTGCTTATGGAGCACCGGTGCCCGCGCACCTACCATCGCCGCAGGGCGCACTCCGGGAGGCATCGGAACGCGCAGGAGGCGTAGGAGACGGCGAGTGGGAGGCACATCGCCCGGGCCGAGGCCTTGGGCTCCGTTCTCGGCGGCATCGCACTGCCTGTCGACCCCGGCAGCGGCGCGAGGTTCCGAGACGCTCCGCGACGCCGCGGAGCGGTGAGACGAACGATGCCTGGATCGAAGGCGGGACGGAGCGAACCGCGCAGCCACGAGGAGTCCGTCCCGGTTCGTCAGCTCCGGGCGATCCAGCGGATCGCCGCCCAGCTGACGCGACTCGCGTCGCTCGACGACGTCGGGCTCGCACTGTGCCTCGAGACGAGGCACATCATCGGCTACGACAGCTGCCGCGTCTACGTCGTTGACGAGAACGGCGTCGATCTGGTGCCGGTCGCCGTCGAGGGCGACATCGACCTCTACGGCGGCGAAAGCGTCGAGGCGCTGCGACGCCGCGTCGGAGACGAGGGAGAGGGGCTGATCGGATGGGTCGCGGCCCGCGGACGACCTCTGCTCGTACCCGATGTCTCGAAGGACCCGCGAGCGCTGTACGCGCCGGGCTATGAGCCGGTCGAAGAGTCGATGCTCCTCGCGCCGATGACGTACGAGGGAAGCGTGCTGGGCGTCATCGTCCTGTCCCGCTCCGGCGCGAACCGCTTCACCGAGGATGACCAGCGCGTGCTTCAGATCCTCGCCGACCAGGCCGCGGTCGCGGTCTCCAATGCCCGGCTCCTCGCCGGCCGCGACCAGCTGGTCGCGGAGCTCGCAGCGCTCCTGGACATCAGCCGAAGTGGGTCGGAAGCATCCGACGAGCCGACGCTGGGGCGCATCCTGGCGCGCAAGCTGCGCAAGGCGGCACGAGTCGAGGCCGTGCTCATGACGCGCTGGGAAGAGGGGTCGACGATGCTTCGCGTCATCGGCGCGGACGGCGCGACGGAGACCGAACCCTCCTACGACATCCTCGATCTGCGGACCGTCCGTCGCGTCCTGCGCGAGGCCGTCCCGGTCGTGGTCGAGGGGGACGACGCGGGCGCGGAGGCGCGGGAAGTCGAGCTGATGCGCCGACACGACGCCCGAAGGCTGGTGCTGCTGCCGCTCGTCGCTGGCAACAGGACGATCGGCCTGGTGATGCTTGCGAGTCGGGAACAGGAGCGCGAGTTCAGTGATTACGAGCTGAACTTCTATCTCACGATGGCCAACCAGGCCGCCGCCGTCCTGGAGAACGCTCGGCTCGTCGAGCAGCTTCGGCGTGCCGCTGACGTCGATCAGGTGACCGGCGTGGGCAACCACCGCTACCTGCAGGAGCGGCTGGCGCAGGAGGTCGCGCGGTCCAGCCGAAGCGGATCGCCCCTCAGCGTGATGATGATCGACCTCGACGGGTTCAAGAGGGTGAACGACCGGTACGGTCATGCCACGGGCGACCGTGTCCTTCGTGACATCGCGACCCGGCTGAAGCTGAGCGTCCGGTCCAACGACATCGTGGCGCGCTACGGGGGCGATGAGTTCGTCATCGTCATGCCCGACACGGCGGACGACAACGCCTACCTCGTCGCACAGCGGCTCATCGCCGACATTCGTACCCGGCGCCACGAGGTGAGCACCGGGGTCGACGTAGCGGTCGGCGCCAGCGGCGGGCTCGCCGTCTACCCCGACGATGGCCAGACGGCGGCCGCCCTGCTCAGGACCGCGGACGCCGCGATGTACGCCGTGAAGCGGATGGGCGGACAGGCCGTTCGTCGCGGGCTTCCGCGCGACGAGCAGCGGCACGAGGGACCGCGACGCGCCACCGCGCTCGCGGAGGAGACGAGCGCCACGTCGTCCGCGAGGGGATCGGACAGCTGACCTCGGGGGCCCGGGGCCTCTCTTCGCGCTCCGCCGCTACGTCGAATGACCCCGTGTCTTGGGAAACGCAGGAGGCCGGCCTTTCGGCCGGCCTCCCCGCGATGTCGGCGCGGAACGGACGCTACGCGGCGGCGGCAGCAGCCGCGGCAGCTCCTGTCGGCCGCGGTGCGTCGTACGAGACACCGCTCTCGGCGTCGAACAGGTGGAGCTTCTCGAGCGGCACGGCCATGTCGAGGACGTCGCCCGGCTTGACGCGCGCACTCGTGTCGACGATGGCGACGAGGTCGTGGTCGCCGGACCGCATGTGGAGGAGCTGCTCGTTGCCGAGGAACTCGGTGACGTCGACGGTGACACGCATCGTCGCGGCTCCGTCACCGGTGGCGCCGGCGACCTCCATGTGCTCAGGGCGGAACCCGGCGATGATCTGCCTGCCGTCACCCGCCGGGAGCCCGCTGCGGAGCCTGTCGGGGACGGGCACCTCGATGTTCCCGTCGCGGAGGACCGTGCGGTCACCGGACGACTGCGGCGTCACCGGTACGAAGTTCATGGCGGGGCTCCCGATGAACCCCGCGACGAAGCGGTTGACGGGGTGCTCGTAGAGCTGCTGCGGTGTCCCGACCTGCTGCAGGATCCCCGCACTCATGACGGAGATCCGGTCGCCCATCGTCATCGCCTCGACCTGGTCGTGGGTGACGTACACGGTGGTCGTCCGAAGCCGCTGGTGTAGGCGGGCGATCTCGGCCCGGGTCTGGACGCGCAGCTTGGCGTCGAGGTTGGAGAGCGGCTCGTCCATCAGGAACACGGCCGGCTCGCGGACGATCGCCCGCCCGAGCGCGACGCGCTGCCGCTGGCCGCCCGAGAGCTGCTTCGGCTTCCGGTCGAGGAGGTTCGCGAGCTCGATGATACGAGCCGCTTCCTGGACTCGCCGCTCGATGTCTTCCTTCGGCACCCGCCGGAGCTTGAGACCGAACGCGAGGTTCTCGCGGACCGACATGTGCGGGTACAGCGCGTAACTCTGGAACACCATCGCGACGTCGCGATCCTTGGGGGCCAGATCGTTCACGACGCGTTCGCCGATGCGGACCGTCCCCTCGGTGACCTCCTCGAGGCCCGCGATCATGCGGAGCGCCGTCGTCTTGCCGCACCCGGAGGGCCCGACGAGACACATGAACTCCCCGTCCCGGATCTCGAGGTTGAGATCGTTGTTGGCCACGACGTCGCCGTAGCGCTTCCATACGTGGTCGAAGGTGACCGATGCCATCTACGAGGCTCCTTCGTGATCGGGCGCCCATAGCAGGCCGAATCCCTGCGCTCTTCCGTTCCGACGCCCTCGCGGACGCTCGCCATGCTAGCACCAGTGGGAAGCGCTCTCGCGCGTCCTTGGAGGGATCGCGGAGACACGGACACGCTGCGGGACTTCTTCTCCTCCCGTATCTTTCAGTGCAGACCGCGGCGCGCGGACCCTGACCAGTCGTCGCGGCGCCCGTCTTCATGCGAGGGCATGCCAGGTCCCATCGCCCATCCCCACACGCGTCCAGCGCAGGAGATGACCGTGCTCGAAGCCGTCCACGTCCCGCCGCTCTCGCTGGCGGCATACGCCACGCATGCTGGCGACGACGCGATCGAAGAGATCGTTCGTCTCGCCGAGCCCCTCCGTGGAGCGCGGGTCCTCCACGTGAACGCCACGAAGTTCGGCGGTGGAGTCGCGGAGATCCTCCCCACGCTCACCGCGCTGATGCGCGACGCGGGACTGGACGCCGAATGGCGGATCATCCCCGGGGACGACGCCTTCTACAGCGTGACGAAGGCGCTCCACAACGGGCTCCAGGGCGCCGAGGTCCGCCTCGAAGAGCGGATGCGCAGGACGTTCGAGGACGCCAACCGACACTTCGCAGAGGCGTTCGAAGGCGACTACGACTTCGTCGTCATCCATGATCCGCAGCCCGCCGCGATCCGGCGCCACCTGCCCCAGGCGGGAGGCCGCTGGATCTGGCGCTGCCACATCGACCTCACCGCGGCCAACCCGGACGTGTGGGGGTTCCTCCGACCGTCCGTCGAGGCGTACGACGCGGCGATCTTCACGCTCGCCGACTACGTCCAACCGGACCTCGACCTCGACACGGTCGCGTATATCCCGCCCTCTATCGACCCGCTCTCGCCCAAGAACGCGACGCTCGACCCGCACCTCGCGGACGATGTCGTATATCGCTTCGGGGTCGACCCACACCGTCCGCTCCTGCTCCAGGTGTCGCGTTTCGACCCGTGGAAGGATCCGATCGGCGTCATCGACTCGTACCGGGCCGTCAAGCGGGAGATCCCCGAGGTGCAGCTCGCGCTCATCGGGTCGATGGCGACCGACGACCCCGAGGGTTGGAAGATCTACAAGGATGTGCTCCGCTACGCCGGCCAGGACGAGGATCTTCTGGTCCTCACCAACCTGGACGGCGTCGGATCGCTCGAGGTGAACGCGTTCCAGCGCTCGAGTGAGGTCGTGATCCAGAAGTCACTCCGGGAGGGCTTCGGCCTGACGGTCAGCGAGGCGCTGTGGAAGGGGATCCCGGTGGTCGCCGGACGGGTCGGGGGGATCCCGATCCAGCTGGGCAACACGGGCGGTCGGCTCGTGACGACCGTTGACGAGGCCACCGCCGCGTGTCTCGAGCTGCTCCGTGACCCGGGGCTGAGGCACTCGCTCGGCCTGGGTGGTCGCGAGCGCGTCCGCAGGCATTTCCTGTCGACCCGGAACCTGCGCGACTACCTCGCTCTGTTCAACGCGCTTCAGGCCGGCGACCGCGCGCTCGTCCCGGCTGGGATCGGCATGGACGGAGTAGCCTTGGATCATGGATAGGAAGCGACTCGACGACCTCCGCCTCGCGCTATCGATCGCGGCGAGCCTGATCACGATCCTCCACTTCGTCCGCACCGCGCGGGAACGCCGCCGACGGCGACGCTGGGGGTAGGTCGCCAAGGTGGAGCGCGGACGCATCCCGCGTTGCTTCACCGGTGGAGTTGGGGTGGCCTACGGGGCTTGAACCCGTAACCTTCGGAGCCACAATCCGATGCTCTGCCGGTTGAGCTAAGGCCACCGCCGGGCGCGCAAGTATCGCATGGCCATCGTCACGGATGCGTACTCGGCCATGGCCCAGTCGGCACGGAGGTTCCATGGAGGTCCCAGCGTTCCTCGCGCGACAGTTCCTCGTCCCCGGCAGCCTGCGTAACACGCGCGGCGGCTTCAGCCTGGAGGTCCAGAACCCGATCGCGGACGGGACCCTGGTGGGGGTGGGCAGGATCGCCGTCGATGGCGAGGCGATCGCACCGGACGCCGTCTCCGCGGTACGGGTCGCTGACCCCGAGCCCATCC
The DNA here is from genome assembly GCA_016781485.1 of Chloroflexota bacterium. Lineage (GTDB taxonomy): Bacteria > Chloroflexota > Limnocylindria > Limnocylindrales > CSP1-4 > YB3-1. Next base: position 1,680 of record JADDQH010000073.1, on the reverse strand, counting down.
TCGCCAGGCGGATCAGCCGCGAGCATCCGGTCGCCGTGCGGCGCGGCGATCGGGTCACGCTGATCGCCGGGGAGCCGCTGACCGGCGGAGAGCACGAGCTCGCGGTGGAGCTTCACGAGGCGAGCCTGGGCGTGCTGCGCTTCACGCTCACGGAGCGCCTCGCCGAGAGTTGACCACGGGCGGCAGCGCCGAGGCTGCCCTGGGAGGCGAGATCGGGCGACCGGGGGCCGTACGGTCTGCTAGCATCGACTGATGATCGCGACGCCGCGCCTCGCGCGGGTGCCGCCCCTCGAGCATGGGATCACGCTCGGCGATTTCCTCGTCCCGATCCGCGTGGGCGAGCGCGCCACGTCGCGTCAGCGCCACGTCGCGCTCATCATCCTGGGCGCCCTGTTCATCGCAGTGACGGCGAACATCCGGGTCCTCGTCCCGGGTTCCCCCGTGCCGATCACGGGACAGACCTTCTCGGTGCTTCTCGTCGGCGGCGCACTCGGCCTACGGCGCGGGATCCTGTCGGTCCTGCTCTACCTGCTCCTGGGGCTCGCGCTACCCGTCTACGCGGGCGGTCGTTCCGGCGCCGCCACGATCCTGTCGCTCCAGGACGGCCAGCTCGTCCTCGGCGCGACGGGCGGCTACCTTCTTGGATTCGTTGGCGCTGCCGCCCTCGTCGGCTGGCTTGCCGAGTTGGGTTGGGATCGACGGATCTGGAGCGCGGCGGCGGCCATGGCGCTCGGCAACGCCGTGATCTACCTCGTCGGGCTGCCGTGGCTCGCCGCTGCGACAGGCGCCGGTGCGCAGGAGACGATCCAGCGCGGCCTCCTGCCGTTCCTGCCAGGCGACGTTCTGAAGCTCGCCGTCGCTGCCGGGTTGCTGCCCGTGGGGTGGTGGGTCGTTAGGCGCGGCTCGGGCGACGGCTAGGGTCCGCCGGACCCTCCAGCCTTCTCAGGGAGCGGACAGGGACTCGACGAGGACCCAGTTCGCGGCGTCGAGGAGGTCACGAGCCTCGTAGTCCGCCCGATGCACCGAACTCAGGTGGTCTTCCGCCGGCGGGCCGACCCGTATCGTCCGCAGTCCGGCGCTTCGCCCGGCCTGCACCCCTGCCTGGTCGCCCCCGATGTGCCACCCCGCGCGTGAGGGGATCCCAAGCTGAGCGCGCGCGAGCTCGATCAAGCCGGGTGACGGTTTGCGACACCCGCACTCGGGCGTCCGATGCGGGCACGCGATGACGTCGAGGTCGAGCGTGTCGAGGTGTGCGCCGATCGTTTCGACTCGGGCCGTGTCATCCCGCAAGGACCCGCTCACACGACCGGTCGGGTCGACCAGGAGGATGACGCGTCCGGCGATCTGGGTCAGCCGTCGCAGCCCGTCGACGGCACCGGGGCGGAGCAGCAACCTGGTCCCTCTCGGGACCGGACGGCTCTCGAGGATGACGCCGTCGACGTCCAGGAAGACCGATGGGCCGGACTCGTCGCCCCACTCGGTCGTCGCCGTCGACGTGTTCGTCTGCATGAGTGGAAGCGTATGGTCGGCCGACGACCGCCGTTGCGAACGAGGACCGCCCGCTGCTTTCAGGACCGTTGCGGTTCCCACCGTCCGGTCCGCGGCGTTGCTCCCGGCGCTCGGGTAGCCTTCGCCTGAGTGTCACGCTGCTCGGGTCCGGCAGGTTGGCTCATAGCCTCG
>JADDQH010000072.1 GCA_016781485.1 Chloroflexota bacterium | reverse complement strand
TCGTCTTCGAGCCGGTTGCCGAGCAGACGCTGAAGGGCAAGGCGCTTCCCGTTCCGGCCTGGCGTGCCCTCCGGGTCGTGGCGGAGCGCGGCGGTGCCGGGCGTTCGGAACAGCTGGAGGCTCCGTTCATCGGTCGGCAGGCCGAGCTGCGGCTGCTGAAGGAAATGCTCCACGCGACGGGACGCGAGCGAAGGGCTCGCCTCGTCTCGATCGTCGGACACGCCGGGATCGGCAAGAGCCGGCTGGCGTGGGAATTCCAAAAGTACGTGGACGGGCTCGTCGAGCCGATCTATTGGCACGAGGGGCGGTCACCCGCGTACGGCGAGGGTGTCGCCTTCTGGGCGCTCGGCGAGATGGTGCGGCGGCGCGCGCGCGCCGCCGAGACCGATGACCCGCGCGCGACCCGCGAGCGCGTCGAGGAGACGCTCCGGGAGTTCGTGCCGGACGATGCGGAACGGCGCTGGATCGCGCCACGGCTGCTCGCGCTGCTCGGCATCGAAGAGACGCCGGCCGGCGGGCGCGAGGAGCTGTTCGCCGCGTGGCGCACGTTCTTCGAACGGATCGCGGCGAACGGCACGGTCGTGATGGTGTTCGAGGACCTCCACTGGGCGGACTCGGGCCTGCTCGACTTCATCGACCATCTGCTCGACTGGAGCCGGAACCACCCGATCCTCGTCGTCACGCTCGCCCGGCCAGAGCTGCTCGATCGTCGCGGCGACTGGGGAGCCGGACGCCGCAACTTCGTGTCGCTCTCGCTTGAGCGGCTCTCGGAAGACGAGATGCGGGAACTGCTTGCGGGGCTCGTGCCGGGGCTGCCCGGATCGGCGGTCGCGACGATCCTCACGAGGGCGGAAGGTGTCCCTCTGTACGCCGTCGAGACCGTGCGGATGCTTCTGCACGAAGGAAGGCTCGAGGCGGTCGAAGGGGGCTACCGGCCGGTCGGGGACCTCAGCCGGCTCGAGATCCCCGACACGCTCCACGCGCTTGTCGCGGCTCGCCTCGACGCGCTCGATCCTGCCGAGCGCGCCCTCGTCCAGGACGCGGCCGTCCTCGGCCGGAGCTTCACGCTGGCAGGAGTCCGAGCGCTGACCGGCGAGAGCGCGGAAGAGCTCGAACCCCGGATGCGCGCGCTCGTCCGCCGAGAGCTGCTTGCGCTCGACACCGATCCACGTTCCCCCGAGCGCGGCCAGTACCGCTTCGTCCAGGCGGTCATCCGCGAGGTTGCGTACGGCACGCTCTCTCGACGCGATCGAAGGAGCAAGCACCTCGCCGCTGCCCGGTACTTCGAAAGTCTCGGTGAGGAGGAGCTGGCGGGTGCGCTCGCGAGCCATTACCTCGACGCCTACCGCGCACAACCGGAGGGTCCCGAGGGCGACGCTGTCGCCGTCCAGGCACGGCTCGCCTTGAAGGCCGCTGCCGACCGGTCGCGCGCGCTCGGCTCCTATGCTCAGGCCGTCGTCTACCTGGAGCAGGCACTGACGGTCACGACCGATCCCACCGAGGAGGCGGAGCTGCTGGAGCGCGCAGGGACTTCCGCTGTCCCGGCCGGCCTCGTGGAGCTTGCAGAGTCCTATCTGACCCAGGCCGTCGAACGCCATCGGGAACTCGGCGACCGGACGGGGGCTGCGCGCGCGACCGCGAGACTCGGGTCTGCGCTCCTGATCGCCGGGCGCCCGTCGGACGCATTGGCAAGGCTTGAACCTGCGCTCGGCGAGCTCGGCGATCTCGTCTCCGATCCCGGCGTCATCGAGCTGACGGCGGAAGTGGCCCGCGCGCACATGAGAACTGGCGACCACGAGGCGGCGGTCGAGTGGGCCGAGCGAGCACTGCGAGCCGCGGAGGCGGCGGAGGTCGTTCCGCTCGTTGCGGAGGCGCTGACGACGAAGGCGGTCTCGTTCGGCGCGCTCGGTCGCCTTCGAGAGGCGGTGATCCTCCTCGAGGGCGCGATCCGGCTCGCCGAAGAGCGCGGTCTCGTGACGACGGAGCTACGGGCGCGGGTCAACCTCGGCAACGTGATCATCCGTGACGACCCGCGTGCCTGCCTCAAGGTCTCTCGGGGCGCTCTCGAGCTCTGCCGCAAGCTCGGCCAACGCAACTTCGTCGACTACCTCTTCGGGAACGCGATGGACGCCAGCCTGCCAAGCGGCGAGTGGGACTGGGTGTTCGAGGCGGCGAGCGACCCGTTGATCCTCGAACTCGCGCCCGCGGAGCGGATCTCCGTGACGATGGGGCTGGTCCTTCTCTCGGCGTGCCGAGGCGAGCCGGCGGCCCAGCACGTAAGGGAGCTCGAGGCGCTCGTCGGACCCCACTCGGATCCCCAGCACAGGGCCACGGTGGAGTTCGTCCACGCGTGGACCGCGCTCGCGGAGGGGCGGCTGCACGAGGTCGCGCGGCATGCCGCAGCGGCACGTGAGCCGAGTTATGGCGCCGAAGGTGCCTATCTCACGGCCCGTGCGGCGTTCTGGCTCCGGGACGCTGAAGCGGCGCGGGCGGCCTTGACAGAACTAGAGGCTGATCCGGCGCGCGGACGGGTCCCGCGCGCCGAGCGGCGGACTGTCCGCGCCGGCGTCGCCGCTCTCGATCGGCGCGGCGAGGCGACGGGGCTATACCAGGAGGCATTCCGCGCATGGCGCGAGCTCGAGCTTCCGTTCGAGCTCGCCCTTTCCCAGCTTGATTTCGTGACGCTCCTCGGTGCTGGCGAGACAGAAGCGGCGCGGGCAGCCGAGGAGGCGCGATCGATCTTCGAACGTCTCGGCGCGAAGCCATTCCTCGCCCGGCTCGAGTCGGTCGTCGGGCTTGCCCCGGTCAGGGAAGCGGGCGTGGGACGCGGGTCACGTTCTGACGTTCCAGAGGGAACCACCGCCCCTCTGTAGACCTTCGGGACGGACGACGTCGCCGATCCTCGGCGCAATCTACGTCGTCGGTTTGCTCAGCTTCCTGGCGCCGCCGGCTGCTTGAGCTGCTCGGTTTCCTGCCGAGGTTTCCGACCGATCCCGCATCCGCCAGCCGCGGTCGATCGGGAAGCGGCATGTCGCGGGAGCCTCATCCGACGCCCTCGGCTTCAAGGAGGCCCACGCGCTCGGCCGCGACTGGGGGCGGGACATCGAGGTACCGCGCGTACCTGCGCGCGAAGGGGTACCGTCTCTCTGGCCGGACGGTCGAGAACCTGACCGAGGAGGAGCAGACGCTGCTCGAGCTTCCCCGACGCGCCCTCGCCCGGGACGTCGGCCCTCCCGCTCGAGGACTACCTGGAGCCCTGGCTGACGGACCGGACGATGGAGCTGCTCGGAAACGCGGTCGCGGTCGGCTTCGACGCGCCCGGCGAAAGCCCGGGAGTCAGGGATGAGAGGCGCGCAGCGCCGGGAGCGGAGCGCTCTCGGATGAGAGGGCTCCCGCGACCGGCGCTCGTGGCGCTGGTGCTGACCGCCGTGCTCGTGGTCGCTGGCGGCGTCCTCGCCGGGTTCCTGCCGTCGTCGCCGCCGACGCGTTCGTCCGGCCCCGCCGCCGCCAGCCCGTATGTCCGCCCGACCTTCGAGCCGCAGCGGGACCGGCGCGCGGCCGTACTCGTCGGTGCCGGCGACATCTCGTCGTGCGGGAACGACAACGACGAGGCGACAGCCCGCCTCCTCGACGTGATCGGCGGCACGGTATTCACCCTCGGCGACAACGCGTACGACTCCGGCCGCATCGAGGAATTCCGGGACTGCTACGACCCGACGTGGGGCCGCCACAAAGAGCGGACACGGCCCGCCCTGGGGAGCCACGAGTACGGCACCCCCGACGCCGCGGGTCATTTCGAGTATTTCGGTGCCCGCGCCGGCGACCCCGACAAGGGCTACTACAGCTACGACCTGGCCGACTGGCATGTCGTCGTGCTCAACAGCAACTGCGAGCGCGTCCCCTGCGACGCCGGGTCGCCACAGGAGCAGTGGCTTCGCAACGACCTCGCTCGGTCGAACGCCCGATGCACCCTCGCCTACATGCACCATCCCCGGTTCAGCTCGGGGCTCCATGGCGGGTCAGAGGAGCTACAGGCGTTCTGGCAGGCACTCCACGATGGCGAAGCGGAGATCGTGCTCGCCGGGCACGACCACGACTACGAGCGCTTCGCGCCGCTCGACGCCTCCGGACAGCTCGACGAGGCGAGGGGGATGAGGCAGTTCGTCGTGGGGACCGGGGGCGTAGGTCTTCGTGGCTTCCGGGACGTCGCCGCGAACAGCGAGGCCCGGGACAGCGACGCTTTCGGCGTGCTGAAGCTCACCTTGCGCAAGACCGGCTACGACTGGCAGTTCGTCCCGATCGACGGCGAGTCCTTCACCGATTCGGGCAGCGGGACCTGCCACTAGCAGCGGCGACCCGCGCAAGACCCGGTGAGACTGGAGCAGCTGCGGCCCGTGGCTTCTCCGAACTCGCTGCCGTCACCCACCCGGAGGTGCGTGCCCGAGCGGCGTCGTCAGGGGCACAGGATCTCGGGGTACTGCTGGGCGAGCCTCTGATACTGTGGGATGGCCGCGGTGATTCTCTGACCGGCGGCCTGGACCGCGGTCCCCGAAGCTTGGTCGGTGGGGTCCTGGAAGAAGGTTCGGAGCGACCCCTCGTACGCATCGAGCGCGCTCGCGAGATCCCTGCCGAACGCGCTCGCCGGGGCCCAGGTCGCGATCGTCGCGAGATCGGGGCGCAGTCTCTCGATCGAGGCCGACACGGCGGGCATCAGCGTCCGCCCCCTGTTCACGTCGCGCGCCGTCAGCGCCTGCCCGAGATCCCTGTTCGCCTGGCCGAAGGCACCGCCCAACTCGGTCTGGAACCGGCAGAACGCCGCATCGACTTCGGCCGGGACGGCGCCGGCGCCCGGGCTCCCTCCGGGTGATCCTGCTGGTGTCGCCGCCTCCGTCGGCGTCTCAGCTGGTGTCGCCGCCTCCGTCACCGTCACCGCTGGTGTCGTTGCAGTGACCGGTGTGGCGGCGGCGGGGGTGGTGGCTGCGGGGGCTGGGGTCCCACCGCCACCGCAGGCGGCCAGCGCGAGCGAGAGGATCGGGGACGCGAGGAGCGCCAGACGAAGGTTCACGGATCTTCCTTTCGCTGATCGCCGTCGGGTGGCGAGGGGGGATGGACGAGCGGTGGCAGGAGCCTTCCGGGGATCGGGCAAGGGCTAGAGCCCGCTGTAGGCGTGGAGACCGCTGAAGAAGAGGTTGCCGAAGTAAGTGAACAGGACCGCGGCGAACCCGACGACGAGGATGAGTGCCGACGGGCGGCCCGCCCACCCTCGCTGGTTCCGGGCGTGGAGATACACCGCGTAGATCAGCCACGTCACGAGGGCCGACGTCTCTTTCGGGTCCCAGCCCCAGTAGCGTCCCCATGCGATCGAGGCCCACCAGCTGCCGAGGATGATCATCGTCGCGAAGATCGGGAAGCCCACGATGACGGCGCGGTACGCGACCTCGTCCAGCACCCTGTGTGACGGCAGCCAACTGAACCGGTCGCCCTGCCCCTGCAGGAGATAGCCGACCGCGGCCCCGAAGCTCGTGGCAAGGATGCCGTAGCTGATCATCGCCATGGCCACGTGGATCGTGAGCAGCGGCGCGTTGTTGAGCGCCGGCACGAGCGGCTCGAAGGTGGGCTCGGTGGCCCGTGCGCGCGTAGAGAGGTCGAGGAGGAGCATCGCCGCGTAGCCGACCAGGAACAGCGCAACGCCGAGCGGCAGGAACCCCACCGAGCGGATCGGATATCGCCGATGCAGGAACAGGTACCCGCCGACGATCCCGAACGCGAACGCGACCGAGAACTCGAACATGCTGCCCCAGGGCCCGCGACCGACGATGACGGCACGGACCAGCATGGACAGCCCGATGAACAGCAACGCGAGCCAGGCCGACGCGATCGCGAGCGAGCCCGGGAGGGTCGACTCGACCGGCGCCGACACGCCCGATCCGCTGCTGCCTCCGCTCACGTCTGCACGCGAGCCCGAGCGACCGGTGCCGACCGCGACGGACCCCGTCCCGGTCGCCCCGACACCTGCGCCGGCGGGGATGAGCGAGGGACGCAGCGTGGCGAGGGAGCGCCGCGCGGACGCGAGCACCGTCGTGTGTGCGACGTGCAGGACGAAGGAGAGCAGCAGCCAGACGCCGCCGATCACGAACAGGTAGAGCGACATCTTCGCCACCGCGGGTCCTCGGGACTCCGTGCCCTACGCGACGGCGGCGCCGCCCTGCGGCGGCCGTCCCGTCCGGCGGACGGTCACGGGGCTCTGGGACGCGCCCAGGACGTACTTCGTCCCGCACGCCCGGCAGACCTGCTGGCGAGCGATCCGCAGCGTCTCGTCGACCGGGCACCGGACCATCAGCTCCTCGTGGTCGAGGTGGCACTCGGTCGCCTGCGGCGGATAGATGAGTGCGTGCCGTGGACAGAACGGGACGTTCGGGCCGACGAGGATCTCTCCCGACGCGTCCGTCGACGCTGGTACCGGCTCGAGGTCCATGATCCGGACCTTCCCGCGCCGCCGCGTCAGCCGGTGATGGACCCACGCCAGCGCGAGGAGCGAGAGGACCGGGCCGATGAGCCCGAACACGAGCGCCAGCGGCAGCAGTCCGATCAGGTCGCCCCAATCGGGGATGATCAGCTGCTCGAGCAGCGAGAGCAGGTCGAAGTCGGTCTTGGCGAGCACGAGTCCATCTTATCGGACGACCCGCGAGGCCTCGACCGATTCCTGGCCTACCATCCGGCGGTGCTCCTCCTGTTCGACCTCGACGGCGTGGTCTATCGCGGGCGTCGACCCGTCCCCGGGATGCCGGAGCTGCTCGTCAGGAGGGCGACAGCGGGCGATACGCTGATCTACTGCACCAATAACTCCCGGTGGCACCGGAGCGACTACGAGGCGCACCTGAAGGAGATCGGTGCGCCGGTGACGCCGGAGCTCATCGTCACGGCGGCACGCGCCACCGCGGTCGCGCTCGTCGACCGGGGAGCCTCTCTGGTCATGGTCCTCGGCGGGCCGGGCCTCGCCCGGGAGCTCCTCGACGTGGGGCTTCGCGTGGTGGAACCGACGCCTGAAGGCCTCTCCGCGGAGCCGGATGCGCTCGCCGTCGGTGTCGATTTCGACCTTACGTACGAACGGCTCAGCACGGCCGCGGAGGTCGTCCGCCGCGGCGCGACCTTCGTCGCCACGAACCGCGATCCCGTCTACCCGACGCCCGATGGGCTCTCGGCCGGGGCGGGCGCGATCGTCGCCGCTGTCGAGGTGGCGGGTGGAGGGCGGGCGCCGGACGTCGTGGTCGGTAAGCCCTCGCCCGGCCTGTTCCAGGCCGCCGCCGAGCTCGCCGGTGTCCCCGTCGAGGAGGCGATCGTGGTCGGCGACGGGCTCGGCACCGACATCGCCGCCGCGAAGGCGGTCCGCGCCCGCTGTGTCCTCGTGCTCACAGGCGTGACCACCCAGCAGCAGCTCGAGGCGGCGGGGCCGGAGCTGAGACCGGACGCGGTCGCGCAAGACGCCATGGAGCTCGAGGCCCTCCTCGAGCGCTGGGCAGACTCCGCGACGGCCGGGCCGAGTCCGGGTCAGGCCAGGGGCTGAAGGTCCGCCCAGGATCGGTCGAAGGCCGCCCGAAGCGTGCTCCGCGCTTCCTCGTCATCCCACAGGAATGCGACCTCGAGCGCGTGTCGATCGATCCCCCACAGCTCGTCCAGCGTCAGCCCGAGGACGGCATGGGCGCGCGCGTACTCCCGGGTAAGGGTCAGGTCGCTGACCGTGCGGTCGTCGGTGGACAGCGTCACGGGAACGCCGGCACGCAGCAGCCGGGGGAGGGGATGATCCGCTAGCGAGGCGACGATAGCGGCCTGGACATTGCTCGTGGGGCACAGGTCGAGCGTGACGCCGCGCGCGCGCAGATCCGCCACCAGGTCGGGATCGTCGACGGCGGGGGCGCCGTGGGCGATGCGCGCGGGCTCGACCTCCAGCGCGCGGCGGACCTGCGCGGCCCCGCCCCACTCGCCGGCGTGGAGCGTGATCGAGAGGCCCTCTTCGCGTGCCGCCTCGAATGCAGCGCGGTGGAGCAGGGGATCGGGATAGGCGGCCTCCTGGCCGGCAAGGTCGAAGCCTGTCAGGCCCTCTCCGGCGAAGCGCGCGGACTCGACGGCGACGCGGACGTTCAGCGCGGGGTCGTGGGAACGGAGCGCGACGGCGATGAGCCGGACCGCGACGCCCGTGTCGGCGCTCCCGACCTTGCAGCCACGCACGACCGCGGCGATCCCGTCGCGAAGACGTAGGCCGCGCTGCGTGTGCAGCCCCGGACCCCACCTGACCTCCACGTAGCGGGTCCCGTCCCCCGCCACGTCCTCGACCAGCTCGCGTGCCGCGCGCTCGAGCGCCTCGGCGTCCTGGAGGATGGCGATCGGCAGGTCGAACCGGCGGAGGAGCTCGGCCTGATCGGTCCCCTGAGCCGGGCCGATCAGCAGCGCCCGCATCGCATCCAGGTCGAGCCCTCCCGCCGACCCTCGCTCGCGCGCAAGCTCCAGCGCGGTCTCTGGGCGCAGCGAGCCATCGAGGTGGAGATGCAGCTCGGCCTTGGGCATCCGCTCGAGGAGCGTCCAGGTTTCGGCGGGGAGGTCGGGGACGAGGGCGTCGCGTCGGCGTCCCGCGTCGGGATCAGGTGGGAGGACGTGGCCGTCTCGCGCGTCCGGCCGCTCGTCGTCGCTGGTCACGGCGACATTCTGACCACGGCAGCCCGTCCACACCTGGGTCATCCACCGTCGTCGAGCGCCGTCCTGCCGGCCGATCCGTCGTGCTGCGTTTCTTGCTACAGTCAAGTAGCATGTCCACTCACTGAGTGGATGAGGCGATCGCGGTTGGTGGAGGCTCTGCTCTCACTCGCCGTTCGACCGACAGGGGAGACGGAACATGGCGAAGGTGCTCGTCACGGGAGCTTCCGGGTTCGTCGGAAGTCACCTCCTCCCAGCGCTCCTTGACGCGGGCCACAGCGTCCGAGCACTGGTCCGCGGCGACGCCGCCCGCGACCGGGTCCTCGAGCGGACCCCGGCGAGACAAAGGACCGCGCTCGACTTTGCCAAGGGCGATGTCACGCGGCCGTCGACGCTGCCACCCGCGACCCGTGAGGTTGACGCCGTGATCCATCTCGTTGCGGTCGCTCGCGACTGGAACGGCGGACGGGACCTCGAGCGGGTCAACACGATCGGAACGCTCAACGTCCTTGACGCGATGCGCGAGACAGGCGTCCGCCGGCTCGTCCACCAGGGGGCGCTGGGGGTGACGGAGGACCCGCGGCTCCACTACGCGACATCCAAGGCGCGAGCGGAGGAGGCCGTCGCGGCGTCTGGGCGCGACTGGACGATCCTCAAACCGTCGCTCCTGTGGGGCGAGCGGGACGGGTTCTTCAACATCCTCGCAGACCTCGTCCGGATGTCGCCCGGCATCGTGCCGATCGCGGGCGGGCAGCGGAGCCGGTTCCAGCCGTTCGCGGTCTCGGACTGGGTGCGCGTGGTGTTGCAGGTCCTCGAACGGCCGGACACCGTGGGCCACAGTTACCTGCTGGGCGGGCCGCGGTACTGGACCTACCGGGAGATGACCGAGGAGGTGATCCGCGGCATGGGCAAGCGGCGCGTGATCCTCCCGATGCCGCTGCCGCTCATCAAGGTCGTGGCACGAACCTCCGAGGCGGCCAGGCTTCCCTTCCCTGTCGCGTCGGACCAGCTGCGCCAGCTCGCGCTCGACAACGTCGGCCCGCTCGACTCGGTCCGGGTCGCGTTCGGCTTCGACCCGCTCCCGATGGAGGGCAACCTCGGCTATCTGCGGCGGCGGCGCCGAGACCAGGAGCCGAAGGTTCGATGACGCGACTTCGGTAGCCGCGGCTAGACTTCGCGCGCGATGCGCTCGAACGGAGCGTGGAAGACGTTTGGATGGGGCTTCCTCGCACTCGTGATGTCGCTCGGCGTGGGGGGCATCGTCGCGGGAGCCGACCATCCGGCCGGTGATGACACGCGCCCGGAACTGACCGCTCGTGCGGATTCCGTCCTGGCTCCGCGACTGGCGTCGATGGTGGGCCGGCTCGAGGAGCTCGAGGCGCAGGTCGTGGAGCTTGGCGGGCGCGGCCGGGCGGCGCTCACGCACCTCACCGCACGGCGCGTGGACAAGCTCGTCGCCGAGCTGGACGCCGGGCGCCGACTCCTCGACGCCATCGAGGGCGGGCTCGCGGACCTGCGGGCGCGCTACGAGGAACTCCCCTATGGGCCCGACTCGGACCGGGTCGGGAGACGGACCCGCGAGCGCATGCGCCTGGTCGCCGAGGCCATCGAGACGCTCCAGCCGCTCTCGCGGTCGTGGAACAGCCTTTCGGTAGGGTCCGTGCCGGCCATCGAGCTCGCCGAGGAGCTCGAGCGGCACGACGAGCAGGTCTTCGAGGCCACCCGGGAGGGGACGCGCGGTCGCTACGGAGATGCGCTGGGCGGTATTCGCCTGGCGCTCCGGATCCTCGACCGCGCGATCGCGATACGGAATGTCCTCTCGACCACGCCAGACGTCTCCACGCTCGACGACTGGCTTCGGCGCGCGCGGGTCTACGACGACGCGCTCCTCCGGCTGTACACGCTTCTCGACGAGCCTGACGGGGAGATGACCGAAGCCGCCCGGCAGGCGCTCGACGCCGTGGAGCGGGCACAGGCCGCGCTCCCCGCGGATACCGACTCGCTCGTCGTCGTCATGGCGGACATCGCACAGGGTGGGCTCAACCAGGCCGTCATCGACATCGAGCGGGCTCGAGGGAGTCTTTCCGAGGCGCTCGTCGGTCTCCGCGACGACCGGCCTGGCGCGCCCCCCGAGGAAGGAGCCCGTCCCTGGTCGGTGGGCTACACTGCCGGGAAGGTGCGCCACCACCTGCCGTGGGTCCTGCCCGCGGTGGCGCCGCCACTTCCCCCAGCCGCCCTCCTGAGGAGCCCCTGAGCCATGCAGATCCGCGTCGTCACCGATCAGCCCTGGGACGTCGACACCGAGGTTCTCGCGGTCCCCGTCTCGACCGACGACGAGATGCCCGAGCCGCTTGCCGAGCTCGACCGGCGGCTGGGCGGCGATCTGACCGAGTACCGGCGCGTCGGGGAGCTCAACGGGAAGGCACACATCGCGGCACTGCTGCGCGGCACCGAGATGGGCGCGGGGTGGGTGCTCGGGATGGGCATCGGCGAGCGGGACAAGTTCGACCGAGTCCAGGCCGTCCGGCTCGGCGCTTCGATCGAACGTCGCCTCGGTGGTCGGAGCGTGAGCAGGCTCGCCGTCTGGCTGCCGGCGCAGCTCGGCTCGTCGGCCGGCCTCGACACGGCGGGCCTCGTCGAGCTCGTAACGCGGGGCGTCGTCGAAGGTGAGCACGAGCCTGCCGCGATCTACCGGGACAGCGTCGACTCCGCGCCTCCGCGGCTGGACGAACTGACCCTCGTCGTCACGGGCGGCGATCCGTCCGTGCTGACGGCGGCCGCGTCGCGCGGCCAGACGATCGGAGCGGGCGCGAACCGTGTCAGGGGGCTCGCGCAACGCGCCGCCAACGACGTCTCCCCCGAAGTCCTCGCGGACGAGGCGACGACGCTCGGGAACGAGTGCGGGCTGGACGTCGAGATCATCGGGCCGGAGCGAGCGGCCGAGATGGGGATGGGGATGTTCCTGGCGGTCGGGAAGGGGAGCGACAACCCCCCACGCTTCATCGTCCTGCGCTCCCGCGCTGCGGTCGCTGGGCAGAAGGACGGCAAGGGGCGGTTGCTCGCGTTCGTCGGCAAGGGCGTGACATTCGACTCGGGCGGCATCAGCATCAAGGGCGCCGAGCGGATGGAAGAGATGAAGATGGACAAGACGGGCGCATGCACCGTCATCAATGCGATCGCGACGGTCGCTCGGCTGGCGCCCGACCTGCCCCTGATGGCGGTCGCCCCCGCCGTGGAGAACATGCCAGGGCCGCATTCGACGCGACCGGGCGACGTCGTCCGCGGGCTGAACGGCAAGGTCGTCGAGATCCAGAACACGGACGCGGAGGGACGCCTCATCCTGGGTGACGCGTTGACGTACGCGGAACAGCAGGGGGCCACGCACCTCGTCGATGTCGCCACGCTCACGGGCGCGGTCGAGCGCGCCTACGGGAAGCTGATCACCGGCGCGTTCGGTGCTCCGCAGGACTGGTACGAGGAGGTAGCGTCGGCGGGTGCCCGGCAAGGGGAGCGGTACTGGCAGGTGCCCCTCGTGGACGAGTACCGGGCGGACATGGACAGCTGGTACGCGGACTTCAACAACACCGGTGGCACCGAGGGGACGCTCGTGAAGAGCGGTCTCTTCCTGCGGGAGTTCGTCACGCGACCCTGGGCCCACCTCGACATCGGCGGCAGCGCGTACCTGCGCAAGGCGACCCCGTGGGCACCGCGCGGCGCCACCGGCGTGACGCACGCGACGCTCGTGGAGCTGGCACTCTCCGGCGCGTCGTCGTCGGACGGTGACGGGTCCCGGCCGAGCTGACGGCGGCGGGACGCCGGACGCGCCGGGGCAGGCGAGGTGCTCAGTCGCACCGAGCGAGCGAGGCAAGATCGAGGCGACCCACCCCATCCGCCACCACTACGGCGGAAGTCCCGGAAGCCCAGGGACGCGGTAGGACGTTGGGACGATGGATTGGGCGCATGCCGCCGGGCATGTTCTGGTGGTGATCCCTACGTCACGACCACGTCCCCTCCGCATGCAGCTGCGTGAGCGACGGTCGCGGACAGACGCGTTCGACTGATCCTGATGCCGCTCGCTTCGCCGCTCGCCTTCGCCGCCATGGGTGCCACGTTCGGCCTGCTCGCCGACCGGCTCGCCGCGCGCTGGCCGCGCCACGACGACGGCCGCGTCCGCGCGGTCGACTGGCGGACGCTGCTGCTCGTCATGACGGGGACCGTTGCGTTCGGCCTGCTGGGCTTCCGCTACGCCGACGCTCGTGATCTGACGATCCTGACGCTCTACTTCGCGGCGCTCCTGGTGCTCATGGCGACCGACCTCGATCAGCGCCTGCTGCCGGATCTGATCACGCTGCCGATGATCCCGGCGGCGCTCGCCGTGCTCCTGCTCGGCTGGAACCCGGTGCTGGAGCACAAGGGCCTCGCGGTCCCCAGCGCTCTCGTCGCCGGCGTGCTCGCGCCGTTGTTCCTGCTGGCGACGGATCTCCTGCTCCGCGGCGGCCTCGGCATCGGGGACGTGAAGCTCGCGGTAAGTCTCGGGCTCATGTCCGGCGTCACGCTGCTCGTGTCGGGGTTCTTCGTCGCGTCCGTCATCTCGTCGCTGGTGCTGATCGCGTTGCTCATCGCGCGGCGGATCGAGCGCCGAAGCGTCATCCCGTTCGGGCCGATCCTGATCACCTCCGGCTTCGTGGCCGCGCTCGCGGCCTGAATCGCGACATGCGCGACCGGGACGGACGCTATCATTCCCAGAGCCGGAGCCGTCCCTGCAGCACGTCATGGCGCACGGATGGCGCAGCACCGGCGGGGGCATGCGAGCGAGCGTGAGAGGGCGCTCACCCGGAGGCCGTCTGCACGACGATGCGAAGCTGATGAGGCGCGGCACGAGGACACGCGGCCGTAGGCTCTTCCTCTTCCTCCTTGCCTTCCCCCTCGCGTTCTCTGCGATCGGCTCAGCACCGGTCGCGAGCGCCGACCAGCTCTCCGAAGCGCGCGCGCGGCAGCGCGAGATCCTGGGCCGCATCAGCGAGCAGGCGGACGTCATCGATCGTCTCCAGGCGGACGAGGAGCGGCTCGAGGACGCGCTCGCGCAGACGAAGTCGAAGCTCGAGGAGACCCACGCGGACCTCGACGACGTGCGAGCGGATATCGCGACGAACACCCGTGAGCTGCACGCGGTCGAAGTGCGGTACGAGGAGCTCGTCGGCGAGATCGAGCATCTCGACTGGACGCTCGGCGTCCTCGAGGACGAGCTGGCGCGGGGCCAAGAGGATCTGGAGGAACGGCAACGCATCCTTGCGCAGCGTCTCGCCGAGGCGTATCGGACGCAGCAGACGAGTGTGCTGGAGCAGATCGTCGAGGCCGGATCGTTCACGGAGGTCCTCGCGGACGTCGGCTCCTACATGAGGCTGGGCGACCAGGACGCCGAGCTCGCGGAGCAGATCAAGCGTGACCAGGCGACGCTCGAGGAACTGCGCCGCATGACCGCGTCGACGCGCTACCACACCGATCGGTTGCGCCTCGAGGCGGCGCGGCAGGAGATCCGGATCCGCGCACAGCGAGCGGCGCTGGGTGCCTCCCAGGAGAAGCTGGAACGGCTGGAGCAGGAGACGAAGCGGCTCCAGGAGCAGCAGCGCAGGGAGTATCAGCGGACGATCCGGAACGAGCAGCAGGCACGGCGGGAACTCGCCCGGCAGGAAGCGGCGGAGCAGCGGCTGCGCCAGGACATCGCGAGGCTCATCGCCGAGCAGCTGCGGCGCGAGGAGGCCGCGCGGCAG